>NZ_CP031941.1:6265000-6531820 GCF_003443655.1 Nostoc sphaeroides
AGGCTTGGGAGCTACCTTTACAGTCCAGTTGCCACTGCTGAATGTTGAACCGGAAACCCCGCAGACAGATGAGTTACCACAACCAGCACTCGAACTCACGGGTATTCGAGTTCTCACAGTTGATGATGATCCTGATGCCCGTGAGTTATTAACAGTATTGCTTGCTGAATACGGAGCTACAGTCCTGACTGTTGCCTCTGCGGCAGAAGTGTTGGCAAATCTGGAGTCCTTTCAACCCGATGTCTTAGTCAGTGATATTGGAATGCCCGAAGTTGATGGTTATTCTCTGATTCAACAAATCCGCACTTTAACCCCGGAAAAATGCGGGGAAATTCCTGCGATCGCTTTGACTGCCTATGCCAGAGTTGATGATTACCAACGATCTATAAGCAGTGGTTATCAACGGCACGTTACCAAGCCCCTTGATCCAGAAGAGTTAGTTCAAGCTGTGGTGGCACTGGTACACAGTAAACCATCTTTTTTCTTAAAATAATTCCGTTTAAGGGACTTCCAAGTAAAAAAATATTCCATTGCTATTGTTCACTGTTGACCGTTGACGGTTCACGAGTTTTCAGTCAACAGTCAACAGTCAACAGTCAACGACTTTAATGTGGAATAATTTATTTTTTGGAGTTCCCTAAGTACTTATTTGCTGAATAAACATCTGATGCTCCACTGAACTTAGCCGAATGGCACTAAGAAAAGCGCAAAGGTGATGCCACGTAAACGACTCCTTCAATCAATTCAGCTTTTTTGAGGTTGGGCATGGCATTATAGCGACGTTCAAACTCTGGACGAATAAGGCGATCGCCACTCTCAAGAGGCGGAATGTCGGAGGTAGAATCAGTTGGAGTTGGATGTGATCGAGAGGTGTTGACCACGAAAGCAGCCGATAGAGGTGGTTAAAACAATTCGCTTTTTCGCAATACCTCGACTTACCTCGGCTTACCTCGGCTTCGCTCGGCACAAGTCGCTCGGCACAAGTCGCTCGGCACAAGTTCGCAATTCGCAATTACGTTTTGTGACGGGGATTTATACCCCGACACTTTCACGCGCTGCCTGTCTTGCTGGGGACTTAAACCCCCAAAGTTCGTTAAATTGATTGTAGTCTTGTAGAGACGGCGATTCATCGCGTCTCTTGCTTAACCGAACAGTATTGCTACGTCTCTACATTGTTTTTTAGTGTTACGTCTCTATAGACATCGCTCAAATTTAAACATTAGTTGTCAAAGTTTGAACGTTTGCAGCTAATGTTCTTCCATATATAAGAAAGGCTTAAGCATTTGCAGCAAAGGTATAATTAGTTGTTGCAAACGCTTAATACTTTGCAACAATTGCTCTTCCATGTATAAGAAAGGCTTAAGTATTTGCAGCAAAGGTATAATTAGTTGTTGCAAACGCTTAATACTTTGCAACAATTGCTCTTCCATGTATAAGAAAGGCTTAAGTATTTGCAACAATCATTGTAATGAACTTATAAATCTATTTATTGCCAGAAATTTAACAACAAAGGTAGTTTTTGCAAGAGGAATACTGTTCTCTCTGTCTCCTGAGTTTTTTGTTAAACCAGACTACATCTATGTTTTCTTTAGATAAGTGCAAAAAGGACATAAACTTTTTGATGTAAAACGAAGCATTAAAAAGTGGTTATGGCTAAATTTCTTTTTGTCACTGACTTAGATGACACCCTTGTGTATCGCACCGTGGGCGATGACAGCGCTTTGCCAGAACTCAATCAACTGCTGAAGAGACATCGCCAAGAATATGGCACTAAAATCGTTTATTCTACCGGGCGATCGCCTGTACTTTACAAAGAACTCCAAGCTCAAAAAAATCTTTTGCAACCAGATGCCCTTGTTCTTTCTGTGGGTACAGAGATTTACCTTGATGGTACTGATACTCCAGACTCCGATTGGTCAGAAATCCTCTCTCCGGGATGGGAACGGGAAACTGTATTATCGATTAGTAAAAAATTCCGTGGGTTAGTTCGCCAACCAGATTCAGAACAGCGTCCCTTTAAAGTGAGCTTTTTCCTAGAACAAGATGCATCTGCAAATGTTCTACCACAACTTGAAGCAGAGTTGCAGAAATCTAAATTAAATGTAAAGTTAATCTACAGTAGCGGTATTGACCTTGACATTGTACCCCATAGCAGCGATAAAGGTCAGGCAATGCAGTTTTTACGCCAGAAGTGGAAATTTGCAGCAGAACAAACAGTTGTCTGTGGTGATTCAGGTAATGATATTGCTTTATTTGCTGTAGGCAACGAACGGGGAATCATTGTGGGGAATGCCCGAAAAGAGTTACTCCAATGGCACAATGAGTATCCCGCAGACTACCGCTACCTGGCAAAAAGCTTTTGTGCAGGTGGAATTATCGAAGGCTTAAATTATTTTGGTTTTTTGTAATGATTAGTTATCTAAAAGGTATAGTCGCTGGTATCCAAACAATTGGCGCTAATCGCGTGATTCTGACTCTGGAAGTCAATGGCTTAGGGTATGATTTGCAAGTTCCCCAACGACTAGCAAACCACTTACCAGAGTCGGGAGGAGTAACGCAAATTTTTACCCATTTGCAAATTCGTGAAGAAGTGCCCTTTTTATATGGCTTTGCTTCACCAGCCGAACGCGATTTATTTCGTCACTTGCTGACTGTGACCGGTATTGGTGCAGCCTTAGCGATCGCCCTCTTGGACACTCTGGAACTACCAGATTTAGTCCAAGCAATTATCGCTGGCAATACACAAATCTTAATTCAGGCTCCTGGTGTCGGTAAAAAAATCGCTGAACGCATCTGTTTGGAACTGAAAAGCAAATTAGTCGAGTGGCGCAAATCAGCCGGGTTCTTCGTCGCCACAGGTGGGCCAGCACCAGGAATTCTCGAAGAGGTGCAAATGACCCTCTTCGCCTTGGGATACACAGCCCATGAAGTCAGTCACGCCCTGCATGTGGTAAGCGAAGACATCGGACTACCCAAAGATGCCTACGTCGAAGACTGGATTAAACAAGCGATCGCTCATCTCAGTAGCGAACAAGTTTAATTGTCATTTGTCATTAATTATTCTCCTCTGTCTCCCCACTCCTAACTCCTAACTCCTAACTCCTAACTCCCCACTCCCCACTCCCCACTCCCCAATGACCGATCCTTATGCTTGGCTAGAACATTCCTTAGCAACAATTCATCGGGCTGACTGGTATCGTTCAGTACAACCTATCAACGGTCGTCCGGGTGCAACGATGATTTTAGCTGGGCAAGAGGTAATTAATTTTGCCAGTAATGACTATTTAGGATTGGCTGGGGATGAGCGATTGATGGCAGCCGCGACTGCTGCGATCGCACAATTTGGAACTGGTAGCACTGGTTCTAGATTACTCAGTGGGCATCGGCAATTGCACAGAGAATTAGAGGAGGCGATCGCATCTACCAAACAAACAGAAGATGCCTTGGTATTTAGTTCCGGGTATCTAGCCAATTTGGGTACAATTACCGCCCTTGTTGGCAAACGTGATTTAATATTCTCTGACCAGTACAATCATTCCAGTCTGAAAAATGGAGCGATTCTCAGTGGTGCAGCATTTGTAGAATATCCGCATTGTGATATTGCAGTCTTAAAAACTCAGTTGAGTCAACAGCGACAAAACTACCGACGCTGTTTGATTCTTACTGATAGCGTCTTTAGCATGGATGGCGATTTATGTCCAATGCCCGCACTGTTGGATGTTGCTGATGAATTTAACTGTATGCTGCTAATTGATGAAGCTCATGCCACAGGGGTACTAGGAAAAACTGGCGCTGGGTGTGTGGAACATTTTGGATGTACGGGAAAGCAGTTAATTCAAGTTGGCACTTTGAGTAAAGCTTTAGGTAGTTTAGGCGGGTATGTAGCAGGAAGTAGCACTTTAATTGATTTTTTGCAAAACCGCGCCCCCACTTGGATTTACACAACTGGGCTTTCACCGGCTGACACGGCGGCGGCTTTAGCAGCCATCAAGATAGTGCAACAAGAACCGCAACGCCGTGCCCAATTATGGCAAAATGTACATCACTTAAAAAATTTGCTGCAAGAACAGTTACCTAATTTAAAATTATTACCTTCGGAATCACCTATATTATGTTTTCAATTGTCCAGTGCAACAGATGCACTCATTGCTGGAAAACAGCTAAGAGATGCTGGCATTTTTGCCCCAGCAATTCGTCCCCCCACAGTCCCCACAAGTCGGATTAGAATATCTTTAATGGCAACTCATGAAGCAGCACATATTGAAAAATTGGTAACAGTGCTAAAGGATATAAATTAAAACGAATTTTATTAGATCACACTGGTAGTAGTCTGTCCCATTAAATATGATGGGTTGTAGAGACGCGCCATGGCGCGTCTCTACAGGGTTTTGGTAACAAACTAATCAATCAGAATTTTTGGGACAGACCACTAGGGTTAGGCATTAATTGAAGATAGTTTTATTGATGCCGAACTAATTATCTAGGCATTGCGCCCCTACGTTCGCTAAACCCTACGAAAGATGTCGTTAAAAAAATTGACTGTTATGTTCCCGGACGATCGCGAATATGATCGGGTATATGATGGCGATCGCCTAATATTTCTAACAAAGGCCCATGAACATCAAATTTAACCATACTTACCGACGCGACCAAAATATTCACCCGATAGCGATAGCGTCCTAAATCAATTCCCAGTAAACTGCAAAGCATAATCCGAATCGTAGCTTTATGGGAAACTACTAAAACATTACCTTGGTGATGTTTTTCTTGAATTTCAGCAATTACAGGCATAGAACGGTTAGCAATATCTACCGCAGTTTCTCCACCAATGGGTGCATTCCAAGCCGGTTCTGTCAACCATTTTACATAGTTTTGGGCGTAATTCTCTTGGGCAAACGATTTACTCTTCCCTTCCCACTCGCCGTAACTACCTTCTCTAAGTCCGTCACGCAACTGCATATCCATACCGATAGCATCACAAAATGGCTTGGCAGTTGCAACTGTGCGCTTCATCGGGCTAGCATAAACCGCCTCCCACTTCAATTGTTGATAAACATCGGCAAAACCGGATGCCATCTGCATCCCCTCTGTCGTCAATTCCGCATCAGTTTCACCGCAGAAATTACCACTTTGACTAAAAGTAGTTTCTCCATGTCGCAGAAAATATAAATTGAGTGTCATAGCTTGTATGGCGATTGGGATAAAAGAGTTTGTGCAAAAATAAAATACCATCAATCTCGCAATCGAGTCTGTGACAGGAGGACAAAGTAATCAACTAAAAAAGTCAATTAATCATAAACTTTTGATTTTGTTGACAAAAGTAGCGGTTTCAATTATTTATTTTGACATTTATTATAAACTTGGGTAACAGTATTTCTTGGAATTAGATATAGAAAATCTGACTTTTCACGATATCTAAAAAACCTCACTTCTATTTGTCTCATCCTTTAAGGAGAGATACTTTGAATTTTCCCCCTTCCCTTGTAGGGAAGGGGGTTAGGTCAATGGTTAGCTTTTCCACATAACGTGAAAAGTAAGATATAAAATTAGTAATAAGTTCTGGCTTTACATACTATATTATCGCCTAATTAACCTCTCACAAAAGAGGTTTTTTAAATAAATAAAAATCTATCTGGAGATAAATTACTAAAAATTACAAACTAGCTTAGGGTGTATAGAGCCTTTGCAATAAGTATTGGTTATTCCAAAACATTTTCATGCCCCATATTCGTTATTCCCACTTACTGCGTTATGGCATTGCTGTATTAATTGTCACACTCGCATTAGTGCTAATGTTAATGTTAGACCCTTGGTTAACCATGAGTGGAACTCCTTTCATGCTGTTTTTTAGCGCTGTAATGGTGAGTGCTTGGTATGGTGGTTTGAAATCAGGGCTGTTAGCTATCGGCTTGTCTGCGTTAGTGATCGATTACTTCTTTCTACCCCCAGCTTATGATTTAAGTTTTGACTTATCAAATTTTCTGCAAATTGGGTTGTTTGCATTACAAGGATTGCTCTTTAGTATTTTATGTGAGGGATTAAAGTCTGCTAAAAAAGCACTGCGCGAAAGCGAAGCAAAGTTTTGCAGTGTGGTTGAGTCAAATATGATTGGTATTGGCTTCTGGCACAGAGACGGCAGGATTACAGATGCTAACGATGCCTTGCTGAATATGGTGGGTTATACCCGTGAAGAATTATTTGCCGGAAAACTTCGTTGGCAAGACCTAACTCCTAAAGAATACCTACCACTCGATAAGCAAGCACTAACTCAATTTCAAGACAAATTATTTTGCACCCCCTTTGAAAAAGAATATATTCGTAAAGACGGTTCCCGCTTCCCAATTTTGGCGGGTGGTAGCCACTTTGAAGAGACTGTAGATCGAGGAGCTTTTTTTGTTCTTGATATTACAGAGCGTAAACAGGCTGAAGAAAGACTCCGCTATATTGCTCAAGTTAGTAGTGTACTCTCTACTTCGCTAGATTATGAAGAAACTTTAGAACAAATCGCCAAAATCTCAGTTCCTCAGCTAGCTGATTGGTGTAGCGTTGATATTTTAAATGAAGATGGTTCTATTCGCCGCCTACCAATTGCCCATGCAGACCCATCTAAAGCGGAGTTGGCGCGTAAACTTCAGGAGTATGCCACAGATTATAAGGGTGCAAGTGCAATTACTAGAGTACTGCAAACCGGTCAAAGTGAATTAATCTCAGAAATAACTGACTCGCTATTAGTGGCAAGTACTCAGAATCAGGAGCACTTAGAACTTGTTCGGCAATTGGGGATGAAATCTGTGATGATTGTGCCATTAATCGCACAAGGGCGAGTCCTTGGCACTATTAGCTTTGTTAGCACTCAATCAAACCGTCGCTACGATCGCACTGACCTAACTTTAGCAACAGATATTAGCCATCGGGCTGCCTTAGCAGTGGAAAATGCCCGACTTTATCGAGATATCCACCAGGCTTTAGTTCATTATGCCGAATCTCTATCTCTTCTAGATGCGCTTTTAGCAGCTGCTCCCGTTGCCGTATGCTTTTTAGATCGGGAACTGCGATATATCCGAATTAATCAAGTTTTCGCTGACATTAATGGTTTAACCATAGAAGAACATCTAGGACGCAAATTTAGCGAAGTTTTACCAGCGATGGCGGCTGAGTTGGAGCAACAGTTACAGCGCGTGTTGGATACTGGAGAACCCCTGCTGAATGTAGAAATCAGTGGTAAGACAAAGGAACAACCAGAACGTTACGGCTACTGGCTGGGGAACTATTACCCAGTCAACAACGCAATGGGAGAAACCATAGGTATTGGGATTATTTTGGCAGAGGTGACAGCAGCAAAGCAAACAGAAGTTGCCTTACGGGAAAGCGAAGAAAGGTTCCGGGCAATGTTCAACCAAGCAGCTGTCGGTATTACTTTAGTAGCCTTGGATGGACGATTTCTTCAAGTTAATCCTGCTCTGTGCGAAATTACTGGATACAGCCATGAAGAGTTAATCCAATTAAACTTTCAGGATATTACCCACCCTGACGATTTAGAAATTGATTGGGAAAATGCTCGGCGAGTTTTAACAAAAGAAATTAGTGGTTATTCCCTAGAGAAGCGCTACATCCGCAAAGATGGTTCCATTGTTTGGGTAAACCTAACTTCATCAGCAGTTTGGGATGATAAGGGATTTCCAAAGTATGCATTAGGTATTGTTGAGGATATCAGCGAACGCAAACGAGTTGAAGCCACACAAAACTTTTTAGTCGAAGCCAGCACCTTACTAGCTGCCTCATTGGATTATGAAGTCGCCTTAAAAAATGTGGCTAATCTAGCAGTTCCTACCCTCGCTGACTGGTGTATTGTAGATGTTTTCCAGAAAGATTGGTCAAGTAAACAAATTGCGATCGCAATAGCCGATCCCACAAAACAAAATATATTAGACGAAATTCGCCTGCGTTATCCACCCAAAACTGGAACAAAACAGCTTGTAGAGCAGCTAGGATTAGGAATCTCTATCTTTTGTCCCGAATTATCTGACTCTAATTTTGTCCAGATGGCTCAAAATGAGGAACATCTGCAATTGCTGCGAAGGCTGGATATTTCTTCTTTAATGGTGATTCCAGTTCGTTCCCGTGGGCAATTATTTGGAGCAATCTCTTTTTTTACAGCCGAGTCAGGTCGGCACTATCAACAAACAGACTTGGCTTTAGCAGAGGATATTGCTCGTCGGGCAGCAATAGCCATAGACAACGCTAGACTGTACCAGGAAACTGAACGCTCTGTCAATCGCACACTACTTTTACAAAGAATAACTGCTGCCTTCTCGGAAGCCTTAACTCCCCAACAGGTAGCCGATGTAGTAGTAAATCAAGGGATTGCCGCCTTGCAAGCCACTGCTGGTTCTGTTGTCTTACTTACTGAGGGAGGTACTACCCTAAAAATTGTGCAAGCAACTGGCTATCCACAATCACTCATAGATGCTTGGGCAAATTTTCCCATCAACGCACCTAACCAAATAGCGGAAACAGTCAGAACTAGGCAGCCGATTTTTTTAGAAAATTTAGCAGCCTTGATTGCTAAATATCCGAACTTAGCAGATATTGTGGCTCTTACAGGGAATCATGCCTGGGCTTCCATTCCCTTGGTAGCAGAAGGCAAAGTAATTGGGGCACTGGGATTAAGCTTTACCACTGAACAAATATTTAACGAAGAAGATCGGGGCTTTATGTTGACACTGGGACAACAGTGTGCGCAAGCGATCGCCCGCGCTCAACTTTACGAAGCCGAAAAAACTGCCAGGGCACAAGCCGAGACAGCCAACCGAATTAAAGATGAATTCCTCGCTGTCCTTTCCCATGAACTCAGAACTCCCCTGAATCCGATTTTAGGATGGGCGAAGTTACTCAGAACCCGCAAGTTTGATGAAGCCACAAGAATCCGGGCATTAGAAACAATCGAGCGTAATGCCAAGTTACAAACCCAACTGATTGGAGATTTACTTGATGTTTCGCGGATTTTACAAGGGAAAGTTAGGTTAAATCTTTATGCAGTGGATTTGAAAGTAGCGATCGCAGCTGCACTAGAAACGGTGCGTTTAGCAGCCGAAGCCAAATCAATTGAAATAAAAACGGTATTAAGTAATGATATCGGCAAAGTTTTGGGTGATAGCGATCGCTTGCAACAAGTAATGTGGAATCTCCTCTCCAATGCCGTTAAATTCACACCCACAGAAGGACGAGTAGAAGTACGTTTAGAGCAAATTGGGTTAGAAGCTCAAATCCAGGTGATTGATACAGGTAAGGGAATCATGCTGGAATTTTTGCCCTACGTTTTTGATTACTTCCGACAAGCAGATGCCAAGACAACCAGGATATTTGGCGGGCTAGGATTAGGACTAGCAATTGTGCGTCATCTAGTAGAACTTCATGGTGGTACAGTTCAGGCAGAGAGTCTGGGAGAAGGACTTGGGGCTACCTTTACAGTTAGACTACCTTTGCTGAAAAATTCTGAGTTGCGAGTCAGCAGTGGTGAAGCTTCTCAAGCAGAAGTTAGTACCGACGACACCTTACTTGCTGGAGTAGAAATTCTGCTTGTAGACGATCAAGCTGATGTGCGAGAGTTTTTTAGCTTTGCCCTAGAACAATATGGCGCAACTGTAACACTAGCTGAATCAGCAAGTGAAGCGCTAGAAATACTAATGCAATCAAAGCCAGATATCTTGTTAAGCGATATAGGAATGCCTGTGATGGACGGCTATATGCTGCTGCGCGAGGTGAGAAAATTACCGCCAGAACAAGGCGGACAAATTCCTGCGATCGCTTTAACTGCTTATGCTGGAGAAATTAACTACAACCAAGCAATGGCAGCAGGATTTCAAAAACACCTACCTAAACCCGTCGATCCAGTAGATTTAGCTAGTGCGATCGTTAATCTCATCGGACAGAATCGGTTAAGGGAACTGTAGAGACGCGAAATTTCGCGTCTCTAGCAAGGTTTTTCGGCTCAACCAATAGGGCGATTACCAGGATTGACAGCATGAATATATTCACTACCCGATTGCGGTCTTCCTCGCTTATAACAAGCTTCTTCTGGTTTACCCCATCCTAGCTGCAAAATCATTTCCAAAAAGCTAGAATTTTCCCACTTGCACAAACCTGCCCATTCTGTTCTTTGAACAATTCTTTCTACATCAGATGTGACAATTTGTTGGTACTGTTTATTATTATTGAAACTCAAGTATAAATCCATCCCCATAGAGACTTCATACCAAAATTCTACGAGAGAATTTTTAGCAGTTTTTAATATCTCTAAGTCACTGGTGAGGGCTATTAACTCGCTGTCTACTTCGGGATAGTTCAAATTTTTACCTTTGACTGTTACCTCACGCCAAATAATACCTGAAACTTGGTTTTCTCTCTGATATTCATGAATTGCAGCTTTGAAATCTTGATAGGCAGTGAACTGTTGCAGCCCATCAGTCATGAGAAACTGGTCAATTACAGGATTGCCAGAGACTGGTATTTCTAATTTTAGGCGTTTTCCCTTGAGGCAGGCTTGGCGTTCGGCTGCCAAAATTTGAATTAGCTCCTGGGTCGTGTAAACCTTTGACATTAGAATACACTCTAGTTAGTCATTAGTCATTAGTCATTAGTCATTAGTCATTAGTCATTAGTCACTTGTACTGAGGGTAGCCGTTGGCGCAGCCTCTCGTAAGAGAAGTATTAGTCATTTGTTATGGACTATAGACTATGAATGAACTTTCTAATCTGTTAACACAGATATTTCAATATTATGCTTTGACATCGGCGGCAATGTAGTAACAGATATGACTAAAAATTAGGGCAGACCAATTTGGCCCACCCCATAAGTTACTTAGCTAACTCACTACTAAACTCATTAAAGGCTCGCCGTTTTAGCTGTGCTGTTTCAGTGCGTGGTACTAAATCAAAGATTTTACGAAATTGATCGTCTATCTCTTCAAAAGGTACTTGACCTTTTTTATTTAAAACTACCTCGCCTGATTTATTAAACACCACCACTTGAGGAACAGCCCCAGAATAGTAATATCCTGGTTCTGTAGGCTCATAGGTCTGTTTCAGTGGGATAGAATCTACATTAATCGGCATAATTTCTGCTACTCGACCATAGAATTCCTGTACCCGTGAAATGGAAATAGCATATCTTTTGGAATCGCTGCTGTCATCCAAATAAAAGGCCAAAAAGATGGGTTTATGTTCCGCTAAAGTCTGTGCTAGTGTCTGTCTGGGAGGAACCAATGAACCATTGCCAGCATAAACTACAAAAATGTTGCCATCATATAAATCATTATTAAGACCAGCAGATGCAGGTTGAATACTTATAATGAAAAGACTTGCAAGCAACAACAGACCTTTGGACAACCACCTTCGCCAGCCAGTAATTTGTTTATGTAAAAAAAGAAACTTTGTGCTATTCATCAAAAGGAACCTTGCAAGCTACTACTTGTCGTGAGTTTGTGCTGAATTCGGCAAACTGGGCTGGATATGTAATTACGCCCACGCACTATTTTTTTAAGATAACGCCTACTGAGATTATCTCTTGTAAGTGGATGATGGAGATAAACGAGGTTCTGAGGTGGATAAATCCAGTACCCAGGTGGATGAACTAGATTCTAACCATACGTGTCAACTTAAGGTAAAACCCTTTTCAAATCTCGTTTCCAGCCTCTGGCTGGAAATGCTCTTCAATTGGGCTGCTGCCGCAAGTCTTGAGGCAGCAGCCCCAAGGACGGGCATTCCCAGTCAGAGACTGGGAACGAGGCAATCTTCTTTTTCGTAATGTCAAGGCTGGCTTTTTCAGCCAGGATTCGCTAAACTCACGCATATTAAATTTGCACTTTTAGTTAGCAACCGCCAGAAGACTAGGATACGAATGTGGGAAACAAAATACAATTCATAGATAGGCTGCGATTGGGTTTCGCGGTGTCAGTGGCAAAGAGTGTAACATTTATAGTGCGATCGCTCCGTCTGGGTGCTGCTAGTGTATTACCAGGCTCGATTGCTCGTCGCATTGAACCCCGACTTTTACAATTATTGAGTCAGCAAGTTAAAAATGGAGTGATTTTAATTGCTGGTACTAATGGCAAAACCACTACAGCGCTACTTTTATGCACAATCCTAGAACGCAAGGGTTTTCGCGTCACTCATAATTCTACAGGTGCAAATCTGGAAAATGGCTTGATGACGGCGCTGTTAGAAAGCACCAACTTACTAGGTACGCTAAATACTGATTACGCGATTTTGGAAGTTGACGAAAATATTGTCCCAAGAGTATTAGCACCACTCCAGCCGCGAATTATTCTCTGTTTAAACTTGTTCCGCGACCAACTCGATAGGTACGGCGAAGTAGATACAATTAGTAAGCGTTGGACAAAAGTTATTTCTACCCTACCACCAGAAACAGTAGTAATTCCCAATGCTGATGACCCAACTTTATCTAACCTCGGTCAGCAGTTACCCCAACGGGTATTATTTTTTGGGTTGAATGAACCAGAACATTATTTAGAAGCAATTCCTCACGCCGTTGATTCTATTTATTGTCCCAAATGTGGGCATTCTCTAGATTATAAGGGTGTTTATTTGTCTCATTTGGGAGATTTTACTTGTCCCCAGTGTGGTTTTAGTAAAAGTAAACCGACTTTAGAAAGTAGTGAATGGTCGCAAATTCTAGTTGGTTTGTACAACAAATATAATACTTTAGCTGCTGCAACTGCGGCTATTGAGTTAGGAGTTGATGAAGTAACAATTAGAGATACTATTAATACCTTCCAAGCTGCCTTCGGTCGGGCGGAAGATTTAGTAATTAACGGTAAACGAGTGCGGATATTATTATCAAAAAATCCTGTGGGAACGAATGAAACCATTCGCGTAGTTACTCAAAGCACAGATAAAACCACACTGCTAGTCTTAAACGATCGCACACCCGATGGCACTGATGTATCCTGGATTTGGGACGTAGATACTGAGAAATTAGTCGAACGCGGCGGGACTCTAGTAGTGAGTGGCGATCGCGTCTACGATATGGCACTACGTCTACGTTACAGCCAAAAGTCCCCTGAGAGTAACTTAAATTTGATTGTCGAAGAAGATTTGCGACAAGCGATCGCAACTGCATTAGAGCATACACCAGAGAATGAAACTTTGCATATTCTGCCCACCTACTCAGCCATGCTAGAAGTCCGAGAAGTCTTAACTGGGCGGAAAATTCTTTAAATTTGTCATTTGTCATAGGGCATTGGGGAAAGAATTCTTATAATTCCTAACTCCTAACTCCTAACTCCTAACTCCTAACTCCCCATTCCCTAAATTTATGAGTTCTCAAAATTTGGAATTAACAATAGGTTGGCTTTATCCGACGCTGATGAGTACCTATGGCGATCGCGGTAATGTAATTACTATAGAACGTCGCGCCGAGTGGCGGGGATATGATGTTAAAGTGTTACCCCTAGATCAAAATGCCACAGCCGCAGATATAAAAACTGTAGATGTAATTGTTGGTGGTGGCGCACAAGATCGTCAGCAAGAAATTGTCATGCGTGATTTGCAAGGTGCGAAAGCTGACGCGATGCGCGAGAAAATCGAAAATGGAACACCAGGAGTATTTACTTGTGGTTCACCCCAATTACTGGGACATTATTATGAACCAGGCTTGGGACAACGGATTGATGGTTTAGGAATACTCGATTTAGTTTCCGTCCATCCTGGTGAAAATACTAAGCGCTGTATTGGTAACTTGGTAATTGAAGTGACAGCTTCACGCCTAGCGCGAGATTTAAAAGAGATGACAGGTAGCACACCATATTTGGTAGGCTTTGAAAATCACGGCGGACGTACCAAGTTGGGGAAAGTGGAAGCGCTGGGGCGAGTAGTGTACGGTTTGGGAAATAATGGTGAAGATGGTACAGAAGGAGCATTTTATCAGAATGCGATCGCTACTTATTCTCACGGCCCTTTATTACCGAAAAATCCTTTTGTCGCCGATTGGTTAATTCAAACAGCATTGCGGCTAAAGTATCAGCAAGAAATTAGCTTAAAACCTTTTGACGATAGCCTTGCTGCACAAGCACGAGAAGCGATGTTTAAGCGATTGAAAGTGAGTTTACCTGCTGCGGCTGCGGCGAAAGTTTAATCTCAGTTCGCTGATTAAGCCTCTCCCCGTGCCGGGGCTACGGTGTACACACATCTTGGTAAATGAAACCCAAACCCTGGATTTACCCCCCTTAATCCCCCCTTATAAAGGGGGGAAATATCCGGTTCTCCCCCTTTATAAGGGGGAGTTAGAGGGGGTGAAAAGGACTTGTGTTTACAGCATAGCCGTATCAGGGAGAGGTTTGGAGAGGCGTCAAATTTGACATAAAGAGGGCAAAGTATGACTCAAGCCTTAACTAAACAACTAACCTTTGACGAATTTATCGCCTGGTATCCCGAATCTTCAGACAGGCATTATGAACTACATGATGGGGTAATTGTTGAAATGCCTAAGCTAACAGGGAAGCACTCAGAGATAGCCGGATTCATCAATGGTTCTTTGTTTATTGAAATCACCCGTTTGTCCATCCCTTGCTTTATCCCTAAAGAATGCGTTATCAAGTCAATTAACACTGATTCAGGTTATGAACCAGATGTTATCGTTCTTGATAGACAAGCTCTCAGCAACGAACCACGCTGGAAAAAAGAATCTATCATTACGCGGGGTAGTTCCGTCAAGTTGGTTGTAGAAGTTGTTTCAACCAACTGGAGTGATGATTATGCTTTGAAGCTAGAAGACTACGAGTCTTTGGGGATTCCTGAATATTGGATTGTAGACTATCTAGGTTTAGGTGGTAGGCGGTTTATTGGCAATCCTAAACAACCAACTATCTCAATTTACCAACTGATTGAAGGTGAGTATCAAGTTAGGCAATTTAGGGGAAATGACCGCATTCAGTCGTTAGCATTTCCAGAGTTTAATTTAACTGCTGAACAGATTTTTCGCTCTGGAGAAGTCGCGTAAATTACGTAGCTAAGGTTTAAATTTTTATCTGATAAAGTAAGAGGAAAGTATGACTCAAACCTTACGCAAACTAATAACATTTGATGAATTTATTGCTTGGTATCCAGAAAACTCACAACGACGCTATGAACTGCATGACGGAGTAATTGTTGAAATGGCTCCTCCCACAGGTGATCATGAACAGATTGTTGGATTTTTAGTTGGGGAAATAGTTACAGAATACAAACGTTTAAAACTACCTTATTTTATTCCCAAAACAGCATTCATTAAACCGACTCAGAGCGAAGCGGCTTACTCACCAGATGTACTGTTGTTGAATAACTCTAACTTAGTAAATGAACCTCTGTGGAAAAAAGAATCTACTGTAAGCCAAGCGGCATCAATTCCTTTAGTAATTGAGGTGGTAAGTACTAACTGGCGAGACGATTATTTTACCAAAGCAGGTAAATATGAAGAGGTTGGAATACCTGAGTATTGGATTGTAGACTATTTAGGTTTAGGTGGTAGGCGGTTTATTGGCAATCCGAAACAACCAACTATCTCGATTTACCAACTAATTGAAGGTGAGTATCAAGTTAGACAATTTCGGGAAAGCGATCGCATTGACTCGCTAGCATTCCCAGAGTTGAATTTAACTGCTGAACATATTTTTCGGGCTGGAGAAGTCGCGTAAAAAACAGCTAAAGAAGTAAAATAACCATCAAAGACTCATCGGCGAGTATCAAAGACTCGTCCACGAGTATCAAAGACTCGTCCACGAGTATCAAAGACTCATTCACGAGTATCAAAGACTCATTCACGAGTATCAAAGACTCATCGGCGAGTATCAAAGACTCATTCACGAGTATCAAAGACTCGTCCGCGAGTATCAAAGACTCATTCACGAGTATTAAAGGCTCATCAGCGAGTATCAAAGACTCATTAACGGAGTTCCGAACCTCATTAATGTGGACTAAAACCCAAGTCTGGAAAGAATTTAGTCCTCTGAAGAGGACTTTCGCTATTAGCCAGAGGTTTCTAACCTGTGGCAGTTGTTCGGATTAGTGCAAAATATTAGTAGTTGCGAGATTTTCCAGCGAATCAGGGGCATTATATATAATTTTCGTTGACAGGGGAACCTCAGTATGGCTAACACGCCTCAACGTTTCCTTGAAAAAATCCGAGAAGCGAAAGAGAAAAAGCTTAAAGAATTAGATTTAAGCGGTAATTGGGATGCTCATTTCGACGAAACATTAACAGAGATTCCTGCTGAGGTGTTTGAACTGGAATGGTTGGAGGTTTTAAATTTAAGGGGCAACCAATTAACGACGCTGCCAGAAGCGATCGCCAAACTGCAACAACTCACTTCCCTGAATTTAAGCGACAACAAATTAACGACGCTGCCAGATGCGATCGCCAAACTGCAACAACTCACTTCCCTGAATTTAAGCGACAACAAATTAACGACGCTGCCAGATGCGATCGCCAAACTGGAACAACTCACTTCCCTGGATTTAAGCGAAAACCAATTAACGACGTTGCCAGAAGCGATCGCCCACCTGCAACAACTCACCACCCTGGATTTAAGCCGCAACCAATTAACCACTCTGCCAGAAGCGATCGCCAAACTGCAACAACTCACTACCCTGGATTTAATCCGCAACAAATTAACGACACTGCCAGAAGCGATCGCCCGCCTGCAACAACTCACTTCCTTGAATTTAAGGGGCAACGAATTAACGACACTGCCAAAAGCGATCGCCCGCCTGCAAAAACTCACTTCCTTGAATTTAAGCGGCAACCGATTAAGGACACTGCCAGAAGCGATCACCCGCCTGCAACAACTCACTTCTCTGAATTTAAGCGTCAACGAATTAAGGACACTGCCAGAAGCGATCACCCGCCTGCAACAACTCACTTCCCTATATTTAACCCACAACCGATTAAGGACACTGCCAGAAGCAATCACCCGCCTGCAACAACTCACTTCCCTAGATTTAAGCAGCAACCAATTAACGACGCTGCCAGAAGCGATCGCCCGCCTGCAACAACTCGCTTCCCTGAATTTAACCCACAACCCCATCGAAAAGCCGCCACCAGAAATTGTTGAACAAGGTATTGAGGCAATTAAAGATTATTTCCGACAACTAGAAGCAGAAGGCAAAGATTATCTGTATGAAGCAAAGTTACTAATTGTCGGCGAAGCAGGAGCAGGGAAGACAACACAGGCGAAGAAAATTGAAAACCAAAATTATCAACTCCGAGAGGAAGACTCTACGAAGGGAATTGAGGTTATCCAGTGGCGTTTCCCAATGGAAAATGGGCGAGAGTTTCGAGTCAACATCTGGGACTTTGGGGGGCAAGAGATTTACCATGCTACTCACCAGTTTTTCCTCACCAAGCGTTCCCTCTACGTTTTAGTGGCAGATACCCGCAAGCAAGACACAGATTTTTATTACTGGTTGAATGTAGTGGAACTGTTGAGTGATAACAGTCCGCTGTTAATCATCAAAAATGAGAAGCAAGACCGCCACCGAGAGATTAATGAACTCCAGTTACGAGGGCAGTTTACTAATTTGAAGGAGACTTTACCAACAAACCTTGCTACCAACAGAGGTTTAGAACAAGTTTTAGAACAAATCAAGCATTACGTTAAAAACCTACCCCATATTGGCAGTCCGCTCCCAAAAACCTGGGTTAGAGTCCGGGAAGCTATGGAGAGTGACGTACGCAATTACATCGGCTTGGATGAATACCTGAACATCTGCCAACAAAATGGGTTCACCCAACGAAATGACAAGTTGCAGTTGAGCAGCTATCTGCACGATTTGGGAGTATCCTTGCACTTCCAGGAAGACGCACTTTTGAACAAGACCGTCATCCTCAAGCCAAAGTGGGGAACTGATGCAGTCTACAAGTTGCTGGATAATGAAAAGGTGATTGGCAACTTGGGCAGTTTCACACGGTCTGATTTGGCAAACATCTGGTGTGAAGACGAATACGCCACCATGCACGATGAACTATTGCGCCTGATGATCAACTTCAAGCTATGCTACGAAATTCCTAAAAGCAAAGGAAAGTATATTGCCCCACAACTGCTATCTGCAAATCAACCCTCCTATGACTGGAATCAAACCAACAACTTGATTCTGCGTTACACTTACGAGTTCATGCCCAAGGGCATCATCAGCCAATTCATCGTCGCCATCCATGAGTTGATAAATGAACAACAATGTGTCTGGAAAAGCGGCGTCGTTCTCAGCAAAGACCAGACGAAGGCAGAGGTGATTGAATATTACGGTAAGCGGGAGATTAAGATTCGATTCTCAGGTCGTCACAAAAGAGATTTGATGACCATAGTTACACATGAATTCGATAAAATTCATGACTCGTACCAGCGACTGAAGTACAACAAGTTAATCCCCTGTAATTGCCACACCTGCAAAGATAGCCAAGAACCACACTTTTACTTTTTTGAGATATTGCGACAGTTTGTAGCTGATAAGCAAGAAGGCATTCAATGTCAAAAAAGCTATCAAATGGTTGATGTCTTGGGCTTAATTGATGATGTGATGAATAGAAGAGAGTTACTGAAAGCAGAACAGCAGATGGGTGGTGATTTTCTGCCTAATCCTTCTGAAACAAGAAGGGAAAATGTCGTTGTAACAATTAATAATGTAATTCAGCCATCAAAGCAAGAGAATAATTTTATGACAGAACCATCTAAACAGGAAAATAATTCTAAACCAGAAGTGCAGGTTACGCTTCCATTTGCTTTTCGCAATGGAATGTTCTATTTATTTGTCTTTGTAGTTGTATTTTGTTTAATTGCATTTTTTGGTGGTTCGTTACCATTTCATTATCTAGCTTTAGCAATTATTGGGACAGCAATATTTATCGTCTTAATCGGCGTTCTGCAACTTCGTCAAGATAACCGCCTTTCTGAGAAATCTTTTGTAGATTTAACAAAAATGGTACTAGAACAGTTGCCTTTAATTAGCAATATTATTAAGCAGTTTCAAGGCAACAAATAAAAGCCCCAGCGAATGGAATTCCCGGCTATACAAACAAAGTCCGCCTGCGCGGACTAAGAGGATGTTTCTACCCGCCCTTTTCACTTTAATAATGATACAAATACGCTCTTTTGGGGCTTGTCTTTGCCCATTGGTGTCAACTTAATGTGAAACCCTTGTCAAAACGTGATATTCAGTTCTTTGGCTTCTGATCACGATCCGCGTTACCCCACCCTAACCCTCCCCTTGGAAAGGGGAGGGAACTGGATTTTCTTGTTTCCCCCCTTTACAAGGGGGGATTAAGGGGGGTAAAACGCCTGTGGGATAAGCGTTTGTGAAGTTGACACCTATGGGCAATGCCATGCCCCTACGAGAAATCTATATGTATCAGGATTTTCGTGAATTGGTATAACCGTCCTTTTCCCTTACAACAAATTACGATTACTGTTCTTCACCTTTCTCCTGAAGGAGCGATCGCCAATCTGCGATCGCCTTCTCTGTCCACAACCAATTTTTAGCTAATTTATCTACCTGGAAATTTACTGGATCAGACTTAATTACCAATTGTCGCAACTTGATCGCTTCATTTAGATATTGTGTCTGCTTACCATTAGATTGGCTCAGTGCAGATTTATACAGTCCCAGAGCTAAACCAGCATAAGAAGTTAAAGCATCTTGAGGGACTGTAGATGTTGAGCCTGTTTTCTGTTCTTTAAGAGCTAAATTCAAAGCCTTAAACCAAGAATCATTACCTCGATTCAGATTACCTTCAGTGTAGTAAGCAAATCCCAAAGCGTTATTGTATAAAAGCGATTCGGGATTAGCTTTTGCAGCAGTTTCCCAGTAACGGCGGGCATCATCGACGCTATAGTTATTGTTTCCCGCTTGGATAGACTGCCAAGCTAATCGTCCCTTGTAAAAGTTCACCGATGGATCGTCAGCTTGTTTACTTGAAATCAGTTTCAGGGAAGCTTCAGCCGCAGTCAATGCGCCACGATTGAGTAGTTCTTCTACAGCCAATAACCCACTTCGCAAGTCGCCCTGGCTCAATTTTTCTGTAGCGGTGGCGGTGACAATTCCAGTCTCTGCTACCTGTAAGTCGGGATTTTGCTGCTTTTTAATGGGTAAAGACTGGGTGGGAATTACTGGGATGTTAGGCAGAATTGGCTGCTGGGTTCGATGCCACCACCAATTTAAAGCGATCGCAGCTGCTAACGCACTGATCCCCACAATACCCACAATCGGCCACAGCTGGCGGCGACGGGTACGATTTCTTGGTGGCGGTGGTTGCGAACGCAAAAAATCAGCAGAATTTTCCCTATTTCCCTCAACGTTCCCAGCAGTTTGAGGCGGCGGTGTTGGCGCTTCTCCCCACAAATCTGTTTCCTCTTGCGAAGAAGTCCTTTCTTCGGAAACGTGGCTTTGCTGAAGACTATTTTCTGAAATTTGTTGATCCAGTTCAGTTGGAGCTTTTTGGTTATCTAGCTGACGAAATAAATCCGAAACGATCGCACAATCTTCTGCATAGCTTGGGTCATCATACTCAATTTCATCAACAAGATCGCCCCAAGTATCTTCACCTAGCCAGTCCAACCCAGAATCACGCGCCAAACCAGAAGGAATCATATCTTCCATTCCTAAAGGCATCTCGCTATCGTCTGCCATAGCAGAGTACATTGTGGAAGTTATACCTAAAGGCGAACCATACTGGTTGGGCGACTTTGCACTTTCCGATAACTCAGTTTCCTGGCTCAGAAAACCGTCAAATTCTGGCTGGAGATACAAAATCGGTAATGCCCAATACATCTGGTGAGAACCATAAGCAGAAATTAATCCTTGGCGCACCCGACTGACACATAAATCTACTGGATATCCCTGACTCAAGTTGCGGTAAAATAATTGCGTGAGCGTCAACGCCACTTCATCAGGAATCCGTTCTGACATCGCCAAAACGCTTCTAATTCCGCGCTTCACCAGACTTTCTGCCAGATTTCGTTCCCCAGTATCTCCAGAGGAATCTGATGCGGCTGTGTACGCCCCCAAGCAGGAGTTAAACACTGCCATTTGGATGTTATTGTTGACGAGCAAACCAGCTAGATCGTCCCCAGTCAAGATTTCCGTTAAGCCAGTTCTGCGACTAGCAAGATAAATTTCTCCGCCATTGGAACCTAAGTTACTATGACCAGAGTAGTGGAGAACATGGTATCTGCCTTGTTCTAGAGCTTGTGTCAGTTCTTCCCGCCCTGGTTGATCTAACACAGTTAGTTCAATTTCTGGTAACCAATTGCTATTTTCAGCAATTCGTGGTATACGGTGAAGTTCCGCTTGCAGTTTGATAGCTTCCTGTTTTTGTAAGTCAAGGCGGACTTGATCTGAGGGAGAAGCGATTACCATCAATACTTTGACACCACCTTGTTGTAGTGGTGTGGGCATATTTTGGGATCGCATTGGCGAAGCCCCCAAAATTCCACTTTGAAAGCGAGAAAAAGCGACATAAGGCCCGGTAGCCAGAGGGCGATCGCCAGCGTGCATCACTTCCCAAGGCAGACGAGCTAATCTAGTGTCTTTTAGCCCCAAGCGCAAGCGTAATACTTGTTGATGGTTCTGAGCAATACCTTGGGCAGTAATCCAACTATCCCTGAGAGTGCCTTGAAATAGGGCGTTATAAAATTGTTGACCCAACGCCACCAAATTAACAGAGTTTCTGGCGATATCGCTTTCGTGTCCGCCAGAGGCGAATGGATCTCCCTGCAACACCGACTTCAACGGATCATTCATCAAATGCCCAGCAGTTATCAACCAATCAGCTACAGGCCAAGTCACCAATTCTTCTGCCAATGGTACTCCAGGCGCGACTTGTTCCGTCCGCACCAAGTAGTCATTTCGCCCTACAGGAGTTACCGAAATGTGGAATTCCTGGGTCACAGTTTCTCCTGTCTGCCTCCTAAATCTGGTTTGAAACGCGAAAGTTTCAAGTCGATTTTTCGCTTCCTCTGATAAATTAGATGCATCCCACCCCTGAATGTTTCTGATTCTAAGCTGATGCGCGTCTAAACTATATAAACACGATGTCGTTAACTGTTGACTGTTGACTGTTGACTGTTGACGGGTTTTCAGTCATCAGTCATCAGTCATCAGGTAAATGTACAATATTATTTGCGTAACAGCTTAGTTGTTTTGCTTTTTCTGCCTTTACAACTTTATCCGGATTGGATTACTTGCGACTAGAACACTTAATTGGTAGATGCACCTTGATCTTCAACTCCCCTAGTTGGCTAAAACCCACTGGGGGTTTTTTTTAATTTTGGCAAACAACAGCAACTTTTGACGCAGATATTCTCTACCAGAAAATAGTGCTTAACCCTAGAATACTTGATTAGTAGATAGGATGTACCTTGATTTTTAACTCCCCTAATTTAGTTAATATCCGCTCTTGTTTTTTTGACACAAGAGAAGAATCAATTTTCTCAGAAATTTATCCGGAGGATGGTGGTTAAACCTAGAACATTTAATTGGTAGATGCACCCTGATAACTAGCTCCCCTGGTTGGCTAACGCCCACTGGGGGGTTTTTTATTACTCAATAAGCACAAAACTTACACACTAAAAGCCTGAAACATATCTAAATGAGCTTACGCCAGTTGCTTCTCCTGTTCCAAGACGCTCTTGCTAGCAAGCTTTAATACCATTTCACTTTAATAAT
Source organism: Nostoc sphaeroides (assembly GCF_003443655.1). NCBI lineage: Bacteria > Bacillati > Cyanobacteriota > Cyanophyceae > Nostocales > Nostocaceae > Nostoc > Nostoc sphaeroides. Next base: position 6,287,714 of record NZ_CP031941.1, read on the forward strand.
GATAGGACTTACGCAAAATATCTCTCAAACTCTGATTTCTCCGTGCTCGGTTATTGAGCGAAGTCGAAATACTGTGCCTCTGCGGTTCGTTATTCCGTAAATCGTGCGTAAGTCCTAAATGATACAAATACACTCTTTTGGGGCATGGCATTGCCATGCCCTTACGAGAAATCTATACGTATCAGGATTTTCGTGAATTGATATAAGAGTCGGGGGACAAGCCCAGGAACCCTTTGAGTAGTTCCACACCTACGCATTCCTGCGTTGCTAGGACTACGCTAAGAGCAACGTACTGGCTCCCCCGAAAAAGGGGGAACTCTAAGAGCTAACTTTTTCAGGGGTTTGAGGATCTTTTGTGCGTAAGTAAGCCCTAAAGCAACAATCATCCCTAACACACCCATTATTTAAGGCAGCGCACCAGTCATTTAATTGGCAAATTAGTCCTGATAACTAACCCCTCTGAGGTTTTTCTTTGAGAAACAAACAGTAATAAATTCAACTTCTGCTAATTTATCCGGTAGCGACCCATTTACTGTAGAAAAGATTATTGGTAGATGCACCCTGATAACTCACTCCCCTAGTTGGCTAACACCCATTAGGGGTTTTTTTCTAGTTGCCGCAGCTACGCCCGTCGTAGACATTGCCATCAACCCTGATTTTGACGATTTTCTCCGGAAGATACTGGCTACCCCTAGAAAACGATTACTGGTAGATGCACCCTGATAACTCACTCCCCTAGTTAGGTTAACACCAACTGGGGGTTTTTTTATTTAAAAAAATAAATGACCTTTGTCCAAATTTATCCGGAGTATGGTGTTCAACCTGAGAACATTTAATTGGTAGATGCACCCTGATAACTAACTCCCCTGGTTGGCTAACACCCACTGGGGGTTTTTTTTGGCTTAGATGCGTAGCGGCTCTTGTCGTTAGACATTGCCCACATAACTAGAGTGCATCACTATACTTGTTGCTACTGCTGGTAGAGCTTGAGTATCCTGATGTTGCTAGGATAAAGCATAATGCGATCGCCCCGTCTCTGAATCGCTTTCTTTTTATTATGAGCTACAGATGCCATACCAAAATGATTGCTATGATATTTAATCATATTCTTAATTTTTTTTCTACATTTTAACCCTCACTCCCAAAAAATTGCCAAGAATGACCACCTATATGGTAATATTTCATGGCGTTATGTTAAAAAACTTTGCTTAGAACCAAAGAGTCGTCAACCCATGAGTTTAGCTGTAATTAAGTTCTCTTCAGAAGAGTGCGGCATTTGCCACAAAATGTCTTTTTATGACAAAAAGGTGGCAGAAGAACTGGGTTTAGAATTTATAGATGTAAAAATGCAGGATACGGCTGCTTACCGCAAGTATCGCAAGATTTTATTAACTCAGTATCCCGATAAATCAGAAATGGGATGGCCTACTTACATCATCTGTAATTCTCCAGAAGGGGAATTTCAGATTGTGGGTGAAGTAAAAGGAGGCCATCCCAAAGGGGAGTTTAGAAGTCGTCTTCAAGAGGTTCTAAATTCCCCAGCTAGTCAGAACTAAATTACCTCAAAAGATTTAACCTCTAGGACAGGGCCAATCATGGCAGCTGTCATGATATCTTCACGTACCTGTCCTTTAACTTTTGCTTTTTGTCCGGCTTTGAGTAAGTCTTTGTCAGCCCCTCTGAGGATTTCGTAAGTAACGCCCTCTTCTGTGACTAAGGCCCATGCGCCTGTGCCAATATCACGGCGTTCGATCGTACCTGTAAGTGTAATGCTCATAAATATTGCTGAGTGCTGAGTGGGGGAGTTAGGAGTTAGGAGTTAGGAGTTAGGAGTTAGGAGTTAGGAGTTAGGAGTTATAAAAATTTTTCCCCATGCCCAATGCCCCATTCCCAATTCCTTACTTTGCATTTATGCAATTTTTTCTTCGTTTTTCAATGCTAAACGAGCTAGTCCATAACAGATTAGGGCATTAGCAATGAGGAAGAGGCTTGCTAGGTGACCACTTCCCAAACCCATAACTGCTGGATCGAAAAACGCACTTACTGTCAAGCAGGCTGCTACACCTAAGGTTGAACCAATGGCAAACCATCTCCAACTAGGATGTCCCAGCAGCAATGCCATTAACACAATGGGAATCAGTACGCTAGCAAATAGGGGATTCAATGCATCGGTTCCCTGGAGAGTATTGCCAAGTTCGGGAATTGAACTCCCCAAAACCCGGAAAGGCCACTGGGGAAGATCAAAAATATAGATTCCTTTGAGGAAGAATAACCCAGAACTACCAGCGATTAGTCCACTAGATAAAGACCAACTCCAAGTAAAGGGGAAGTAAACCCGTAAAAACCAAGCTAGTAGATAGGAACCAACTACCATTAAAATCTTGGGTAACAGTGCGATCGCACCACCATCAATCCAAAAGCCGGGGTTAAGATAGCCGCTATCCCTTAACCACCTAAAGAAATCAGGAAAACTGATTTGTCCGCTAAAGGCTAGTTTGACTGCTGCTTCTGCATTGAGTTGTCCAGCGCCATAATAGTTCAAGCCATCATCCTGGATAACTCGCGCTGACTGTTTGAGGACTTTTAACACTTCATCTGGTTCTTTGATGCCAGCAGCTTTGATTAATGCCGCAACACCCGCAACGTGGGGAGAAGCCATGCTTGTACCCTGGAAACCCAGAAATACCCCTTCGCCCTTTTCGTCGATAGTTTCTTGCAGAATCTTACCAGCTTCACTACCACCAGGAGCAGAGATATCTACCCCAGCACCAAAGTTAGAATAGGGCGCTCTTTCGCCATCTGGGCCAATTGCGGAAACGCCGATTACGTAGGGATAGCGGGCTGGATAGCTTGCCCCATTGGCGTTTTCATTCCCGGCTGCGGCAATGATAACTACGCCTTTTCTATGGGCATACTCGATCGCTTCTTTCATCAACTGGCTTTCACCACCACCGCCCAAGCTCATATTAATCACATCTGCGCCTTTATCGGCGGCAAATTTAATCGCTTCGGCAATATCGGCCACAGTACCGCCACCATAAGAACTGAGTACCTTCAGAGGCATCAAACTGGCTTCATAAGCAATTCCAGCTACGCCATATTTATTATTTGTGGCTTGGGCTATAGTTCCGGCAACATGAGTACCGTGACCATTATCGTCTGTGGCTTCTTCTCGGTCGTTAACGAAATCATAGCCTTTGACGAATTTTGTCTCATACAAGTCGCGCACCTTAGTAATACCGGTGTCTATTACTGCAACTGTGATGCCACTGCCTTTAGTTTGACTCCATGCGCCTTCAATGCCGATTTTGTGCAAGTTCCACTGCTTGCTGTAATATTGGTCATTGGGGCCAGTTAATGAGGGGCTTGTCTCATCATCATCTTCTTGGGGTCTTAAAAATTCTCCAAGCCAAGCTGCTTGACCGGGTTGGGGAATCTTGCTGTAGATATAGTTTGGTTCAATGAATTCTGTAGCTTGGGCAAACTGAGATTTTTTCAGTTCTTTGAGCCGTTGCCGATCGCCTTTGATAATATAGACATGATCTTTTTTGGAAAACTTGTTGTCTAATTGGGGTGTAACGTTGTATTGTTTGGCGATCGCTTGCAGATCCTGTTCCACCACCAGTGATGGAATATCTTCTCGAAAATCAAGCAAAATCGTCTCAAACTCTCCTTTAGCTGCCAATCCCTGAAAATTCAGGAAACCAAATATGGCAGATCCTAGCCCAATGACAAACAAGCACAATAATATAAGCTTTCTCATATTAACTCATCACCGCTTTTTGCCAGTTTGCTCACTACCATAACTTATCTCCATCCTTTAGTGGTGGATTTTGCACTTTTAGTTACAAGTTTCAGTCAAGACAGGACTTTTTTAAACGATGGAACGTGGTCTTTTGTGGTTGCCCTTATTAGTAATGTTTTTCTGGTTGGCTTGGCAAGGCTCGAAGGAGTATCAAAAAGTTGAAGCCTATCGCGCTTGGGCAGAGCAATTTGAACGGGCTAAGTATGATATCTATTCAGTATTAGGTCAAAAAGGCAACAATTTAACATGGGGAAAACCCACGCCTAAAGGGCCTATTAAACTAGAAACATTCTCTTTGCTTGATGTAAAGGAAATATGTCTTTTGGTAGATGAAAAAAAAGTAGATTTAAAAAATCTACCGGAGAAAGGTCGTTCTATAGAGTTAGAATTTCTATTTTCCGAATCTCCTGATTCAGTGCGGGTTCCGTTTACAGAAATCCCTTTAGCAGGAGAATGGGGTAAATTTTTGCAGGGGGCGTTAGAAAGTTTGCGATCGCAAGCGAATCAGTAGTTATATTGAGTCTGGCGAATTATCTATCGAAGTAGGCATCATAGTGAAGTGAAAAAGTTCTTGAGCAGGAGAGCAATGAAGAAAAACTATCCAAAAGAGCATCTGTGCTTTCGCCTACAGGGCCAGGTTTGTACCCTACCCCCTGCCTCCTGCCCCCTGCCTCTGATCAAAAAACACAGCTAAACTGTGATAAAAGTGGAAGGTTGAGCCAAAAGTATACTTGCAGTGACATTATCCAACTTCGCCAACACTTGATTATCAGAACTATCCATAATAAAGGCTTGACTTCCTTGTTGATATATCGATAATTGACCGAACTTGAGACCACCTGACAACGCAAGCTTGTCCTTACCTATTTCAAAGTCAGTAATGGAGTCTGTACCCTCTCCAGAAGCCAATACAAAGGTGTCAGTGCCATAATCCCCTGTAAGTACATCTTTGCCTGCATCTCCATAAAGCCAGTCATTGCCTGTGCCCCCTAATAGTTGGTCATCACCGATACCACCAAATAACCTATCGTTACCGTTATCACCCGCAAGCTTGTCATTGCCGCTATCGCCATAGAGCAGGTCATCACCATCACCTCCCCAGAGACTATCGTTTCCGTCGCCTCCAAAAATTTGGTCATTTCTTAGATTACCTACAATGTTGTCGTTACCGCCAAACCCATAAATCTTGTTAGATGGGGCATGGCCTTTTAAGTACTCAGAGCTATCAGTGCCATTGAGAAGATAAGTTTCAGTAGCAAGAGCGGGTTTAACTGTGCCTTTGATGGCAAAGTTAAAAGGGCTTTCGTCACTATCGTTGTTGATCAAACTGAAACTGCCAGAATATGTTCCAGGTGTAGGTATATTTGTATTGAGTGCCACTGTTATATTCGTCGAAGCCTTGGCAGCCAAGCTATATGGACGAGTTCCTACCAAACTAAAGCCGTCGGGAAGTGTAAGATTACCTAAGTTTAGCGTAGCTGTACCGATGTTTTTGATGGTGAAAGTTTTGGTAGCGGTGCTGCCGAAAGTGACGTTGCCAAAGTCAATGGGAGTAGTGCTACCATCTGCAATGTTAACTGTGCTATTGAGAACTTGAATTTCGGGGGCAGGAGCGGGCTGAACTTTACCCCTAATGGCAAAATCAAAGGGGCTTTCGTTAGGATCGTTATTACTCAAACTGAACCTGCCACCGTATGTTCCAGATGTTTTTGTATTGAGTTCCACCGTTAGACTCGCCCAATTATTGACTGCCAAGGTAGCTGGAAGAGTTCCTACCAAACTAAAGCCGTTGGGGAGTGTAAGATTAGTCAGGTTGAGTGGAGCTTTACCGGTGTTCTTAATGGTAAAAGTTTGAAATACGGTGCTGCCGAAAGCGGCATCGCCAAAGTCAATGGGAGTGGTGCTGCCATCTATAATGTCAACTTTGTTATTGACAACTTCAATTTCGGGAGCATTAACTTTACCACTAATAACAAAGTTAAAGGGGCTTTCGTTACTATCGTTGTTGGTTAAACTGAAGCTGCCACTGTAGGTTCCGCCAGTGGTGGTATTTAGTGCCACTGTTATATTCGCCGAAGTCTTGGCAGCCACAGTAGATGGAAGAGTTCCTACCAAACTAAAGCCGTCGGGGAGTTTGAGATTACTCAGGTTGAGTGGAGCTATACCTGTATTTTTAATGGTAAAAGTTTTGGTTACGGTGCTGCCAGCAATGACCTCGCCAAAGTTAATGGCGGTAGTGCTTTTATCTGCAATGTCAACTGTGCCATCAAGAACTTGAATTTCGGGGTTAGGAGTCTTATTGGTGGGGGCTTCGGATACGCCAATATCAGTCAATACACTGCCGTCACCATCGCCATCTAGGGGAGTAATCTTAGTGACACTATTGAAAGCATTGGAACCACCATCGATCGCAGGACTTCCAGGTTTGAGCCTAAAGTCATGATTCGCTGCATTAACAAACAACGGGTCTTTGTTTAATACATTTCCTGATCCTGTGCCTTTCAAAGCTCCGTTGTAAGCAAGGTTATTGTCAAATGAAACATTACTCGAATTAACAATAGAATTAGCAGAATTTCCGTCGTTTGCATACATAATATTGTTAGAGGCATGAACATTTTTAGCAATGTTGATAAAGATTTCTCCAACCGACAGTTCAAGGGAATTTTTGTAAGTTGTATTATTCACAATGTCTATAGGGTTTTCTCCTTTGAAAATCTGAATACCTGCGCCACCATTGTTGTAAATTACGTTTTTACTAATTAAGGCTTTGCCCTGGTATGCAACATTTCCAATATAAGAACTGTCAAACATTATTCCATGACCCTCGGTTACTGTTCCTGCATTAATCCAAGGAACTAATTGTTTATTATCAAAGACAATGTTACCTCGAATAATTACTTTGTAATCTGTGTTGCTTTTGTCAGAGTTCCACAAATTAAGTAAACCAATTCCTTGAACACCGAAAGGCGAGTACCAACCATTTCCAGAAACAATATTGTTTTCTATTGTAATGTAATCTGCTTGAGTTGCTCCAATCCCACCGCCTGGAAACTTAGAAACGTTGTTATTGCTAATTGTGATGTGATGTGAACGTTGCTTTTCGCTGCCATCGATATATGTAACGCTGATGCCATTTCCAGATGTTGCTGGGTTATTCAAATTATCTTTATGTTCGAGGGCATATTCTAATGTAGTATCATCTCTTGCCCCCACCAGCTTTAGCCCATTAATGACTATATAAGAAGAGCCTGTAATTGAGATAGCATTCCAATTTTTATCGTGTGCTTCTATAACAGGAGTGTGTCCAGGATAAGCAGTAAATGTGATCGGCGCATTAACGGTACCGTGCTTATCTTCAATATTCAGGATATTAGGGTAAATATTTGTGTAAGTACCATTCATGACGTAGACGGTATCACCTGCCTTCACCAAATCTGCGGCTTGTTGGAGGGTGCGAAATGCAGATCCTTGTTTCAAACCATCATTTTTATCATTGCCTGTTCCAGAAACGTAATATGTTTTGCCAGCCATGAGATTAACTCCGAATGTTTATAAGGTGAATTGGTCTTACTTTCTCAGCAACAAACTATGTTGCTAAGTAGTTATTTGAATGGGTCATTTATCTGGACTTTTCAGGACAGTCGCAGTTGTGCGATCGCAACTTTAAATTGCGTCGTTTGTAGAAAAATTTTGTAATTAAAATTTCTCTTCTATCAACCCTTGATTGTTAAAGCAGAGATGTCGATATCGTCGATCATCAGTGTTTTATTAAGGGTGAACGGACGATTGCACGCAGACAAGGTAGCGCAAAGCCAAAGACGTTTATCTGTCTTATCTGCGTTCGTTGTTAGACATTCTGTGATTACCAAAGCTGAAGTTGAATACTCATATCTTCATTTGTGACAGCCGCGATCGTCATAGCCCGTCGTAGACATCGCTGCTATGGGCAAACCAGCTTTACTATCTGCTCTATTTCGATACGATGATCATAAATTGGCATAGTAATTCCTCTGAACTTTGTCCGTTGTCTTAGGTCAGGAGGTTGCCAAATCGGCATGGTAAAATGCACCCCTCGCTGATAACTGGAGACTTAAAGTTATAGTGGTCAAAGTTAAATTGCTTGAAACTTTTGTAGGTTGATCCCTTAAGTTAAGGGAACCAATGTAAGAACTTAGTCGAACCTGTTGTAAGCTGTGTAACTGAGCCTGGTGAACTCATGTATTAAAGCTAACCTTTACAAAAAGGGTTTCCATCAGTGAATGCGCTGAATATAGTTCGTTTTTTTACAACAATAGCGAAAAATATATGGAGGTTTGCTGCTGAAGTCCTGTTAATTTCCAGAGTGATATGGGAATAGAGAGGTCTTTGTGCAAGGATTTGATGAAGTTTCTCTAAAAATTTTTAAACTTAATCTTCATATACTATGAACACTAAAATAAACTCCAGAATACCCGTTGCTTTAACCATTGCTGGTTCAGATAGCGGTGGCGGTGCAGGAATTCAAGCTGATTTACGTACCTTTGCTTTTCACTGTGTCCACGGTACTAGCGCTATAACCTGCGTCACGGCACAAAACACGTTAGGAGTGAAGAGGGTTGACGCCATACCAACAGAGGCTGTTGTGGCGCAAATTCAGGCAGTAGTTGAAGATATTGGCGTACAAGCTGCCAAAACGGGAATGTTGCTTAATCAGGAAATTATCTTTGCTGTTGCCCAGCAGGTGGAAGCTTTACAAATCGATAATTTAGTAGTTGATCCGGTAATGGTGTCACGTACAGGGGCACAATTGATTGATGATGATGCTGTGAAGACTCTATGCCATGCCCTGATTCCCAAGGCGGTTGTAATCACGCCAAATCGCTACGAAGCCCAGATTTTAAGCGGTTTACAAATTAATTCTTTGGAGGATATGCAAGCCGCAGCTGAAATTATTCACAAGACTTTACGGACGAAAGCTGTTTTAGTCAAGGGCGGAGGTATGCAGGGAGATTTACGTGGTGTTGATATCTGGTTTGATGGGGACAAGTTGGAAGTTTTGACTGGCCAGCAAGTAGAGACAAAAAATACCCACGGTACTGGTTGTACACTATCGGCTGCGATCGCTGCTAATCTGGCTAAGGGAAAAGACTTGTGGCAGGCAGTGCAACAGGCAAAAGAGTATGTGACTACTGCACTCACTTACGCCCTAGATATTGGCGAAGGGCAAGGCCCTGTAGGACATTTCTTCCCATTGTTACGAAATTAACCGCTATCAAGGGGAGTGGGGAGTGGGGAGTGGGGAGGCAAGGGGAGAAAGAATAACTAATGACAAATGACAAATGACCAATGACCAATGACCAATGACTAATGACAAATGACAAATGACCAATGACTAATGACAAATAATAAATCTTTGCCCTTTCGCCATTTTTCTATTATTCTTGGGCATAGTTTCAGGGCTGACTATCTCTGTTAGCATCTCTGTACAACCTACTTACCTTGATTTTTAATACCAAGCCCCCGATGCGAACAACCATAGGTTCAGTTCACACAAATTCGCCAACACCCACTACTCAAGCCTACCCTCCCTCTGTACCACTATCTGTATATAGGGAATTGTCAACAGAGTTGCAAGCAGCGCAGGTGAAGCTACAGGCACTTACTACCAAAAATCAGGAATTAGCACAAGAAAATCAACTACTACGCCAAGAAATTACCAAAGTCGTTGAGTCTTTTTCTCATTTGCAAAAGTTTGTGGATTCCCATACTACGCCTAGTTATCACCAAGTCCCCCAAGCTTCTGGTGGCGTTAAAAATGCCGCTATGCCCCCAGCACAAGCGCGTCCACGTCAGCAGGTTTCTCGCCCACCTGTTATCCCCAAAACGCCACCCGAAAAAAGCCACCGCCAAGACTTTTCTACACCTGTAATGGAAATGAATTTCTCGATACCAGAACCAGTTTTTATAGAAGAGCAACAAGTAAGTTATTATTCCACTACTGAGCCAGATGCCAAGGGACTCAATGGCTGGTGGTTAATTATCACCATATTGTTAATCATGCTTACTGCCTTTAGTGCTGGATATTTCGTTGTGCGTCCCTTGTTTGAACATCAGAAACGTTAGTTGACAGCAGCACCAAGCTTTCGTGCTACCAAGCAATTTCTGTGCAATCACTCTCTAAAATATTTGAGTATATCTGCCAGATGGCGAAATTTGCTTATTTTAGCTTCTAAAAGCGACATAAAATGCTAAATTGATAGCAACTTTATTTATGTTAAAAGCTCAAAGATTATCCAATTAAATCCTTGGCGCTTTTCATATCCCAAACCCTCAGACAAAACATCTACACTTTAAAAAAGTGGTAATTATTACATATCTTTTAGGAAAAGCACTGCTAGTTACAGCTTCAGACTGCGGATCTGGTTAGATATATAAACGAAGCTAGTAGAAGTCAGGAGTTAAAAAGATGAAAAAAGTAGAAGCTATTATCCGCCCATTTAAGCTAGATGAGGTAAAAATTGCCTTGGTTAACGCTGGTATTGTCGGCATGACTGTTTCTGAAGTCCGGGGGTTCGGACGGCAGAAAGGCCAAACTGAACGGTATCGCGGTTCTGAGTACACCGTTGAGTTTCTACAAAAACTCAAAGTGGAAATCGTCGTTGATGACAATCAAGTTGATATGGTGGTGGACAAAATTATTGCTGCTGCCCGCACTGGTGAAATCGGCGATGGTAAAATTTTTATCTCGCCTGTTGAGCAAGTGATTCGGATTCGCACCGGGGAAAAGAACACAGAAGCAGTTTAACAGTTTCGCGTAATTCCCCTTCCTCAGCCGTTCGCGTAGCGTGTCGTAGACAAGGTAGGGAGGGGATGTAAGAGAGTCGAAAACGAAACGCCAAAGGTTGTTGAATTTTACCTACGTAGGACTTACGCACTGTACAAATGAATTATCTTATGTATTAACGTAAATAGGTTGTTTCAGGCATTTACAAACTATCCTTTGTTAGCCGCGATCGCAAAAAGATAGTTGAAAAATCTGGTTAAAAGCCTTGAAAAGCATACCTGTCATTTCGGCTTTCCTGTCAATGCGTAAGTACTACTACGGTAAAATCAGGTGATGGAGCAGTTGAGTTTTTGACAACATTAGCTTTTCGGATTTTCTTGAGCTAAGTCTGAGTCTTAGGAATCACCGCCCTAAAAGTGCGGTGAGGATGTCAAGAGGAAAGCTTTGATCGTCTCAAGCGATTCCACCGTTTACACGAATATTTTGCCCAGTGATCCACCTAGCTTCATCGCTAGCGAGGAATGCTACTACATCGGCAATTTCTTGCACATCTCCCAGTTTGCCAAAGGCAGCCATTTGGGCCAAACGGTCTATTTGTTCTTGTGTTTTGCCTTCTCGAAACAGTTCTGTATCGGTGGGGCCAGGAGAAATAGCATTAACTACGATCGCTTTTGCACCTAATTCTTTAGCTAGTACCCGCGTGATTTGTTCAACAGCACCCTTGGTTCCTACATAGGCACTATAAGTTGGCAGCATCATCGCCGTAGTTGATGAGGAAAAGTTGATAATCCGTCCGCCTTCTGCCATGTGTTGCGCGGCTTGTTGACAAGTAAAAAAAGTGCCTTTGACGTTAATAGCAAAAATCGCGTCAAAATCTTCTTCACTCACCTGATTAATTGGTTTATAGAAGGCAATTCCGGCATTGTTGACCAAAATATCCACTTTACCGAAGCGCTCAAGCGTTTGCTCAAATAACCGTTGGATGTCAGGTATTTTGCTAACATCAGCTTGTACGGCGATCGCCTCTACTCCCAGCTTTTCTATTTCTGCAACAACTTGTTCTGCTTTGCCTGTATTCCCCGCATAGTTGACGACAATAGATGCGCCGTTACCAGCTAATTTTAGTGCGATCGCTCGTCCAATTCCCCGCGATGCCCCAGTGATAATTGCAACTTTCCCGGCTATTGATGCCATAAATTAATCTAGTTTTATTTTGGTTCACCAAAGTGATTATCTGCTGTTAAAGTACTCTAGCAAGGTTAAATTTAGTCATTAGTCATTAGTCATTAGCTATTCTCCCCCTGCCTCCCCTGCTCCCTCATCTCCCTCATCCCCCGACTCCTCACTCCCCTTAATTAAGATTCTGGAACGATCGCAACACCATCCCTAAGATTGAGCAACCCTGAGATAATAACTTTATCTTCTGGCTGCAATCCTTCAATAACTTGGTAATTATTATCTTTGATCTCGCCTAGCTTTACTGGCTTTTGCCGAGCTACTTGTTGAGATACACCTTGGGGAGATGTTTCTGTTTCAACTACATAAACAAAAGTGTCTCCACCTACACGAGTCATTGCTGTTGTGGGAATTAAAACTCCGGGGCGCTGATTCCAGAACACTCTAGCCCTTACCAATTGATCTGCACGTAACTGCCCGTTAGGGTTGTCAAAAAGTGCTTTGATCAGTATTCCTTGGGTTTCATTACTAGCAGTAGGTGCAATGAAAAATACCCTACTTCTACCAAGTTTTTGACCTTGTGTGTTCATAACCTCCACTGGCATTCCCTTACGCAGTTGGGGCCCTTGCTGTAATGGCACAGAGATGTTAACTTCTAAAGGTCGATTTTGGGTGATATTAACTAATTGTGTAGAAGTATTAACTAAATCACCTACTTTCACAGCCATGTTGCCAACTGTGCCACTAAAGGGAGCGGTAATTTTGTCAGACTGGAGATTCCCTTGTTGTGGAATATTTACATTAGCTTGCTGCAAAGTTCTTTCAGCCTGCAATATGTTGGCTCTTTGTGCTTGAATTCTAGAATCAATTGCATCAAGATTAGTTTTAGCATTGGCGAGGCGATCGCCAAACTGATTGCGAGTTTGTCGAGACACGGCTCCTTCCTGGGCTAGGGTGACAAACTTTTCGTAATTCTGCTGGTACAATTGCACATTTGCAACATAGGATGGTCGTTGTGCTTCCAGAGATTTGAGTGTAGCGCGGGCATTTTCCAGTTGCACTAAAAATCCTTGAGGCACAGCATTGCTTTCATTGACACCTGCTTGTGATGTAGGATCTACTTGGAGAATTGCTGCTCCTGGTGCGATTGGATCTCCCGATTTGACAAATATTTGAGTAACTTGGCCCTGAATCCTTGGCTGGAGCGTGACTGAGCGCTGGGATTTTAGGCTAGCAATAAAATCTGAACTTTCCTCAATAATGCCGCTTTGTACTGTCGATATTTTGACTCTTACCCCTTGAGGTTGAGAATTAGCAGTTGAAGGTGCTGAATTTTGCGGAGTGAGCAAACGCCAAACTAGAGTTGCTGTGCCCCCTAACAATAGTAGTCCAACTAAAACCCAAAGCCACCGCCGTTTTCCAGAAGGTGGCTCAAATGAGGTTTGTGGAGCTTTTTCTCCAAAATCGGTTTGAGGCTCAGGGGATGTCATGGCTTTTGAGGAACTTAAGGAACAAATTAACTAGAATTAAATCAATATTTCATCTGTTGATATGGAAATTACTGATTTAGCATGAGGTTTTGTGGCAAATTATGTGTTATATCATCCAAATATACAGTTTTGATGATTCTGTCTAAATCTACCCAAAGGTCAATCCCTAATTTTCCATCAAGTTATCGTGAGCAGGGTTTGCTGGTGATGGCATACCCATGATTGCACTGTAAAAAGTCGGCGATCTAGCTGAATCAATAAATATATAAGTTAGTTAATCATATAGCTAGTTGACCAATTATTCCTTGATGGTACAGAGCAACTAAATTTATTTATGGATAGATAAATTTTAAACAATGCAGGGTTCAAGCCCCCCGATTTATCCGTGGGCTTTAATTGCGAATGGGCGAAAAAGCGAATTGCGAATTGTGCTGACTGTAGCTCAATCCCTTTAGAGGCTTTCTGGTCAAGCTTCCGATTAGAAAATTAACGGCTGAACTCTGCTTCTGGCAAGTCAACAAAAGCCTTACCAACAGTTACGTAGGGTAGTAATCCGAACAATTCAAGTTCAGGACTATGAGTAGATAAAGGTAAGCGAATACTACCAATGTCCTTTCGGCAACCAAGAAAAAATAATCGCCGCCTTAACTGGGGAGTACCAAAATCAGCAGCTAAAAGTACACCGACTGAGATGTTGTAACCCAAATTCGCCATCTTGTCCCAAATTTGCTGGTATAGTGTGCCACCTGCAATCCCTTTGAGATTAGATACATTTTCCATAACGAAAAAGGGTGGGTACAAGTACTCGACAAAACGTAAAAATTCATAAATCATACCACCTCGATTATCCTGAAAACCTTTTTGTTTACCTGCCTGACTGAAAGCTTGGCAGGGTGGCCCTCCAAAGACAATATCTGGTTTTTCAACTTCACCGGAAAACTTTTGCCATAGACTTAATGGGTTTTCTACAGTGGAAATATCATTTTCCAAAACGCAAATATCCCCACCAAAAAAACCACGCAATGTTGCACAAGCATCTGACCAACTATCGAGAGCTACCTTAGTTTCTATACTACCTGTAAGATAAGCACCAATATCCATACCTCCTGCGCCGCTAAATAGGCTGAAAGCTTTGAGGGAGCGATTTTCAAATCCTAGCGACTTTGCTTGCTGAACTAAAGATTTAAACACAGTTTCTGCAAGCGGTACAGGTACAGCATTACCTACCTGAAGCTGAGTACTTGTTAGCGTTCCCTCGAATTTAATATTGTCAGGAAACCCTTGTAAACGAGCTGCCTCTCGCACAGTAATAAATCGATTTTCATAGGGATGGACAAATTTATTGAAAATGTACCCTGTCACTGTTAATGAGGGTTTATCTGGATCAATACGAATTATTCTTAAATTTGGCCCACCTTGACGATTTGGATCGTCCTTGAGATAAAATTTAAAGCTATCGTGCCAAAGTTCTTCAGGCAAGTCCTGCATTTTTTGCCCAATTTTTAAGGCATCAATGCGCCTTTGTACATCGGAACCAACCCGTCTAGCAATGTGATTTGCAACCAATTTGCACGGACTATTAAAATTGGAAATTTTCTGAAATCCAGTCATCTCTTGATATACCAGGATTGGTAGCAGTGCGTTTGGCATTTTCCAAAGCTTGTTCAACCAGAATGGAGGTTAATGCTTCTTCATGGGGATTTACTTCCAGAGCTTTCACTCTTCCTAAAAGGTTGACTATCCAATCGGCTTTAACTGGTTCAGGTTGATTACTTTGCACTATTCTTTAAAGATACGATGTCTACGGGCTACGCCTACGCACTCATACTACACAAGAGCATAACAGCGATGGCGTTGCCAACGCCAAAGCCGATCGCACTCATAGACAGAACATTTATTCAACTAACTGTAATAACTGTTCCCACACTCTCATTCGCCAATCTATCCACTGCACACACTGCATAAGTTCCCGCTTGTTGGACGGTAGCGAAGGTTGTGCCAGCAGACAAAATTCGTTGAATTGTCCAAGTATCGCCGGTTTGCCGATAAAGTGTCCAAGAACGAACTGGCTGATTATCTCCAGGCTGCCAACTCAGTTTGCGGTTATTGACTTGTAGTTGAATAGGTGGAGGCGGGGGTGTTGTATCCTGCCAAGACAAAGTTGGAGCTAACGCAGGTTTGTTATAAAGCAGACTTTGGAATTTATCAGCAATGCCCTGACTATTTTCTGTCAAAACACCGACATTAAAGAAGATATTCCCTAATGATAAATTTCCAGCTTGGCTACGACTAATTTTCACCTGCTTTTCAATCTCATCACTCTCCCGACTCTTGTTGCTTGGTTCTGTCAGATTGTTACCAGCGTAAACGTGTCTTTGCTTTGTGTTTACCTCTGTCCACCACTTTAGCAACGCTGAATAACTTTGTTGTGGTTGGTCTGTGCGCCAGTAAAGTTGAGGCGCGATATAATCAATCCAGCCTTCTGCGAGCCATTTCTTCGCGTCGGCATACAGCACGTTGTAAGCATCTAACCCAGTAATACCAGTGGGTTGTCCGGGGCGATAAATCCCAAAGGGACTAATACCAAATTTAACGTCAGGTTTAGTTGTTTTAATTCCCAGCCAGAGGCGCTGTACCATTCTGTTAACATTATCTCGTCGCCAGTCGCCAAGGCTGAGTGTACCACCGGCTGCTTTATATGCAGCGTAGGTTTTATCATCGGGGAAAGGTTGTCCCTCAATAGGATATGGATAAAAATAATCATCTAAGTGAATGCCATCAACATCGTAGCGCTTCACTACATCGAGAATTACATTGTAAGCTCTATCTTGAACTATTTTCAGTCCTGGATCCATCCAGCGTTGAGTTTTCCACAAATAAACGCTTTCTGGATTGGTAGCTGCGATGTGGGGACGGACTGTTTTAGCTGGGTTGGTGGAAGTGCTAGCGCGGTAGGGGTTGAACCAAGCATGGAGTTCAATATTGCGTTTGTGACATTCTGCGATCGCAAACGCTAAAGGATCATAAAATGGTTCTGGTGCTTGACCCTGAGTTCCTGTAATCCAAGCACTCCAAGGCTCTAATTGAGATTCATATAAAGCGTCTCCCTCCGGTCGCACCTGGAAGATAAGGGCATTGAAGTTTAGCGCTTGTAATTTACTAATAATCTCGCTGAGTTCAGCTTTTTGTTCGGCAACAGAAAGTCCCGCCTTAGAAGGCCAATTACTATTCCACACAGATGCTACCCACGCTCCCCGAAATTCCCGACTATGATTTACCCTAACGCTACCGACAGGTGCGGGTGTCGGTGTCGGCGTTGGTGTGGGTATTGGCGTTGGTATGGGTATCGGTGTTGGTGTCGGTGCTGGCGGCTGCACTAAGTAACTAGAGGCAATTTTTTCTGCCTGACCTAAATACACCAAAGCTTGATAAATAATTACTGCCACATCTGCACGGGTGGCTGCAAGATTGGGATTGAGTAATTTGATATTTGGGAAACTAACTACTAATCCAGCGCTGGTGGCAATAGCTACCTGATTTCTACCATACCCAGGAATCTGAACAGAATCTTGATAAATTTGTGGGAGTTGTAAGAGGAGGTCAGGTTTTACTTTGGTGGCAATTTCTAAACCTCCTACTAAAGCAACTAAAACTTCCACCCTAGTAATTCGGTTAGCAAAACGGAAAGTTTTATCAGGAAACCCGCTAAGAAATGCTTTTTCGTAAGCTGCTTGAATGGCGGCTGCTGCCCAATAATTAGTGGGGACATCAACAAAGGGGACATACTGCCGCTTCTTGGAAACTGTCCCGAATGCATTGGCGATGATGGCGGCAAATTCAGCGCGGGTAACAGAGTTATCGGGGCGATAAGTACCGTTAGGCAACCCATTGACAATACGACGTTGGGCTAAGGCTGTAATAAATAAGCGTGCCCAATGGTTTTGAATATCCGAGAAGGGAGTAGCAATAGATACCATTGTTGAAAAGCAGCTAGCTGGCCTTGATTTTGATTTCCTTAGCTAATTTAGCAATATTTAGTAAACTGTCACTACTCAAGATGGGGCATCCCTTCTCTACGAGACGCTGCGCGAACGCTCAGGGCAAGTGGGCATTGGTCAATAATTAAATGGTTATGCAAAATTATTTATGTCATTGCGAACAAAGTGAAGCAATCCCAAAACCTTGTCAGCACAATTCGCTTTTTCGCCCATTCGCCCATTCGCAATTAAAGCCCCAGGATTTATCCGCTTGCTCTGAACCCTGCATTGTTTAAAATTTATCTATCCATAAATAAATTTAGTTGCTCTGTACCATCAAGGAATAATTGGTCATTGCGAGTGTAGCGCAGCGAAACGAAGCAATCACAATGTATATTTAATTTTGCACTACTACTTAATAGTTATTCTTCCATTGCTCCCCCTGCTCCCTCATTCCCCATTCCCCATCTACTAAGTAGGATTTGTAGCTTCATTACTAGGATTCGAGGTAGAACGCGCATTCAATGACAACATTACGCGGGAAATGCCAGTGAAAATAATGCTGACACCAACTAGTGTACCCAAAAGCCAGGGCGCATTAAAGGGCCACTGAAACCAAATCATTGCGCCTAAGACCAGTGTAATAATCCCATTACCTAGTATCCACGTCCAGTTCTCTTGCGGACGTAACTTAAATGCCAGAATTAACTCGAATGTACCTTCAGTCAGCAAAAAGGTACCAAGCAATAGAGTTAGTGTGAGAATACCTGTAAAAGGATAAACAAACAGCATTACACCCGTTGCAATATAAAGTCCGCTCAATAGAAGTTTCCAAATAAAACCTCCTTCGTGGCGGGTTTGAGTGGCATAAACTATTTTTGTAAATCCGGCGAAAATTAAAATTACGGCAATCCAAGTCTCGGCGAATAAGGTGGTGAAATTAGGGGCTGCGATCGCAATAACCCCTAAAATACTCAGTAGAACACCACTTATGAGTGACCCATTAACATCCTTCTTAATATCTCTAGAAACATCGGTTGTCATACAAATATTCTCCCTATTCTTAGACTAAACTCTACATTTAGGTTAGAGAATTTCTAAGTAACAAGGTATGAACCCTAAGATAGACTCATTAGTATTAACTTTATTGCGATCGCTACTAAAATTCACGACTATTGAAACACTAAACCAATCATCTTATGACATAAGCCTCATAGGATTTCTGCAAGCTTGCTGAGGTTTTCATAAACACCGATGAGACGATCTCCTTCAAGTTCAACAGAAGTATTTGGATAATTCTGAATGGCTCCAAGTAGTGTAACTTCGCCATTTTGTTGAATAGATGCACTTAAAGCACTTCGCAGCGCCTCCTGATTTAGTTGTCCTCCGGGAGGATGAACTACCTCACCAATTTGGTTAACCAAAACTGGCCCTGCCCAGCTAGACAGTAAACTATTTAAAAAGCCAGCATCAGCTTTTATTGGGGCTTTCAGTGCCTTACGAGCTACTGCGGGGTCTTGTTGCGCCGCCTGTAAATAAGCTCTTAATGTCGGGGTAGTCTTGCCAGTTTCTGTAAACTGAGTTAATTCTTGAACAGATATTTGCCCCTGAAAAGTACCATACTTTAAAACAACTTGCTCGGCAGCATTAGCATTAGCACTTGAAAGTAGAACAATAGCACCTACGCCTAAAGCTACTGTTTGAGTGACTAACTTACCGAATTTACTATTGTTTAATCGATTGATAAGTTGATAAATCTGCATTTTGTCTAACTTTAAGAATGGTGCGGAGTGTACATAGGCACAAAGTGCCCAAGCGTTATATTATTTCACGAAATTCCTGCTACAAATACATGATTAGGGATGTACAACTAGACGCCCCTACAGCCAATTTGTTGCAAAGATTATTGGAAATAGTGTTATTAAGCCTTTTCGTTAGGCAAAGCTAATGAGGTAGTATTGGCTTATCTTCGTCTAAGGTTGGTGCTGGTATACCTAAATGCTTTCTTGCAGATTCTTCAGCTAACTTTCGGTCTTGCTCGTTATCAAACTGACTCTCATCTAACAAATGAGGATTTTTTGCCGCTTCATCTCGGCTTGGTTTATAGCCATTTTTCCACCTGTACTTCCAGTCCATAATTTGAAAGGCAGATATACTGCGATTTGATTACCTAGTTCTTCATAGTAGGCGGTTAATGGAACATCACACTCCTGCTATGGGTTGAAGAGGCTCATTCAGAGGGTGCAAATTTAACAGAGTTTTTGAGTAATAATACTCTATTGAGCAGGACTTGATAGATTAGTACGCTAAGACAAGTCATGAGTGGCGATCGCTGCTGGGTGTTATATAAAATTTTACAGTTGTAGAATTTGTTTGATTTTATATTTTTATTCAACAACCGATATGATAAATATTATTTTAGATATTGACGAAACACAAGACAATTATGCTTAAAGAACAGATTACACAAGAACTAGAAAAATTACCTGAACCTCTGTTACAGGAAATTTTAGATTTTGTTCAGTTCTTACAAGCAAAATACCATAAAGAGAAAACTTTAGAAATCACCATTATGAGTGAATCATCACTGCAAAAAGATTGGTTAAGACCAGAGGAAGATTCAGCATGGCAGGATTTGTAAAAGGAGATGTTGTTATTGTTCCATTTCCCTTTTCAGACTTAACTGAAACAAAACGCAGACCTGCTTTAGGGAACTCCAAAAAATAAATTATTCCACATTAAAGTCGTTGACTGTTGGCTGTTGACTGTTGACTGAAAAATCGTGAACCGTCAACGGTCAACAGTGAACAATAGCAATGGAATATTTTTTACTTGGAAGTCCCTTAGTTATTGCTACTCTTCAGGGTAATGACCTGATTCTTTGCCAAATTACTAGCCAATCTGTTGGCGATATCTATGCTATTCAACTGGATTACAGTGATTTTAGCTCCGGTAGATTAAATCAGCTAAGTAATATCAGACCAAATCGGATTTTTACTGCCGATAAACAAATTATTTTATATCAAGTAGGTCAAATAAAACTTGAAAAATTAACAGAGGTTATTAATAAAATTATTGAGATTATACAAGACTCAAGCCTGTAGTTTATCAAGTCTTTAACTAACTTGGACTGGTTTCATGGTTGCAGAATATCTCAGCGTCGGCTTTGTACCCTTCCCTACGAGACGCCAAGGGCGAACGGGATGCAAGCTATGTGCAACTGTGATTTTTAATCGTCAGGTATATTTGCTGATTGCTTTATCAAAAAGCCTGTTTACTTTCTCAAAATACTTAAATGCTTTCTCAAAAGAAGCTTTTGCTTTCTCAAACCCCAGTTTGCTTAATCATTTTAGTGTTTTCCGCAAGTAAAAGAAGCTTTTGCTTTCTCAAACCCCAGTTTGCTTAATCATTTTAGTGTTTTCCGCAAGTAAAAGAAGCTTTTGCTTTCTCAAACCCCAGTTTGCTTAATCATTTTAGTGTTTTCCGCAAGTAAAAGAAGCTTTTGCTTTCTCAAACCCCAGTTTGCTTACTCATTTCAGTGTTTTCCGCAAGCAAAATGGCATTTGACTTTCTCAAACCCCAGTTTGCTTACTCATTAACAAACCACAGAGGCGCAGAGGGCACAGAGTTAGAAAAAAAAGAGATGTTTAAGAAGTGTCTCACCAAGCGTTGTTGGCTTGACAGAGTAGTGAACTACCCAACACCCATCTGAGTACAGATAGGGTGTGGGCTTCCGGTTTCATTGACAAATGCCTTTCCCCCTTGCGGGTTCGTGGTCTTACTCCGCCTCGACTCGGCAAGAACGGGGTTCCCTCCGTCCAGAGATAATATCCGAATGCCTTCTGCTCTGATGTTCTGGCTGGCGTTTCCGTCCCTATCATGATGAGATTCACACTTCGGGCAATCCCACTCTCTGATATCTAGCGGCAACTCATCAACAACATGACCACAACATGAACAAGTTTTTGAACTGGGGAAAAATCTTCCAATCTCTACAAGTTGTCCATCAGTCGCTTCCAACTTGTAATCAATGAAGTTAACAAACATCCCCCAACCTACGTCGGATATACTTTTCGATAGCTTCCGGTTCCGTATCATTCCCTTGACGTTGAGGTTTTCAACGACAATAACTTGACTTTCATTAACCAACTTTCTACTGAGTTTATGCAGAAAATCTTGGCGGGAATTTGATACTCGTTCGTGAACCTTCGCTACTAGTTTTTTGTGTTTGTGTCTTGCTTTACTCCCTTTAACTTTACGGGCAAATTTTTTCTGCTTCCGGGCTAGATTTTTTTCGTGTCGCTTCAGGTGTTTAGGGTTGGAATACTTGGTAAATGCCTCTCCATCATGGACAATTGCAAAGTCCTTTAGCCCAAGATCAATACCGAGTATTTTATCTCCACACGTAGGATTTAATTCAACCTCTACCTCACACAAAATTGAGGCAAAGTACTTATCAGTAGCAGTTTTGCTAATGGTGACAGTTTTAATTATTCCCGAAACTTTTCTGTGAAAGACTGCCTTAACTTCACCAATCTTAGGAATCTTTAATTTATCACCTACAACGGTAATGCTTTGCGGATACTGAATAGACTGCTTATCAAATTTTGATTTAAACTTGGGAAACTTAGCCCGTCCTTCAAAAAAGTTTTTGTAAGCCTTATCTAGATTAATAGCTACGCACTGCAAAACTGACGAATAGCAGTCTTGCTAAAACCTACGGGTACTCCACTTTTAATTGAGGTAGTAAACCCTTGTATACAGTCATTTTTAATGACTTCCCAGTTTCTTCATAGTGTTGAACGCAAGCATTGAGTGCATAGTTCCAATACCATCTTGCACAACCAAACGATTTAGCTAGACTTTCCTTTTGCTCGGTTGTTGGGTATAGCCTGATCTTAACTGCTTTCAACACTTTTCATCACCTCCTTGTTATCTGATAATATCATAAAGTAGGTAATATGTGGGTACAAAAATGAAAACAGAATGGTTTAAAATGCGAATGAGTGAACGCAGATTAAATAAGTTAAGGCTATATGCAGCAGCGAAGGATACAACAATGACTCGCGTTGTTGAAGAATTTATTGACTCGTTAAAAATCCTAGAGAGAGGCAATTCGTCATCGACCAACATTGCTGATTAAACTGCGTTTAATACCGCTATGCCTGTGTATTCCTTATTGCCCAGAATTCATCCCACGCTCCCCTGAGTACAGGGTGAGACGTGGGGCTTCTTCTGCTTTTAGCTAAATTTGTCTTACTTAAAACTTTATGTCTTTATGGGTAGAGAGTTCTGAATTCTCACTCCTGATTTCTAAAATTTATGTCTAAAGAAATAAATACACAATTCACCTTACTATGCCTAAAAGTAGTATACATACACAACATTCACTCTTAACCAATATCTCTATGGATATAACTAAAAAACCTAATTTTAGGATAACTCCGTCTGTAGGCTCACGCAATTTAAACAAAAAAGGTTAATACTGAAAAATAACTTTACCACCATGAAACATGATTGTAATCAAAAATTACAGTTTAGGAAAAGCAAATAGAAAAAATAGTACAAACAATGGCAACTTTTACAGACCGCGATCAACAGATTCAAAAGCTGCATGAACTAATCAAAAATATTGATTATGGTATGTTTACCACAGTCGATGATGATGGCAGTTTGCATAGTTACCCCATGTCAAAAAGTGGTGAGATTAACTCTGAAGCTACACTCTGGTTCTTTACTTATGCTGGTTCTCATAAGGTGACTGAGATTGAACACTATAAGCAGGTAAATATTAGTTTTTCGTCACCCGAACAGCAGCGATACGTTTCTATCTCAGGTTCAGCAGAACTCGTAAAAGACCGCAACAAGATGCGAGAGCTATGGAAGCCGGAACTTCAAACCTGGTTTCCTAAAGGACTGGACGAACCCGATATTGCTTTGCTTCAGGTGAATATTAGCCAGGTTAATTATTGGGATAGTGCATCGAGTTTCAAACCACAAACAATTAGTTTTTTGACACCATCACGCATTTAAGATGACGCACACGGACGACCATCACCAGGGTTTTTAATCTCTTATCTCTGTGTTCTCTGTGCCTCTGCGGTTAAATAAATTTCAAACCACAGAGAGCGCTGAGATTATAAAAACTATATTTACTGCTATATATTACCGCTATTGGATCAAAATTATGCAAGATTGAACTTTGGTAGAAAGGGTTTTTTGAAGCCCTTGCTCAACTTTGCTAATCAGTTTATCAAAAGCCTCTTGATCTGCTGTCAATTGTTCTTGAAGAACTTTTTCTAACTCAGGTTTTATTTGCTCACACATATCATCGATTTTTTTGTCACTCAAAAAACTAGAACGAACCCAACTAGGTACATCCACATTTGTCTTGATTACTTCTTGAACACTCTTACGATTTAGCTCCATTCCTGCCGCCATAACCGAAGCGCCATATACTAGGGCGATAGGCCAGGTTAAATGTCCAGTTAATATTAGAGTGATGATGCTAGCTACAGTACCTCCACCAATTACTACATTGACAATAAAGCCCACTGTCTCAGCCAGAATAGCATCTCCAATTCGTAGCTCTGGGTTAACAAAATTTGGGTCAATACTATCCTGGAACCTTAAGCTGCTTCTAGGTATCTGAAACTTTCGACAGATTGGATCGGTTTGTGCGGCTAAATCTGGTTGGATTTTATTGCTAAACCAAGAAGCACATTGATTATTAATTATCTGCACGGCGCGTTCGCTTTTGAGCCACTGTTCTGCCCGACTGATCAAAGCTGTTTCCAAATCGGCTAAAGTTCGTATTTTGTTTTTTTGCCAATCTTTTAAAGCTGGTTTAACTGCGTTGACAATCAAGCCATCTGTCAAAGGGTTAGTTAATGATTCGATTAACTCCGGGATATGCCTTTGAATCAAACCTTTAAGCGTATTCGAGCTAAATAGTTTGTTGACTTCTTCCTTAAAAGCAGCAGCACGCAGATCCCATCTTCCTACTCGTGCTAAACCCAGTGCAATGCACCGTTCCGGTTCTGGATCGGGGCGAAGCAGCGTTTCTGGTTCGGGAAACATTTCTTGACAAAGCAAGTGCGTAAACTTCATGCGAGATGCACCGCCAGTCATCAGCAAAAGTTTCGGTACAATTCCAAGTTTTTCTAGCTTTTCTTTCGCCTCGGTTAAAGAGTCGCTAAACGATCGCACCCAACTATGATGCCCTAGTTCTGGTAAAGGCTGGTTTAAAATTTCCTCCATCATCAATTTATTGACTTGGGGAATAAAATAAATCTGTTCGTTAATCGACTCGAAGCCACGCGCAAAGGATTCAGGATCGCTGTATAGCTGTTCATTTGAAAAGTAATCTTCTTTAGCTTTGCGACAAGCAAGTTCACAACGAGCTTGGTGATGGGGATATTCCTGAAATACTTTTTCGAGTAATGCTTTTTGTTCGTGGTTGGCGAGAGTCCGGGCAAAAATAGCTTTGTCAATTAGGGATGCACCTAAAGTATTACTCCCGAAATCTATGGGTATCTCTTCTAAGCTCTTAACCAGAGTAAAATCTGTGGTTGAAGAACCAATATCGACAATTAACACCGATGCAACAAGTTTGTCATACTCCAACTTCCCGGCTTCTTTGGCTTGCATGAAAGCAGCCCGCGATTCGGGTACAACATTTATTTGGGGAATACCAGCTTCTTGAAGTAGCTTTTGGTATTCTATGCGATCGCTAATTGACCATCCTGAAGGGCAACCTATGTAAAAATAGCTACTTTCTCCACCTTCAAGTTGTTTGCTTTCTTTCAAAAGGCGGTAGTAGGTTGCTACAAAAGTGCTAATTGTTTCCCGATATTTGGGATCGTTGTTAGGTTTTTGCTTGAAAGAAATTGTTAGTTGGGTAACGCCAGCTTGAATTAATGCTTGTTCGCCGACAAGATAACCTAATTTAGGATGCCAACCAAGGGCTGTAATTTGGTTCTTCTTGTTATTAATCTCCAACATCTGGGGGGGGTCGATGCTTTCCACGATCGCTTTAGCTACAGCCGTTTCACCGTGCCCCAAATCAAAACCGATTGTTTCTAAAATTTCCATACCCTTATTGTCTATTATTCTCTAGCAGAGGAATACGCTGGTTCAATTACCCTACCGCGCCGAATTAAGCGATCGCCTTTTAACAAAGCCGGAGTTAAAGTTACATGATCTTTGGTATCGGGGTCGATACTTGGCTCAAAGTCAAAATAATTGCGATCGCTGTGCGGGTCATTTGGCCGATAAATTTGAGCGTTAATTCCCTGAGACATTAAAATCTGTGGTAGAAGTTTTGCAAGTTCATAAGCCATTTGGGGTTTATCAAGTTTTGATGCGCCCATTAGCCTTTGCAGAAAATTTAATAACTCTGGCAGTTCTTCTATTGCTAAGTCGCCTTCATGTTTATTCCATTCTTCTACTCTAGCTACTGCTAGGTCGATAGTGTTGAGAGCATCGCCAAGATGATCTAAAAATACTTTGCTATCAACCCGGAGCAGATGTTTAGGTAATTCCAATAGCTCTGAAGATATAGAATTTTGCTGGCTTTTTAACTCAAGTTGAAGCACAACTTCTACCCCTAGAAGTAGAGATGTTAGTAAGATAGCCATCCATGCACCTGGGCTAGTTTTAATTAAAGAGAACAACGAACCTAAGATGCCTATATAAATTAGTCCCTTTAGCAGTTTTAGGATTAATCTGCTGGAAAAAAGGTTTGTACTTGGGTTAGTAAATTGCTTTTGCTCTGTTGGATCAATTTGAGAATAGTTAGCCGCAGCAAGAGTAGCGATGGACTGCCGCAGCGTATCTAAGAAAAAGGAAGCCAGACGAATTTGAGCCAGATTAAGTTTTTCAATGTAAATTCTTTCGAGATTATCAAGTCGATTTTGAACCAACTTAACTATCTCCTCAATATTGGTTGTGTTATCAATATCTGTCTGAAGTTGGTTGCGTTCTTCGCTAAAAAGTGAACTGATAGTTTTCATTGCGTTGACTAAGACTTTAAAGTTACTAATAAGGTGAAATGAGCAGACAACTGCTTATTTAAACCTGTAATCTACATGATGACTGATGTAATTAATCTAAGTTGTGTAGTTCCAGTATTTTTTGGCTGGAAAATTGCGCTCAATGTTATCTAGAAATCTTGCATATAGTTGAGATCACACGTAGACTGCTGATGAGGCAGTTTCACTGGAGCCTTTGAAGGCTAACCATTGTCTAACCATTGATTGCAAATTACACCCATCAGAAGGAGGAGCAGAATGTTTATCTGCGTCATTGCAGACTACGGTACAGGAGATCCGGCATTTACAGAAGTCACACAACGTCTGCTGATGGCTTCTCCCCATGCCCAAATTCATTTGCTTTCGGTTCCAGCATTCAGTACCTTAGCAACGGGATTTTGGATTGCCCAACTAGGACTCAACCCAGGCCCTAGCGATCGCCTAATTTATCATAACTGTGCGCCTCGTCAAGATGATCCTGAAGCCCGTCGAGACAATGAAGGTGAAGGACTAACTTATGCTCTTTTATCCAATGGTGTAAAAGTAGTGGGTGTGAATGCAGGCTACACCCTCTCCTTTATCAAAGACCATACAAAGGAGTTGCGAGTAGTCAACGTTTCTCGTGGTGGTTCGCAGTTTCGCTCACGGGATGTCTTTCCTCCGGCGGCGGCGGCCATTATGAATGAAGATTTTAGCCTTCTGGGAGATAATCTCAAGAGTGAGCAAATCCCAGATGTTCCACCAGATCGAATTGCCTGGATTGATGGCTACGGCAACATTAAAACAACTATTGGGGCGCATACACTGAACTTGGAGCCTCAAAGCAAGATCGTAATCCGAATTGGAGATGTAGTCAGTGATGCAGTGTATTCTGATGGCAGCTTCAAAGTGTCTGAAGGGACTTTAGCTTTTGCTCCTGGTAGTTCCGGTTGGTCAAGAGGCGATTCAGGAGAACCATTGCGCTTTTTAGAATTGTTTCTGCGAGGAGGGAGTGCTTGGGAACGCTTTGGTCGTCCCCGTGTGAATCAGCAAGTAACTCGAATTGCTTGAACTATCTGCGCTTACCTGAAGGTTAACTAGCGAATACGGGAGTGTGTTGTCAGATAAGGTAATACGGTTCAGTTAAGGCTTAACTTTTTGTTAAAGTTAATTCTTTTAACGAACCGCCAAGAACGCCAAGAACGCCAAGGAAGAGAGAGAAAAATAAATTCGCTACATTTGTAGGGGCACAAGGCCTTGCACCCTTACGTAACCGGGACGCTTACGCGAACGCGCAGCGTCCCGCAGGGATGGGATATTTTTTTAACTTGAAGTCCCTTATCTGACAACACAGTTTATTTAAGCATTTCTTCCTTCTCTTTCTTCTCTTCTCTTCCTTGGCGTGCTTGGCGTTCTTGGCGGTTCGTTAAAAAATTTAGCTTAGGTATTGAGTAACTCTCACAATAATCCCCGATAGCGAATAAAAACCAAAATCACCGCCCACGAACCCAACGCGACTTTGACTGCAACCAAAATATTCAGCAAAGGGACAATCCCCCCACTCAAAAGTGCGCCCATTTCCCCGTGTGGTAACTCCACTCCAGCCAGAGTTATAGCCGCCAGTACAATGAAAACAAGAACCGAAACCTTCTCCCATGTAGCGGCGTGGTAGCGCTGGTAAATCTCTTGCATCCACTCCGGTGAGGAGGTAATGGCAATCAACCCGATCGCAGTTCCGCCCGCTACCCCAGCCGCAAAACCACCGCCAGGGCTGAGATGCCCCCTAATAGCTAGTTCAATACTTACCATCGCAGCAATAGTTGCTCCCAGACGCGCCAGCACAATGGATGGTTGATCGGTGAAACGATAGATCGCGCAGGACGGCTGTTCATTGGCTAGCAAAAAGTATGCACCCATAATTGCGATCGTAAATACCACCACCTCGAAGATCGTGTCATACAACCGATTCCTGAGAATGATCACTGTTACCGCATTGGGCATACCACCATCTTTAACAATCGATTCAACGATCGAGAAATCCGGTACAACTGGCGCTGAATTCGGCAAGACGAGCATTTTTATAAACAGCGCTATCCCTGCTGCAATGTAGATCCATTTCATTTATGCTTCTCCCCTTCAGCTGGTGTATTTACATAACTCAGGATTGTCGCTGGTGATGCAAGTTCGGTTTGCATAATCTCATAGATGCGTTTTACCCTAATGGCGGTGTGATAAAACTGTTTCTCGTCCTCACTGGTTGCGTGGCCTTGTTCTCGTCTGACACAAGTTGCATGGACTTCTTTATCCATCAGCGCCCGTTCCAAAGCTTGGGTATTTGGGTAGGGAACCAGTTCTAGACGCATCTGGCGTTTGCGAAAAATTGTGCGTAAGTCATCCATCAGTTGCCCAAAATGCTGTTCGTTATCTCCCTCGTCTTTGACCAACCCAAGACGCATTACTAAGGATGAACGCACTGCCACCGCATAAAGGGTAATTGCCAGCATAGTACCCACCAATGCTTCGGTTAAAGCAACATCTGGCGCTCCTAAAACCGCATATACCATTGCCGCCACCGCTCCCAATATGCCGCGAATTACCAGCGCATGGTATGGATTGACCTGAAATACCACCATACATGCAGCCAACGGCAACAGGGCAATGATGATATAGAGATAGCTATCGTTCATAGTTACCCTCGCTACTAGAACAGTAAGCCAATACATACCCCAGCACTGTATTCCAGATGGCTAAGGAGATGAGAGCGAGGATGAGCAGCGGCCATCTACTGGGTATCTTTAAGAGCAGCCCGATAATGATACTCATCGAGCCAAGGGTGTCTGCAACCGAAAGACTATGGAGTTTGAATAATAGCGATCGCTTGCCCAACAGAGGAAAGGTTCCCCAAAACCAGAAAAAAAGTCCTAAACTTATGCAGATATAACTAAAAAAGTCAATCATACTTCATTCATTCGTTTGATAACATGAGCAAGCAACATTAAGCCAGCATTTCCCACACTTAGGATAATGACTCCGACAACACCAATCATCCAATCATCACGGAAGACGGATACCACCAGGATCATGATTGAAGTTTTGGTGGCAAAACTAGCAAATGCGAGCATTTTTTGCCAAATATCATCATCTTGCCATGCCTCATACATGGGGATGAGCATTGCCAGAATCATGGCAATCAATACTAGATTCAGCATCATACTTTTCTCCTCCGTCGCACCCAATGTACTTCGTACCAGCCGGCTTCGTGGTATTTCAAAACAATGGTTTTTGGTGTAAAGGTAATTAAAAATATATCTAGGAATACAAGCCCTGGTGTACGTCCTGGTTTAACTCGTTCCATCGTTATCTCTTCGTATTTATGGGGGCGGAGGATGATTTGAAATGCCTCCATATACGCCTGTGGAATCGCTACTATAATTTCACCCAGCACACGCAGCCAATCTTTTAATGATTCCCTTGCTGTTTTACCACCCGGTAATAGAAGTGCGATGGTGATGCCAATGATGATATTTGCCACACTGAAATCGGCAGTGAGCAAAAACCAGATAGTCAGCCGCAATATTAGATTTAAATACCCAACCATGCAAATCCCTTCCAGAACAATAGGATTAAAATCAGACTCATGACACCGATTAAATGGTCAAATTGTTCAAGCACACGCGGCAGCTTGAGTATTGAGTGTTTAAAAATTAGTAAATACGCCAACCATCCAATGCCGATGGTTGCGAGGGGTTTAATGATATTCTCAACGGTATACGCCTCGTAATACGCAATATTAGCTAGGAACAGCCCACCGATTAACAGAATGATGGCTGCCCAAAAACCAGGCTTTACCTCTGCTTTTCCCCCACGCGGCAGAAATATGAATTTGGCAAAGGATATTGCTGTTCCAAGGGCGGCAATATTCATAGCGATCGCTTGCCAAGGCAGCAAATTCTTCGTTGTCAACACCTTCGCCCCAAAGCCGGACAGCAAGGGAAAACCGGATATTGAGAAGCTGGCTATAACTAAGGCAATCCAAACTGGGGCAGCGATCGCTTGATGTTGCAGTTCCTTGAAATTGCGACTTGGTAAAGCCCCGGTAATTAGAAAAAGCGCCGATTTTACCAATCCGTGTGTCAGCGCATAAAAACCACCCACGGACGGCGCAGCGAGGATAAAGCCCAACTGCGAAACTGTGTGAAACGCCAGCATCCGCTTGGTATCTTTTTCAAAGACTGCATAAAAAACTCCCAAAAGCGCCGTCCCAACTCCAAAGGTTCTTACTATCGGATCAACCTCTGCCACCATTAGCGCACACCGCACCAATGGATAGACACCAGCTTTTACCACAACTCCCGACAGCATCGCCGACACTGGCGTTTCCGATTCGGAGTGAGTCAAGGGCAACCATAATCCTGATACAAAAATTCCTCCTTTTGTCAAGAGTCCTAAAAAAATCAGGGCAAGGGCTTCTGGAGGTGCTACGCGCAAACCTTCAAAACTAAAGGAATGATGCGCCTGATAGACCAGCACCGCGCCAACCAGATAAAAAAGCATTGCCACGTTGCTGATAAACAGATAGCGTAAGCCAACCCAAATTGATCGGTCAGTCCGGGGATAGGCAATCAACAGAAACGCAGCAATACCACTCACCTCTAACGCCACGTATAAACTGATCAAATCCGCACAAGCAAACGCGGCATTGATACTGCCATGCAAAATGATCAGTTGCGCGTAAAAAAAAGCTGTCTTCTCGCTGTGCCAACAGTAGAGGATGACTGCTGCCGTCACCAGCGCATTAGTTAAGATAAAGTAGGCGCTTAATTGATCGACTGTTAAAATAACGCCAAAATTATCTAGTAACTGTAGTGTCAGTGGCGACTGAGTGAGAAATAGTTGCAACGCATATCCTGCGGAAGCGAAAGCTACAAACAGTGCGAGGTATTTGTCAAGTTTGGGGAGGAGATAAATGACGAACCCCAAAAACAACGGTAGTGCAATCCATGCGATCGTAATATTACTCATGGCGTGTTATTCTTCTCGATTTCGTTGCTTTCCAAAGTCGGATTATCTCGTGCCAACTTCATAACGCCGACTAGCATTAATGCCTGAATCGAAAAACCGATCACAATCGCCGTCAATATGACCGCCTGGGGAACCGGGTCGGCGTATCTGATATTTTTGACGTTGGAAATAATTGGTGTGAATAAGCCATTTCGTGATGCAATTAGCACGTAATAGGCGATAACCCCGGTACTCATGACATCCATAGAGATGATCTTCATAACAAGGTTTTTTTTAAGGATGATGCCGAAAAATCCGCAAAATATTGTTGCGAATATACACGCTTCTAACACGGAAATTACCTGTTGGATAAGGATTAAAAAAGAGGAAAAGGGGCAGGGAGCAGGGGGGATAAAACAGAATTGGGATTTGACATTTCGGCTACGCTCAGTGACCACTTCACCTGTAGCTTGCTTCCCCGCAGGGGTACGAGAACCACTAGTAGAGAAGGGGTGGGGTCATTTCCCCTTGCTCCCTGCCCCCTTCCCCCTGCCTCTTCATTTGCAGCGCTAGCCTATTACATTGGCTTTCTCTAAAGATTCTTTTTCTTCTGGCGATTGTTTGAATGCAAAGCGCAATAAAGGCGGTGCTAAGAAGGTTGTCAAAATCACCATAATAACGATCGCAGCTTGCAATGGTTTATCAAGGGTACCACTAGCTGCACCAATGGCGGCAAACACTAACCCAACTTCGCCACGGGGAATCATCCCCACACCAACCGCTAACCGATTAATTCCAGGTTGACCAAAAACCGCCCAACCTGTGACAACTTTACCGATAATTGCGATCGCAATTAAGAAGGTAGCAATAATTAATCCTTCTCGATTTCCTGGAACTAAAGGATTAAGAACGCCTAAATCAACTTTCGCGCCAACGGTAACGAAGAAAACTGGCACTAGCATATCAGCAACCGGTTTAACCTGCTCATCTAACTCTTTGCGTTTATCAGTTTCATCTAAAACTAAGCCAGCCGCAAATGCGCCTAAGATAGCTTCTAAATGAATGGCACTACCCAGAAAAGCCATGAAAAAGGCAAAGATAAATGCTGGGATAATTAAGTTGCCTCGCGTTTGCAATTTATCAGCAATGGCAACAAAACTTTGATTGAAATATTTGCCGAGAAGAATTGAGCCAATGAGAAAAACTGTAGCGCTGACAATTAGATAAATGACGTTGAAAATATCAACCTCACCAGTTTTAGCAAGACTCGCAACCACTGCCAACACTATGATGCCTAAAATGTCATCAATTACAGCTGCACCGACAATAATCTGACCTTCACGAGATTTTAACTGCCCAATTTCTGACAAAACTTTGGAGGTAATCCCAATACTAGTAGCTGTCAGCGCTGCCCCTGCAAAAATTGCTGGAATTACTGGCGCATGAAACAGTAAAATCAGCCCCGCCGTACCAGCCGCAAAAGGAACAGCTACCCCAACACAAGCAACAATTGTCGCTTGATAACCGACTTTCTGTAATTCTTTTAAGTCTGATTCTAGACCAATTTCAAATAACAGAATGATCACACCTAGTTCGGCAAGCACAGAAACAACTTCGCTCTGGCTTTGGAAGATTGATGTGACGGCATCAGGACTGAGGTTGTTAATGAATTGCAGGATAGTCATGATAATGGAGTCGCTACCAGCTGCTCCACTGTCAGGAAATACTACCAAATGGAGAGCAGAAGCACCCACAAGCACCCCACCAACTAATTCTCCTAATACAGGGGGCAAGTCCATCATTCTAAATAATTCGCCACCAATTTTACTAGCTAGATAAATGACTACTAAACTTAGCAATACTCCAGTCAGCACAATAGGAGCGTATTCCGCCTCGTTAGTTGTTGCTAGTAAAGGAGACTGTAAACCTGCGTTAAGAAAATTGAACCAGGTAAACGAATTAAGTATTGGTTCTGAAAAAATCATGTTTTTGCTTGTGTTTCTGATTCATTCCAAAATAATTTGTAATTCCTAGTTCGTAATTAATAATTAAATTACGAATTACGAATTACTAATTACGAATTACGAATAGGTGTCAGTGTAAGTACCAACGCCAGGATTATTAGCATAAGTTGCATGAGGATTAACTAAAGCAACGGCTTGTTTAAGTGCATCTATACGATCTACAAACATGTAATGCTCTGGTACAAACCTCGAAATGCCAAACTTGTAGGGTTTGCCTGTCCGAGAAAAGGAGCAATCTGCAAAATAATCAGAATCACGCCAATCCCAGACATAAACCCAGAGATCACGCTGTAAGGCATGAGGGTAATGTATTTACCCAACTTAAATATCCCAAAAAAGATTTGGTGGCGCGTCGTCTCAATTCAACAGCCCTCTGGACCACAGAAAGTTCTCCCGTACAGTACCTCTGCTTCACAGATATAGATAATGCCCGCATAATCGGTAAAAAACTTGATTGCGACCTGATCCGCAATCTTCTCTGCCATCTCCCGATTTTCGGTGAGTACCTCGAACTTTACATTTGAATCGGTGTCGGCAGTGTTGGGTTTACCCGTAGAGCGCACGTTGCGACTGCCTTTACCGCCAGTATCCACCACCGTATAACCAGTCGCCCCGGCTTCATCAATGATCTTGGCGACCTTTTTCAGCAGAATCTTTTCCGTGACGATGACGAGCTTGTTGGCACGCTTGGACATGTTGGTTACTTCCTTACATTCCTTAAATTATGTACATTGATTTACTTGGTCTGCCGGGTCAAGGGAGCGCTGACAGACCGCGACCGTCTGGGATTAGCCGCCGAGCGCCTGAGCAAGTCCAAGGAAGAACGGTATACACAAGCCGATCGCAACTGGCGTACCGACGGCTGTGGACGCGCCTATATAGGCGGAGGGATTAGCTGACGGGATACCGGCTCGCAACGTGGGCGGCCCTGAAATGTCCGAACTAGAGGAAGCGATGACAGCCAGAACCACGACACCGCCCATGCTGAAGTTCATGGTGTAGTGGGCAATCATGCCGAGACCGAAGGCGATTAGCCCATGCACAAACGGTGCTATCACACTATACACAACGTACCACTGGGCTACCTTACGCAGTTCGCCAACCCTTGACCAAGCTTCCATACCCATGACCAGCATCAAGATCGAAAGCAAGCCACGAAAGGCGGGATCGTAGAAGCTTTTATAGACACTTTCCGGGCGGGTGAACAGGCCAAGAGCGAGGCCTAACAACATTGCCGATAGGGCAGGGCCCCGGAGGCTTTCCTCGATGATCGGCCATATCTTGACGCGATTATCCCCATCTCCTTTCTGCTGGCTGAGATACTCCTGTCGGCTGCTGGGATAATCTTTTTGATCGGGATAATCGCCAGCCGCAACGAGCTGCTCGCTGAAAGACTCCTGCCCAATAGAGTAGGCTACTTCTTTACGCTTCTTCTTGTTGATGTAAATGTTAGCCACAACAATCGCAGTTACGAGGGCGGGGATATCCATGAAGGGATAGAGTGCGCCAGCCCATGCTTCGTATGGAATTTTTTCTTCTTCCAGTAGTGTCAGGGCGGCAGCCATAGTAGAGCCACTCACCGCACCAAACAACCCCCCTGTCGCGATCGCATCCACGGTTTTGACCTTCGGCAGCTTGGCTAATGTATAGCGTGCGATGAATACAACAACAATCCCTGTCACTACAGCAAAAGCTGCGGGTAACACCATATCCGCCAGGTTGGAATTGCGGATCGCAATTCCACCGGTCAGACCGATTTTGGTGAGCAGCATGAAGACGATGATCGTACAAATCGCCTCTGGAATTACCAATTCGCTCCCAAGGGCGGCAATGACCATCCCACCAATCAAAAACGCAAGCGTTGGAGACTGCAACTGTTTAACGAAGTCCATTAGAAAAAGGGACAAAAAATCCACGAATACCTCCTTACGCTTCCTCTGATGAGGAGTATTACAGTAAATGAACTTTAAAAAAGACTGATGCGCTTGACTCCTACAGCACAGGTGCTGTACAACAACCTGTAGAGAGGGCTTACGGTCATTGGCCCGGTCAGTTCAGAGATCAACGTTGGCGTACCGCTAAACAGGGCGGCAAAAAAGCCGACGCAAACTGCACCATAAAGACCGGCTACAGGCCCAGCACCGGAAGCAACACCAAATGCCAGCGCTAGAGGTAACGAAACCATCGCAGCAGTTAAACCACCGAATAAATCTCCTTGTAAATTTCTAAAATGGATTGTATTAGTCAATGACATACTGGGGTTTTGGTTACAAAAAATGCAAAAATTGTGTTTGTCAAAATTGCCAGCTACTTTGAGTAAGTTTGGTGTTTTATTGGCATGAAAAATTAGACAAAGAAAACTTTAATCCTTTGCAAAGAAGCAGACTCTAGCATTTTTCTACATGGCGACTCGTTAAATACGAATCTCCAATAAAAAGTACTGTGTCCAAAGATATTTCAAAAATTAGACTAAAAAAAACTTACATAAATTGCAAGTTTTTTTTTATCGCCAACTGTAATGCGAACAACAATAGCTTACAACGTTATATGTCAATTTTGTTCATTCACAAGCCTTAATATTAAAAAAATCTTAAATTGCTTTCATAGATAAAAGACTATGCTTGTTGACGACTAGCTTTGTTTGTATTAATCAATAAAATATGTAAAATTTATATTAATTATTATTTCAAAAATTCTTTGACGAAAATATAGTGGTTCTCGTAAAAGCGATCATAATATTTTAGCGTAAAGCGAGACACTCGGAAAAATGGTGCGATCGCTTAATATAAAAATATCCGCAACGCCCAGCCAACAGGTGAAAAGCTATGTCAGAAACTATCCTAGCTGCACCAGATATTCAACTCCCACCCACCCAAGCAGAATTACCCTACGATGACGGTATTCCAATGGAAAGCGCACGCCATAAAGCCCAGATGGACTTGCTCATCGATGCTCTGATACCTTGGTTGTCAGAACGAGAAGATGGGTTTATTGGGGGTAATATGTTCGTTTACTACAGTCTGGCGCAGGTGCGAAACAAAGACTTTAAAGGGCCAGACTTTTTTGCTGTGTTGGGAGTCCCTAAAGGAGAACGGCGCAGTTGGGTAGTGTGGGAAGAGGGAAAAGCACCAGATATAGTTATTGAGTTACTTTCTGACAGCACAGCCCAAGCAGACAAAAACTTCAAAAAGCTAATTTACCAAAATCAAATGCGTGTACCGGAATATTTTTGGTACGACCCTTTTAACCCTGATGATTTGGCTGGTTTCTCTAATGACAAAGGAGTTTATCAACCCATTGCCGCAAATGCTCAAAATCAGTTGGTGAGTCAATCTTTAGGGTTAGCATTGCAGCTTTGGCAGGGAAATTATAAAGGTATTAATGCTACTTGGTTACGCTGGGCAATGTCGTTAGGGGAATTACTGCCAACTCCTGAAGAAAAGGAACGCCAAAGGGCAGAACAAGAACGCCAAAGGGCAGACAAGGCAGAATCACAGTTATTACAAACTGCACGCAACTTACTTGAGTCTGGGATGACAGTGGAACAGGTAGCTAGGTTAACAGGTTTGATTGACATCCTCCCCACCCTACTTCGTTGAGGGTGGGGATTCCAAAGATCGCTCTCTGGGTTTCCTCTTTCCACGAGTTGACTTGCTTGAAGGAGTTTCCTCACTCAAGTATTGGTCAGTCTCTCCAGAGGCGTTAGTTCCGACGTGACCTGCCGTACTCAATCCTTTTTCTAATATGTTCCGCGCTGCGTTCCAATCCCTGTCTTGGGTATGCCCACAATGAGGACAAACATGAGTTCTGGTTAAGAACGTCTTTTTGACAACCTCGCCACAGTTAGAGCAATTCTGACTGGTGTAGTGAGGTGGAACGGCAACCGTGACCACACCAAACACCTTACCGAAATACTCAACCCAATCACGAAACAACGACCACGAAGCATCACTAATAGACTTAGCCAAGGGGTGATTTTTCACCATATTCCGCACCATCAAATCTTCATACGCCACAAGGTCGTTAGACCTCACCACGCACCTTGCTGTCTTAACGGCAAAGTCTTTACGCTGGCGACTTACTTTGAGGTGTTTCCGTGCAAGTTTATTTCTAAACTTAATTCTGTTTTGAGAACCTTTTTTAGTCTTAGACATCCGGCGTTGCAACCGCCTCAAAGACTTCTCACTCTTGCGAAGATGTCTAGGATTGGGGACTGTCTCTCCGTTACTATCGGTGTAGAAATGGTTCAGTCCAACATCAATACCAATAGTTTTTCCTGTTGGTTCTCGTCTTTCAACTCGCTCTTGGTCAATGCAAAATTGGCAATAATAGCCATCTGCACGACGTACAACCCGCACCCTTTTAAACTGTTTAAGCTGGTAGAAATGCAGGTCACGAGTTCCCCAGAGTTTAAAGGTTCCTGCCTTAAATCCATCCGAGAAAGTGATATACCTGCGGTCATCAGAAAGTTTCCATCCACAGGTTTTGTACTCAACAGAACCATGCGTTTGTTCTTTCTTAAACTTTGGAAATCCCTTTTTCCCTGGTTTACCTTTTTTGCAGTTATCAAAGAACCGAGCGATTGCAGACCACGCCCTTTCAGCACTGGCTTGTCTTGCCATTGAGTTCAGCTTGTCAACCCAAGGAAACTCAATACTGGCTGCAAGTACAGCGCAAAATTTATTTAGGTCATAGCGTCCAATGCCCTTATTGTCCATCCAGTATCTCAGGCAGCTATTACGCACAAAACGAGCAGTACGAATCGCTTCATCAAGCGCTCGATACTGCTCGTTTTGTCCTTCAAGTTTTGCCTCAAATACGATCATTTATGTCTATTCTTGCTACATAAATAGTAGATCATGATTGTCAAAAACTCAACTACCTTCTTCCCTAATTTCGCTTACGCTCAATTTTGGTCAGAAGGTGTTTCGTTTTTGACCGCTTTACATCCACGAACTACGAAGCGTTGAGGCAGGGGTATTACAGCGATTTGATAAATCTGAAATAGAAATGTAGAATTCAGGAGTCAGAATCAAGACGCTCGATAGCGCTGCACTGAGTTTCGACTGCGCGGTAATCGAGCGAAGTCGAGATTCAACTACCGCGCAGTCGTTGTGTCATACAGAATAGCTTTCCTGTATTCTGACGACTGACTCCTGAATTCTGTTTGATAAAATTTGTAGGCTAGCATATCTGCCTACAAACGTGGACACTCACCACTCAGTAGTGCTTGGGTGATTTCATTCAACGACTGTTACTGAAGCCCCTTCATTTGCTGGAGGTACACCGGGTAATTCAAGACAGTATCCAGCACCATAGACTGTCTTGATATAGCGGGGATGGCGAGGATCTGGTTCTAGCTTGGTTCTCAAGTGGCGAATATGGACTCGAATCGTTTCTATGTCATCATCAGGATCGTAGCCCCAAACTTCTCTGAGGATTTCGCTAGGAGAAACCGTTTGACCGTGGCGTTGCAATAAGCAGTGAAGTAACTCAAATTCCAAGTGAGTTAATTTCACCGTCTCATTGAACCATATTGCCTCAAATCTTTCGGGAACGAGGGTTAATGAGCCATAGTTGAGAATCTCACTGTGCTTTGCGGCTTGGGGAATCCGGTCAGTCCGCCGCAAAAGTGCCCGCACCCGCGCTAGCAGTTCTTCAACTTCAAAAGGCTTGGTGAGGTAGTCATCTGCGCCAGCATTGAAGCCTTCCACCTTGTCCTGAGTTTGGCTCAAAGCCGTCAACATTAACACGGGAATCTCAGAGGTGCGATCGTCGCGGCGCAGGCGTTGGCAAACGGTAAACCCATCTACTCTGGGCAACATTAAATCGAGCATGATCAAGTCTGGTTGAAGCTGGAGAGCCAGCGCTTGACCTTTGATGCCGTCTTCAGCTTGACTAACATCGTAGCCAGCCATTTCCAAGTTGACGGCAACTAGTTCTGAAATCGCTGGGTCATCGTCTATGACAAGAATCCTCGGCATTCTTAAAAATTATTACTACTTATTAAGGATAATTAACAACCTTTGATAGATACAAAGATTTTTGAAACGATTCTAAAAAAGTTTTTAAATCTTACATAAATATTAAGATTAAATGACTGTGAAATCAAGACTCAACTACATGAAATCTTATAGTCTATGATGTGTTATACCCCCCCCTACAATCCGTCTTGGTTTTTACAAAACGGTCTAATGATGACTGTATACACCGCCTTGTGGGGAAAACGTAACTGGCAAAGCACTACTAAAGACCCAGAACCGTCTTATCACGAAAAAATCTTTGTTGGTGGCCAAGGTGTGCCAATTTTTGGCTTGGTTGCCATCCCAGAAAATGCTCATAGCACGATTATCGGTACTTATGGCATTACTGGAGAGTTAGAGACGGAATGGTATTTGAGAGTGCTAGCACGTAAAGCCTACGCTCAAGGATACGCTGTGGTGTTATTTGATTGGCGGGCCCACGGCAAAACGGCCGAATTGTCCCCAACTCTCACCTCTGATGGTTTGTATGAGGGGGAGGATTTTGTTCGCATTGCGGCGGCTGCTAAGGAAATGGGATGTCCTGGGAAATTTTGGTTTACAGGATATTCTTTAGGAGGGCAATTGGCATTATGGGCGGTGAAGGTTGCCGGTCAGGTGATTAGGGAGTATAGAGATTTAGGACTGGAAGATAGCGATATTGGTGGTGGTATGGTGATTTGTCCGAGTTTGGATTCACAGCGATCGCTATCTTATCTAGTTACGAAGCCCTTCGGCAGATATTTGGAAGCGGGGATTGCCCAGAATTTAAAAAAACTGGCATGGCGAATTCATGATGCTCATCCTGGAAGCATTGACCCAGCAGCGATTGAACGGGCGAACAGTATTTGGGGTTTTGACAATGAACTGGTAATTAAGCGACTAGGTTTTTCTTCTGTGGAAGCATATTACCAAGCTAGTAGTGCTTTACAAATATTGCCGCAAATCTCAAAACCGACTTTGATTTTATATGCTGCTGATGACCCACTTTTTGACCCAGCCATCATACCGGAATTAGAAGAAGCTTGCGATCGCAATCC
Source organism: Nostoc sphaeroides (assembly GCF_003443655.1). Taxonomy (NCBI): domain Bacteria; kingdom Bacillati; phylum Cyanobacteriota; class Cyanophyceae; order Nostocales; family Nostocaceae; genus Nostoc; species Nostoc sphaeroides. The sequence continues at coordinate 6,328,021 of NZ_CP031941.1, forward strand.
TGCAATAGATTTGTTACTCACTCAATACGGCGGTCATGTTGGCTATTTGAGTAGTAAAGATTGTCAGCGCCAAGTCAACGATTCTGATCTTTGGTGGGCATGGAATCGGGTTTTACAATGGTTAGAGAAACAGCGTAATTCGTAATTTGTCATTTGTCATTTGTCATTAGTTTTCACAAAATCTCAAATCAAAAATTGGTATAAGGTTAAGATGGAATTTGTGTAGCAATAATATGGAATTGTCATCTGACTAGGAAGAATATATTGATGATATCTGACTCTTTTAATTTGCCCCCTCTATTACAACAAGAAGCTCAAAGATGTGCTGTAAAGCTTGGCGTTTCTCTTGAGCAATTTATTATCTCAGCTGTAGCTGAAAAGGTCGAGATTTTAGCTGAACATCATGACAATCCTGTATTTACTGAACTTACTTATCGTCGGGGTGCAGGTGGTTTAGCAGTGCCAATACTGCATGGAACTGGCTTGCGGGTGCAGACTTTGGCGATCGCAGCTCAAAAATGGGGATTATCTGCCGAGCAAATTGCTGCTGAGTATGATTTGAGTGAAACTCAGGTAAATGCAGCCCTGGCTTTCTATGCTGCCCATAAGCAAGAAATAGATGAGGCGATCGCGTCTGAAGTAGCTCTCGAATCAATTCACAATGTCTAAGCCTCTATTACATTTAGATGCTGATACATCAATTAAAGCTTTACCGAGTTATCCGTGCCGGGAAAGCCCCTAAATTCTATTTATGGGGGCACATCAGGGGCGAATTTATTCGCAGTGATACTTCTCTATTGTGATATAATTACGTTAGTGTATTCAACGTAATGATGCTAGTATTTGAGGCAAAATTGGAAGGAACAAAAGAACAGTACCAATCGCTTGATCAAGCGATTAGAACTGCCCGTTTTGTTCGCAATGCTTGTCTTCGGTACTGGATGGATAACAAGGGCATTGGGCGATATGACCTGAGTAAATTTTGCGCTGTTCTTGCTGCTAACACCGAGTTTCCTTGGGTCGCCAAGCTGAACTCGATGGCAAGGCAAGCTAGCGCTGAAAGAGCGTGGTCTGCTATTGCTCGATTTTTTGAGAACTGCAAGAAAAGCAAACCAGGGAAAAAAGGTTATCCACGATTCAGGAAAGAACAGACAAATGGATCTGTTGAGTACAAGACCAGTGGGTGGCGGCTCTCTGAAGACCGTAGATACATCACTTTTTCGGATGGTTTTCAAGCAGGAACTTTTAAGCTTTGGGGAACTCGTGACCTGCATTTTTATCAGTTGAAGCAGTTTAAGCGCATTCGCGTTGTGCGTCGTGCAGATGGTTATTATTGCCAGTTTTGCATCGACCAAGATCGAATAGAAAAACGACAGCCAACTAATAAAACAGTTGGGTTAGATGTTGGTTTAAACTATTTCTTAACTGATAGTGATGGAAACCAAGTTGAGAATCCCAGACATTTAAGAAAGTCGGAAAAATCGCTTAAACGGTTGCAACGTCGTTTCTCTAAAACTAAAAAAGGTTCTCAGAACCGGACTAAGTTTAGAAATAAATTAGCCCGTAAGCACCTCAAGGTAAGTCGCCAGCGTAAAGACTTTGCTGTTAAGACGGCAAGGTGCGTAGTGATGTCTAACGACATCGTGGCATACGAGGACTTGAAGGTGCGAAATATGGTGAGGAATCATCACTTAGCCAAGTCAATTAATGACGCAGCGTGGACACAATTTCGGCAATGGGTTGAATATTTTGGCAAAGTGTTTGGTGTGGCAACTGTTGCAGTTCCACCCCACAATACAAGTCAAAATTGTTCTAACTGTGGCGAGATTGTCAAAAAATCCCTTAGCACTAGAACTCATTCTTGTCCTCATTGTAGGCACACCCAAGATCGGGATTGGAACGCGGCGCGGAACATACTTGAGATCGGACTCCGTACCGTGGGGCACACGGGAACGTTAATCGTCTCTGGAGACATCGACAAGAGCACAGGTGGGGAAACTCCTCTGGATAAGCCGAGTCGTGGAAAGAGAAAACCTAAGAAGGCAACTTCTTAGAATCCCCGCCATTTATGGCTGGGGTAGATGTCAAATTTAGCTTTGCTTAATCAAGGTCATGATATCACCCGAACTCCCACAGACTGGATGCCCTTAGATGCAACTGATGAAACCCAGTTGTTAGGGGCTACTGCTAAAGGAAGGTGTATTTTTACTTTCAATATCCGCGATTTTTTAGTTTTGGCACAAAGCTATCCTAACCATAATGGTATTATTTTAGCTGCCCAAAATAGTTGGAATTTATCTAGTTTGATTGCTGCTTTAAATTGTCTGCTTGTAGAGACACAAGCTGCTGACTGGATTGGTCAAGTGCGGTGGCTCAATCAATGGCAAAGATAAGAATTACTAATTGCGAATTAAGAATTATAATGAATCATTTCTGGCTACCTGCACCGACGGATTTAACTTTGCTACCGGATGAGATTCATGTCTGGCGTATAAACCTTGAGCAACCAGAAATACAACTGCAAAATTTAGCAGCAACTCTTTCCAGTGACGAAACGGCTCGTGCTGAACGGTTCTATTTTCAGGAACATCGACAGCGTTTCATTGCTGGTCGCGGCATCCTGCGAGCTATATTAGGCCGCTATTTAGGTATCCAGCCTTTACAAGTACAGTTTAATTATCAACAGCGTGGCAAACCAGTATTAGCAGATACATTTGCCGATAGTGGGCTGGCGTTTAACTTGTCTCATTCCCAAGGCTTGGGTTTGTGTGCGGTGAATTGCACTAGCCCAATTGGTGTAGACCTAGAATATATTCGCCCGATGTCTGATATTGAAGCTCTTGCCAAACGGTTCTTTTTACCGAGAGAATATGAAATGTTGCGATCGCTATCTCCCAATCAACAGCAAGAAGTATTTTTCCGTTACTGGACTTGTAAGGAAGCTTATTTAAAAGCAACTGGAGACGGACTATCCCAGTTAGAGCAAATTGAAGTATCTTTGACTCCCACAGAACCAGCCAAGTTACGGATAACTGAAGACTGGAGTCTTTTTGAACTAGTACCTGCTAACAATTATGTTGCTGCTGTTGCAGTGGCAAATTTAGGCTGGAATTTAAAGTCATGGCAGTACTGATGTAGACTAAGCTCATCTCCTGGATGAAACAAGAGAGATATTGTGGACAAATGACAAATGACCAATGACAACCAGCCTACTTATCCTCCTGCATATTTCTCACAATTTTTGTTACCAAGTTTCTAGGTACAAATCTGACGCTTTTTGCAAGTATTGCATTGAGTAAACCAGGAATGACAATGGTTTGACCCTTCATTAAGGCACGAAAACCAACTTCAGCTACTGTTCGTGCATCCATCATTCTCTTACCCTTGAGCAACTTAGAGTCAGCCATTCCGGTTCTTTCATGAAAAGCAGATGCGGTTGAGCCTGGGCAAAGAACTGTCACAGTGACACCAGTACCTTCTAATTCATTAGCGATCGCTTCTGAAAACGATAAGATATAAGCCTTAGTAGCAAAATAAACCGCCATTAAAGGCCCGGGTTGAAAAGCAGCAGCCGAGGAGACGTTTAATATCTTACCTTCACCTTGCTTTACCATGTGCTTCAGGAATAGCTTGGTTAAATGGGTGAGACACACCAAATTTACCTGTAGCATTTCCAATTCAGTAGCTAGGTCTGTTTCGTGAAATAATCCATAGATACCAAATCCAGCATTATTTACTAGCACATCAACATTAATATCGGCGAGTTGCAACTCCGTGAAAATTTCTTCAGGAGCCGTTGATATAGATAAATCCTTAACAATAGTTTTGACAAAAATTCCAAATTTTTCTTGGAATTTGGCTGCAATTTCTACTAGCTTTGACCCGTTTCTGTCTACTAAGACCAGATTGTAATCATGAGCAGCAAAAATACACGCTAATTCGTAGCCAATTCCACCGGCTGCGCCAGTAATAAGAGCAGTTTGTCTGCTCTGTCTTTGATGTGTTTTGTTCATGTAAGAATGTTGGTGAATTCAATTTGATGAAGCTGCGTTGCATTTACAGTGGTTCTTGTTCTACAATTTAGTATGCGTAATATCTGAACCTACAAGAAATATCTTGAGTTATTACCCTTTCAAATGCTTATGTGATGCATTGGATAAATGTAGCAGTCCAAACGCAAATTTAGGACTTATGCATCGAAGAAGTTAGGACTTAAAGGAGTTCGGTTATTTCAGACTGCTAGCATTTGGCTTTTGATCACTCACAAAAGCCAGCGGGTAAAATCAAACTTTTATGCTCGACATTAACCATTCTATCCTCAATTGCTTCTGTCAAGGGGTGAATACTAAAAATTTACATGATTGAGCATAAAAAAACAGGGCAATTATATTGCCGCTGTTGGTATATAAGTTGTTGCTGGCATCTCAAATATTAAATATTTAGCAGTACTGAGTTTTAAAAAACATCGACTAGATAAACTTGTTTTGTTGTAGTTGTAGGGTGTGTTACGGCTTCCGTAACGCACCGAAAGTATTCGGGATAGTGCGTTACGTTCCTAACACATCCTACGCAAGTTGTGAACTTCTAAGCGATATTTAAGAAACCGCTTTGAATCAAGTAAGCTGTATAAGTCATAAACAATTGAGAGTCAATGGGAGGACAAGCAATAGAACTGCCTGCCAATGCATGAAGAGTATCTTGGCAGCTAATATGGGGTCTTCTAGCTTGTAAGTACAAATCAGGAATAGTTAGTTGTTCATCAGACCAACGTTCTAGCAAAAATGGTCGCAGAGTGTACAAAGGGTTGTCAGCAGAAGTCACATTATTGATTAACTCAGATTGCCATTTTTCATAGGGAATCATCTCAACTGAATAACCAAAAGAGCGTATCCACTCAACTAGCATTTTCAAAGCGGCGGGTTGGGGATGTTGTAAATTGAAAGCCTTACCGATGGATTCTTTTTGGCGTGATAGATAAACGATCGCTTTACTTACATAGTCCACAGGTGACATATCCAACATATAATCTACATCAGGGAAATATCCCATTTGTAGACAGCCCTTGGTCATCAAGTTGATAAAGTCATGTGTGTTACAAATGCCTGTCTTGCTATCACCTGAAATCAGTGGTGGTCTGTGGATAGTTACAGGAAGCCCACGGTCACGAGCAATTTTAACTAACTTTTCAGCTACCCATTTAGTTTGTGAATAACCAAGATAAATACCTTCCCAATGATTGAATTCATCCTGTTCTTTGACAACCTTGCCAGCATAAGCAGTCGATTCAAAAACAGCCACACTAGAAACGTAATGTACAGGCTTGACTTTAACTTGACAAGCCAATCTCAAAACTTCTTGAGTGCCTAAAACATTGGCTGCCTTCAATGCTGAGTATGGGAAAACATAATTCAACAAAGCAGCACTATGATATATAGTATCAATATTTGCAGCTAAGATTTGAAACTGTTCTGAACCAATACCTAACAATGGTTGAGATAAATCGCCGACAATCGGAATAATTCTGGATGTAAATTCTTCCTGCCAAATAGCATACTGTTCTAGATTCTTTTGGAGTTTGCTTTTGCCTTCTTCGGCATTAGCAGCACGCACTAAACAATAGATATCCGCATTGGTTTCTTGTAGCAATTCCCGGATGATAAAAGCTCCTAAAAAGCCTGTTCCTCCAGTTAAAAAGATATTCTTGGGTTCACTTATAGCTACATTAGATGCCGCACCGGGATGGATGGTGGGGTCAAGAACAGCCTCAGCACCTAAATCTAGAACAGAGGGTGCAGCGTTGGCATTAGAGGCTACTACCTTTGTATCTTGAACGGGTGAACCTTCTTGCACTTCTTCAGCTAAACGCTGTGAAAGAGCCTCAATATTTGGGTAATGCCATAGCAGCAATGGAGAGGGTTGAAATCCGAGCAACTTTTCTAAGTTACTTACTAGAATCATTGCTTGGGCTGAATCCAAACCGTAGTTTTCTAAATGTTCTTTGACATCTATTTCATCAGTTGCTACGTCTAGCAATTTAGCTAAGTTAGATACCAAAAATATTTGAATATCGTCTGCGGTGAAAGACTGTTTTATAGTCATTTTTAAATCTCCAACAATGATGTAGAACGAACAGGGTGATACTGACTGTAATAATCGGAAGCTTGCAGCCCTTGAATTTTCAAATTTTGAACACGGTACAAAAAGGCTGCACCAGTCATAATTTGATTAGCAACATCAACTACACCACGATTATTCGGTTCAGACAGGTAGGAACCGCGTACCCAGTCATTGAAACCGCCCATTGCCGGGCCACACCAAATTTGATAATCGACTTCTCTACCTTTTTCACCAGAACTCGACCAGCGAGAAGATAATCCTAAATACCAACGGAAAATCAAGGCCATTTTCAGTTTAGGATTATTAACTGCTTTCCCAAGTTTTTCAGGATTCTTTTGGGATAAATAAGCCGCAGTTCCTTCCCATACTTCAGCAATAGTTTTGCGAAAAACTTGTTTTTCTAATTTCTGCCTTTCTGCCAAAGGAATCTCTTCAATGGAATCATAAGCGCGGTAGAGTTCAAATAATTTCTGCGCTCGCATGGGGAACATTGTACCCCGTTTGAGAACTTGCAATTTGACTCCCATTTCAAACATATCTGCTGCTGGGGCCATAATCATATCAGCCATTTCAGCTTGGGCTAGTAACTTTTTGGTATGTTCACAAGCCCCAGATTCAACACATGACTGATTAATGGAACCGGTCATTATATAAGCAGCACCCATCATGAAAGCTGCTAATGCTGATTGTGGTGTACCAATTCCCCCTGCAACACCGATTCTAATGGGTGTTTGGTAATGATATTGGGCTTGAATTTCATCTCGCAAGGCAATAATAGAAGGTAAAACACAAACCAGGGGACGGTTATCTGTATGTCCTCCAGAATCAGCTTCGACGGTAATATCATCAGCCATTGGAACTTTGGCTGCAAGAGTTGCTTGTAACTCAGTAATTAGCCCTTGTTCAAGAAGTTCTTTGATTATTCTGGCTGGTGCTGGTTGCAGAAATTTAGTCGCAACTTCTCGGCGAGAAATTTTCGCAATGATTTTATTTTTGATTTCAATTTGATTGGCGCTATTCAACCCCAATCCCGCAACACGGTAATAAACAATGTTGGGAGTCAAGTCGAGAAATGCAGATGCTTCTACTGTTCTCACTTGATATTTGAGATATAAATCTACAGCCCGGCGTTCAATCGCAGGTTCGTTGGGGCTGTGGATTAGATTAAATGCGTAGGGCCCTTGAGGTAAGGCTTGTTGAATGCGATTGATGGCTGCTTCCAAACGTTCTGGAGTTAAACCACCTGCACCAAAGGAACTCAAAATTTGTTCTTTTCCGAGTGCAATGACCATTTCTTCGGAAGCAATTCCGCCAGCCATTGCACCGGTAACGTAGGCATATTTTACTCCATGAGAGGAGAGAAAATTCGGATCTCCAAATTGTTGAATTCGGATTGGGGCGGCAAATGTTAGCAGTTCTACTTGTGCTGTTGTGCCATTATCACCAGGGGATAAATACCCCTCGTTGGTGACACCGATTTTTCCGGCAACTTTCACGATGTAGCAGGGTTTATTTAATACCATCAATTTATCTTTGATGGTTTGTTTCTCAAAAGATACTGTTTCTAAAGAACCTTTCCAAACTTGGTTTTTGTTATAAGACCAGGTGGAGAAGTTAAGACCATTATCGTGTTTACTTAGTACCGTATCTACGGTTGTCACGGTAGTTATCCCTCGGATTACAAACAATGGATGATAAAGTTGAAGAGTGTAGACTCTTTATATAGCAATCCTAAATCGTAAGTGAAAACTCCTCTCTTCCTTGGCGCTCTTGGCGTCTTGGCGGTTCGTTCATTTTCAAAACTTAGATAAGATTGCGATATAAATCTAAATTTTCATACCAATTTCCCATGAAGATGCACGTAATAATTTTTAAACGAACCGCCAAGACGCCAAGGACACCAAGGAAGAGAGGAGTTAAGAATTAGGCGGTGCGAGTTGAGAGAGATTTGGTATGAGATATTAAGATTCGTCGTTAAGCAAGTTTTGGGCGCAAGCTAGTTGTAATTGAATTATTTCGCTCATTTGCTGACTGTAATCTTGTCTAGCTTGTAAGAAGGCAGTGTGTGCTTTAGTTATCTTTGAATTATTAGCATTGAGCTTTTGATACTGGGTCTTATTTAAATCGAACATGCTGATGATGCTACTAATTTTTTGAGTTCTGACGGGTGGGAAAGAAACAGGAATTGGCTGTTTAATTGCGCTTGACTCAGAAGATTGTAATTGTTCTCTCGGTTCAAAAACGTTATCAATGATATTTTTCGGTTTTACTTCTTCTGGCTGAGGCAAGATGTTAGGGGAGTAATTTTCTTCTTGGGTTATTTGGTTGGAAGTGTTAAGAAAATCTGTGATTTCAGATTGTTGGACATTAGGTATATCTGGATGCTGTATTTTGAAGCGATCGCACTTAATATCCTCAACCAAATTTTCAACAATTTTGCGATTTTCATCACTCAGAATTGTAGCAGCGATCGCTTTTCCACCCAAGGTAACTGTTCTCAATGTTGCTTTATTTGAATTAGCAGTGTCTTGGGCTTTGCTATACAACGGTGATAAATCCACATTCACCTGATGACTGAGTAATTTTGCTAATGCTTTGACCATTGCAGCATGGTCATCCATCCCCCTACGATTCAGAGAAACTGTAATATGTTCTTTGTTGCCGAGAATTTTATCAATCCATCGTGAACAGACACTACCAGCACCCGCTTCTAAAAATATTCTGACTCCATCACCGTATACACGATTCACTAATTGTGGAAAATCAAGTTCTTGGCACAATCCTTTGGCGATGTTATGTGCGATCGCATCTCTTTCGAGTGCAACTGGTTGATAATCGGCGGCAGAATAAAACACAATTCCAGGAAGATTTTGTGATGGTAAGCTGTTTACCTTCTTGATTTCCTCGAACTGCGATCGCATCGCTTCACAATGTATCACATGGTCGAAGGGAGCGGGGAAATAATTGCAACCTAAAGTTGTAATCACTCGCTTACAGGCAGCATCTTCACCAGCAATTAATACTTCTTCTGGTGTGTTGATTTGAGTTAAGTAGACGCGATTCTCTTGTTTCAGGCATTCTCTAACTTGCGATGGAGTCGCCATGAGAACATAGGTATTCCAAAAATTGTTGTTTGGTGAATCGGTTAATCCCCAATATTCACGCACAGCATTTTTTGGCCCAGATAACTTATCGCCAAATAAAGGTGATGAGTTTAAGGTATTACTTCCACCCTCAAAATCACTCCAAACTCCTTGGGCAACCATCATACTAGTTTCACCCAAACTATACCCAAATACAGATTGTGGCTTGACTTGAAAATCATCTCGGAAAATTGCCGTCATGTATCTAGCAAAGGCGATTTCACTTTCAAACATTGCCAGTGAATCATCTAACAATTGCTTTTCGAGTGTTTCTAGTTGTCTAGTTGTCAATTTAGGTAAACTTCTGGGATAAACCAGTTTTTCAACATCGGCAGCCCGGTTGTAGAGATTGTTACTTTTTAAATCCTCGAAGACTTTCGGAAATAAGCGAAAAACAGTCCGACCAATGCCAATATAAGAATTGACTGCTGCGGGGTAAACGTAAGCAACTGCTCCAGTTTTACCCAATGGTTTTGCTGTGAAATAACTTCCTATTGGTGTTTGCCAATCTGTGCCGTTCTCAAAAGCATTATTTACACCTTTGCGGGCAGATTCAATTTCTTTTAGTAAATCTTTTGTGTTACGTCCTGTGATTGATAAGACGTATTTGGCATTAGGTTGCTGCTCAAAGGTAGCGAATGTTTGGCTGGCGGTAGCTGATAAAGAAGAACTGGCTTCAATAGATTTTTGGAGATGGTTAAGTAAATCTGGTATGGTGGAGCGATCGCTAACTGCGATGGGAAACAGATGAAAAGGCATTTGCTGCAAATATCTGTTGTCGCGCTCCTCTTGGCTGGGTTCTTCCGATAAGATTAAATGGGCGTAACTGCCATCTATACCCATGCTATTAATTGCTGCTATTCTGCGTGTACCGCCTTTATCGACAAACCAAGGTCTTGATTCCATCGCCACATAGAAAGGGCTACCTTCCCATACTTGCGGTGTTTTGACACCAGACCATTTTGGTGTGGCGGGAATATACCTGTAATAAAGACAGAGAGCAGTTTTGATTAAGCTAGCAATTCCCGATGCTGTATAGGTGTGGCCGATATTGGCTTTGACGCTGCCTAATGCACAGTGCAGACCATTGCCCACTTTCGGATATGCTTGGAGTAAACCTGTGATTTCGGCTTCATCCTCCTGGGGAACGCCACTACCGAAGACTTCCACATAGTTAACCTCTGTGGGTTGAATCTCCGCCATCTCGAAAGCTTGTTTGCAGACATTGCTGATAGCTGAAGCATCAGGTTTTACCAAAGCGTCACTCAAAGTAGAATTACCTTGTGCAAAACTCATGGCATCAATTACTGCATAGATGCGTTCGTTGTCTTCCTTAGCAGCTTCGTAGCGCTTGAGAACGACAGCACCCGCACCCTCGCCAACTGTCCAGCCATTGGCTTGCTGGTCATAACCCAACGTATTGACACCCGTATTAATTGGGGCAAATTGGCTGCGGAATAAGACATTTTCCACACCACCGGCTAAATCTACCGCACCAACAACCACCGCGTCTACTTCTCCAGTAGCGAGTAGCATTTGGGCAACTTCCAACGCTTTGAGGGCGGAATTTTCGCCAGCGCTGACGGTGAATGCAGGGCCAGTGAAATTCCACAAAGCAGAAATCCGACTCGCCATGATATTGGCGATGTGACTTACATATTCACCGATTTCTACTGGTTGGTGAATGCTATCTTTGACAATGGTTTCTAGTTGCGCCAGCTGTTGGGCAGGTAGAGAAATTCCTTGGTTGAGTAAGCCGTCCTTAACTTGCCAAGATAAATTCCATCTTTGCTGTAGCTGATGCACAGAGAATTCTGTCTCGGCGGCAACAATCACAGCCACATTGCCACCCTCCTGTAGTTTCGCATCTTTCACGGCGCGATCGCTAACTTTCAAGAGTAACAATTGTTGTGGGTTTAATTTCTCTATCTCATTCGGTGGGATTTTGCACGATAAAGTATCGATTTCAAAATCCTTGATATATGCCCCTACTGGTGCTTTACCGTCTGCTAAACCATACTCTTTCAGGACATTTTCTTGATTTTCTATACCATGCCATCTTTGAGGCGGTAGAGAAGTAAAATGTTGTGTTCCATCATAAATGCTGCGTTCAAAAGCATCTAAACCATTGCAGTTACCAAAAAAGGCATCCATGCCAACAATGGCGACTTTGGTAGGTGGAACAGGTGGAGTTGATTCAACTGATTCTGCTGTAGTTCCTTGTTCTAAAATCAGATGAGAATTAGTGCCACCAAAACCAAAAGCGCTAATAGCTGCCCGTTTAATTGGTGCATTATTATTAGGCCATGTCGTAGCTGTTCTAACAATCTTATCGGCGGAGATTGTACCTTTTTCTGATGTTAAAGGTTCCGAAACATTCATGGTTGCTGGAATTACACCATGAGACATACTCAAAATCACTTTAGTCAAGCCAACCATACCAGCAGCAGTTAGCAAGTGACCAGTATTTGCCTTAGCAGAACCCACTAGAGGCGCAGCTTGATGTTGACCAAAGAATGTTTCGATAGAGTTGAATTCGGTTGTATCTCCTAGCAATGTGCCAGTGGCGTGACACTCTAGATAATCGATGCTTTTTGGACTAAAATTTGCCTCATTATAGGCTCGTTCAAAAGCTAAGGTTTGTCCTTTAGGATTCGGACTTAATAAATGCTTCCCTTTGCCATCATTCGAGAGTCCATTACCGCAGATGGTAGCAAGAATATTATCGCCATCTCTAACGGCATCAGAATATCTCTTCAGCATCACCATCCCAACACCATCGGCGGGAATTAGCCCTCTAGAAGACTTATCTAAGGGACGGCTAATACCGTTTTCTGCATACCCTTGAACACCGGAAAATAACATCCGCACGAATAAGGAATCAGCACAACTGATGGCTCCAGCTAACATGACATCAGCTTTATGTGACCATAAATAATGAGATGCTAATTTAATAGCATAAAATGATGAAGAGCAAGCGGCATCCAGACATAAATTAATCTGGGATAGAGATAAAGCTTGAGCAACGATAGATGCTGGCAAGCCAGATATCATCGCATTGTATAAAGACGCTTTAGTTGCACTTGGGACAGCTAAATCAAAATCTTCATACTGCAAAAGTTCTCTGACAGCAGGATTAATAGCTTTCTGGTAAATTGGAGAGAATAATTGATTAGATAATTTTGTTGGGAATGACAAATTACCTAAAATTACGCCGCATTTTGCCAGAACAGTTTGATTACCCCAATAACCACTCTGTAAAATTGCTTGTTTGGCGGCATACAATGACCATTTGAAGGTGTTATCTAAGCCATCAACAAATTCTGATGGTAGATTGTATTCGCTAGGATTAAATTGAAAGTTGCGGATGTAACCGCCTTTGAGGGAATAGGTTTTGTCTGGTGTACCTTTAACTGGATTGTGAAAGATTGTCGGATCTACTCCGATTTCTTCGACGGTTGCAGAGGATGTCGAATCTTTTTGATTAACGATGTTTTGCCAGTATTCTTCAGGATTCTTTGCATCGGGGAATAGGCATGATAATGCGATGATGGCTATTTTTTCCACGATTTATATGCTCCGAGTTTGGGTATTTAGCAAGAGATAATTAAAAGGCAGGATTTACGCTGTTCCCCAAACTTTGAAGTGGCAAGTTATAGCAATCCTATTTTAGTTGCGAAATTTGCTGTTTTTAATCGAACCACAGAGGCGCAGAGAGCGCAGAGAGAAGAATAAAGAGAGCTTTTACAACTGATTTAGGACTGCTATATGGATGTTGAGTGGTAAAGGAAGATTATTAGCTTCTAAGCATTTTCATTGACCAAATAATGGCATGAGCGCCGAGCATTCGTGAATAGATTTTTCCCTGGCGGTCGTGTATGATAAAGTTTGCGATCGCACTACTTGGTGTCTTAGATAGTACTTCACACGAAACGTAAAATGTTTCGTTATGTGGTATCATTGCAAACTGTTCAAATTTTTCGACTTTTCCTGGTAAACAACCTTCTTCATGAAAGTGTTGTGTCCAAATCCATAAGGCGTGCATACTCAAGTCAGTTGTGTAAGGATTAACCCATTGCACCGGGAATTGTCCTTGTTGCTGTGCGCTAAGTTCTGGCCACAGACATTCTGTAGTGATTTTTTCAGGGCTGATGTTTAAAACTCTCTTAACTTCTTGAAAACCGGGGCCGTGAAATAATGTAGCCCCACCATTTTGGTAAAAATCTTTTCCTGTAGCGGTGATGATATTATCTTCTTCGAGATTGAGAGATTCATAAGTGGGTATATCTGGGATTTCTCGCTGGAGATTTAGTTGAGCGCTAAAATGAAAATGGATTCTTCCTTCTGGGTTTTTACTTGAGATTCTGGCTTTAAGTTCGATTCTTTCAAGATTAACTTTAGAAACTTCTTCTATTTCTAAAAGATGTTCCTTAGCTAATGTTTCATTGAAAGTAATCCCCTTCAAAACTTTAAAATCTTGGTAATTGAACAATCTGTAACCTGGACATAATTGTTCACAAGCATTGATAATCCAAGTCATTGCACAAGTTGCTGGTAAAACTGGAGAACCAGCAATAGTATGATCGTGCAAAAATGGATTAGCCTCCAATGTCATTTGGCGACGAATACGATGGGTTCGTAGTTCTGAATCTAACTCCGCCCCCAGTGGAACTAATGGGCTACCAATAACAACTTGTGCGGTTGCATGATTGGCGTTATCCATTTCTTTAACCAGCATTTTTGCCCCGACTGCAATGGGAATTATATCGATTTTCCGTTCTTGAAAAATCTTCTTTAATTCTGCTGTCACCATCCCACTATCCCAAGCACCCCAGTTGATAGCGACTACGTGACATGAGGGATATTGTTGCTTAAAAATATGGGCTGATTTGTTCAGAATTTCATTTGCGATCGCATAATCAGATTGTCCGGGATTTCCGTAAAAGCCTGTTACGGAAGAAAACAAAACTAAATGCTGAAGTTGATTAGGATTGACGCAAGTTAGCAGGTTTTCTAAACCTTGAACTTTGGCGGTGTAAACCTTTTCAAAATCCTCTTCTGTTTTCTTTTCAATTAACTTATCAGCTAAGTTTCCCGCGCCGTGGATGATTCCGGTAATTGGGCCCTGATGTTGTACAGCAGTGGCAAGTTTTTCTTGTAAAGCTGGCGTATCTGTAACATCAACACTGATATATTCTGCTTTAGCTCCGGTTTTTTCAATTGCTGCTAGGGTCTTTTTAATCTCGCGGCTGGAGGTAATTTTGTTATATATTTTTTGTACATTCATGGGTGTGGGCTTCTCTCCTTGAGAAAGAAGATTTTCCATGATGCATTTTTTCAATGCTGATTCATCGGAATTTTGAGCATAATCTGGCTCGGTTTTTAATAGTTCGGAGCGACCAAGGAGGATGAATTTGCAGGGTTGCTGTTGGGCTAATCTGATAGTACACTCAGCCGTAATCCCTTTTGCACCGCCGCTCACGACAAAGACAGATGATGGACTAAGCTGGGCTGTTTGTGTCATAAATCCTCGTGAATAACTGCATGATTTGGGGGAGAAGATTTAATTCTTTTTACGAACCGCCAAGACGCCAAGAACGCCAAGGAGGAGGAAGAGGTAGTTTTGCAATACTGCTCGGTTAAGTATTTCTTTGTTCTCTCTGCGTCCTCTGCGCCTTGGCGGTTCGTTAAAAAATGAGTTTTTTAGCCGGAACGAGTTTAATCGGCGATAATGGTGACTCGCCCTTGTGAGCCGTAGCCAACTTCACTTATATAAAGGTTGGGATCGTGAAGTTCGGCGATGATGTTTTGTACTGACTGTTTAGCGTCAAGTCTGGGGCTTAGGTCGATCGCACGAGTGAAAACTTTGGGCCATTCCCATCTCAGGGTTTTGGTTAATCCAAATAAACCAGCGCCGATCGCACCAAAGTTAACTTTGTACTCTAAACCGAAGGCTCCATCAAGGTGAGCAACTGTGCAGAAACAACTACGTCCATGCTTTGCGGCTTCGTTGAGAGAGGGTTTCAGGTGTTTTGCCATCAAAAATACGTGCTTGACGATCGCCTTTTCTGATGCGTTATAAGAAATACTCCCGGTGTGATTTCCTACAAACATTGGATGGAGGTGGATGAAGGCCCCAATCGCTCCGCAGTGAGATGCGATCGCTTGCAATTGTTGTTGAAGATGTTCTTCACTCAAATTTGCTAAGGTGACGCGGGTTACTCCTGTGGGTAAGGGCGCTTGCTGGGCGATGAGCGATTGGGGAAAGCTGATAACTACTACTTTCCAGCCTTTCTCGATTAGGGATTCAGTTAATTTATAAGTGGTGAGGGAACCATCATCGGTAATTAAACCGATGTGTCCCTCTGGTAATGTGAAATCCAAGTAATCGGGCTGTGGTAGACTTCTGAGTTTGACGAGATGGCGCTGGATATTATGCTCTAATTCATGTTCTAATTGGGGTGGCTGCTGTTGGACAAACTCAGGCTCAGACTTTTTTTTTTCACCTCCAGCTAACTGCTGTAGGTAATCGACTATTTGACCGATGGTGCGGAGGTCGCCGAGTTCTTCGATATTCGGTTTGGGTAAGTTGGGGTACATTTCTTGCATCGCCCCTAAGATTTCTACCCGTTTAATCGAGTCAATCCCCAAGTCGGCTTCCATGTCCATTTCCAGTTCCAGCATCTCCACTGGATAGCCGGTCTTATCGCTGGTGATGGCTAACAGGGTTTCGCCTAAGTTTGCAAATTCATCACTTGTAGCAGGTTCTGGTTCTGGGGTGAATGCGACAACTACGCTTGGTTCAGGTGCAATGACTACCTCAACTACAGGTGCAGCCTCTACTGAAATCTCCGTTGCTTGTTGTACTTCGTGAACTGCAATTTCTACAGTAATACTTTTGGAAGCGTGCGATTGCAGATACTCTACAACTTGACCGATGGTGCGTTTTTCTGACAGTTCTTCTAAATTGGGCTTGGGTAGGTTGGGGTACATTTCTTGTAGCGCCCCTAAGATTTCCACCCGTTTGATGGAGTCAATTCCTAAATCCGCCTCCATGTCCATGTCCATTTCCAGCATTTCGACTGGGTAGCCGGTCTTGTCGCTGGTGATGGCTAACAGGTTTTTATCCAAGTCAACAATATCGATGGTTGCATTAGATACGGGTGCTGGTTCTGGGGTAAATGCAACAACTTCCTCAACTGGGGGTGAGCTAATTTTGACTACAACCTCAGCTTGAGGTTCTACAACTGGGACAGGTGGCGCGACTACAGGCTCTACAGTGGCGAAGTGCGGAGTGGGAAGTAGAGAGGCGATTGATCGCGTCTCGATCGCTCGCGTCTCTGGGGATACAGGAGTTTCAACTACAGGCTCTACAGCAGACGGGAGAGGTTCTTGAGTAACATTTAAGCCGTTTTTAGCTACAGGCTCAGTTACAGGCAAAGGCTGGCTTTCTACTATCTTGGTAGTAGCGGGTAATGGTGCATCACTAACAGTTGTTTCTGTTGTGAATGGGATGAAATTGCTTATCTCTGTTAGTTGGGTTGCTCCATCACCAGAGATGATTTGAGAATATTCTTGCTGGATGAGTTGGAAAAAGCTTTTAGTATATTCCAACTGCTCTTGAAGATATTGCTCATGGATGCGTAGAGTTTCACCTTGTTGGGAATGAAACTGCATCATGCTACGCTCTAAGCTTTCCATGACAACTAGCTTCATTTTGGCAGTTTCGGCTGTTGATTTACTTTCACTCAACAAGGAATTCTGCTGCTGCATCAGTTGGAAAAACGCTTTAGCGTATTCCATTTGATGGTTGAGATAAGTACCGTGAACTTGTAAATTCTCGGCTTGATTTTCCTGGAACTGTGTCAGGAGATATTCTAAACTTGCTAAAAGTTGTTCGTAATTTGTAAGTTTTTCTGGTGTTGGTTGCATCTTAGATTCCTGGACTGGTTGTGACAGGGTAACAGGATTCATTTGTTGCTCTGTTTGGGTGATGACACCGTTCATTGTTGCGGTGGATTTCTTATGTCCGTTAGTCTCGATCGCTGCAAGAGTTGGAGTCACACCTGGGCTGCTAAATAAAGGAACCGCATCAGAATATTCGGGGGTGGGTAATGTGACTTTATGCCCATCCTGCAAAGCTAGAGCGAAGGCATTTTTCGTTTTTTCGGATCTGTAGTTTATCCCGTTTAAACGCACATTTAATGTCTTCTTCGTCTCAATTGGGGGGATAGTTTGGGGAAGTTGGTAAGGATCGAGGTTATTCAAAGCCAAACCAATCACACGTAATTGCACAACTGCTTCTCGCAAAGAGCGATCGCTATTCTTTTGAGTGCTGGGGTTCAAAGATACGGTGATGTGAGGGCGATCGCCAAGAATCTCTTTTACCAAGTTGCTAAGAATTCTCCTCGGCCCAAATTCCACAAAGCAAGTACCACCCGCCGCATAGATATTTTCAATTTCCTGTTTAAACAGCACTGAGTTAGAAAGGTGCGTTTCCAGAATCTTTTGAATACCTTGAGCTTCCTTGGGATACTGCTTACTGGTAACGTTGCTGTAAACAGGGATTTTGGGACTTTGGAATTTGACAGACTTGGTAGCGATCGCAAAGGATTTCTGAGCAAAGGCAATTAGCGGTGTATGGAACGCTGCTGAAACAGGTAACAATACAGCTGTATATCCTTTCTCGTGTAAAATCTCTCTGACTTTCGCTATTTCTGCGGTGGGGCCAGCCAAGACAAATTGAGTTGGAGAATTTTGATTAGCGATCGCAACTTGGGGAAAATGTCTGATTACTGCTTCAACTTTGCTGATGTCTTCTTTGACAGCCAGCATACTTCCCGCATCATGATCTGGATCTTCGGGTGCAGCCATTGCTTGACCCCTAGCTTTCACTAAGAACAAGTAATCTTCGGTACTCAAAACTCCCGCAGCCCACAAAGCTGTTAGTTCCCCAAAGCTGTGACCGGCAACAAAATCTGACTTAAATCCAGCTTGTTGCAGTATGCTGTACATCCCTGCACTCAACACCCCGATGGCTGGTTGAGCGTATTCTGTGCGTTGCAAGGCAGCAATTTGGACATTTTTTTCTGCCTCTCCAAACACAGGATGAGGAAAAACGATTTCTGACAACGGCTGCAAATTATCTTTGAGCAACAGGCTATCCATATAACCATGAAGACGGCGCATCAAAGGAAAATTCATCACCAGTTCGCGTCCCATCTCCAAGTATTGCGAACCTTGTCCAGAAAATAGAGAGACAACTTTTCCGCCCAACTCCATACCAGAGGCGCGGTAATAAATCCCTTGGGGATGTTCCCAAGATGCGGCTGTTCCTTTAAGTTTTAGCCAGTCAATGCTAGTTTGCAGGAACTTGCAAGCTTCTTCGAGATTTTCAGCTACAAATCCAAATCGGGGAGCAGAAAGCGGAATTTGTTGTGATTTGCACTCATTGACTAATTGTGCGTAATGTGTAGAGGCATCTGGTGAACGCAACTTACCTAAAATCTCTTCCGACTTGCTCAACAATTGCTCTACTGTGGGAGCAAACAACAATATTTCATTAGCACCACTGTGTAAGCGGTAAGCGTGGTTTTGTTCAGCTTCATATTCTTCCAAAACAACGTGATAGTTGGTTCCACCAAATCCAAAGGAACTTACACCCGCACGTCTTGGCGCTTCCCCTTCTGGACGAATCCAAGGTCTAGTTTCAGTATTCAAATAAAAGGATGAATTTTTAATGTTGAGTTTGGGATTTGGCTCAGTGATGTTAATTGTCGGCGGTAATACTTTGTGATGTAAAGCCAAAGCAGTTTTAATCAAACTCGCCGCACCCGCAGCCGCTTTTGTGTGTCCGATTTGTGATTTCACACTACCCAAAGCAATGTGCTGCTTTTTGTGATCGTGTACATCAAAGAAGTCTTTTAAAGAACCGAATTCTGTCGGATCTCCAGCCATTGTACCAGTGCCATGTGCTTCCATCAAACCAACGGTAGCGGGAGAAAAACCGGCATCTTCATAAGCACGTTCTAAAGCTTTAACTTGGCCTTCTTTGCGCGGAGCATAAATGCTCTTGTAACGCCCATCGCTGGAAGTACCAATACCTTTAATTACGGCATATATTTTATCGTTGTCCCGTTCAGCATCTTCTAACCGTTTCAGGACAATCATCCCGATACCTTCACCCAGCATCATCCCATCAGATTTAGCATCAAAAGGTTTGACATTTTCACTAGGAGAAACCGCCGGTGTTTTGCTGAATGAGATGTAAGCCATGATGGTGTTATCGGTATCAACACCACCAGTCAGCATCATATCAGAACGATGCTCAACTAGCTCACTAATTGCCATTTTTAAAGCACCGAAAGAACTAGCGCAAGCCGCGTCAACTACACAATTCATCCCGCCAAAATTCAGGCGATTGGCAATTCTACCCGCGACTACGTTAGCTAGCATTCCAGGGAAAGCGTTCTCATCCCACTTCACATAAGCGCTTTTGATTTTCTCAACTATTTTTTGGGTATCTTCATCAGATAAACCACTGCTTTTGAGAACTTTTTCCCAAATCGGATATTCCAACCTGGCAGAAAGTGGCATTCCTAATTGCTTGGCCATCGCCACGCCTAAGATTACGCCAACAGTTTCGCGGCTAAACTCACGTTTTTCGCCATAACCTGCATCTTCCATCGCCTCTTTTGCAACTACTAAACTTAATAGTTGCGATACATCTGTGACTTCTAAAATGCTCGGTGGTATGCCGAATTCCATCGGGTTAAAATCTACCTCTGGAAGAAACCCGCCTCTTTTACAGTAGGTTTTATCTTCAGTAGTTCTGGGATTGGGATCGTAATAATCTTCGACGCTCCAGTGAGTCGAAGGAACATCAGTAATACAGTCAATTTTGTTTACTATATTTTGCCAGTATTCCCGCAAATTTCTGGCTTGAGGCAATAGAGAAGCCATCCCAACAATGGCTATAGGATTGTGTTGTAATTGTCTGTTAATTTTGTTGATTGACACTGATTTATCTGATTTATCTGACTTCATGTTTTTTTCCTCTATAGACTTCATCACAGCCTTTTCACAATTATTGATAAGGCTTTCTAACTCCGCTAATGCAGTATCAATCGAATAAGCAGACATAGGGCATAGTTAGTACTGTGGATTGTGTAGCTACAGTAATTCTGTTGCCTACTAATTAATCAAAAACTCTCATTTCCTAAGCAATTAGCTATCTTATCTTTGCTAAAAGCTTGTCTTTAAATCAACACCACACGATACATACTGCCGGGGTAAAGCCTTATGTTTCCAGGCGTGCGATCGCGAAAAAATCTTATCCAACGCTAGACTCTTGATGTTGTGGCAATAGGTCGATGACGTTGTTAAAACTCATAAAATAGTCTTGGAGTGTAATACCTGCTTGACCAGTAAATCCAATACGTTTGTAATAGTAGATATTTTGAGCAATGGTATCGCACTTAAACGATGAAAAATGAGGAGTAGCTAAAGGAACAGAAACGCTTTTCTCACCCGAAACCTTTTGATTATCTAGCCTAACTACAGCAACATAGCTGTTATTAATGACAACGTTCTGTATCTCGATCAACGTCATAGCCAGTTTCAACGTCCAGGATAATATATTTTATGGTATTTAACCCAGTAAAGTTGACAAGTTCGTTACAGAAAAGACACCACCTTTAATCCGAGTTTATGCAAGTTTAAAAAGTAATTAAACGATCACAAGGTGATGGATAAGCAGTTATGTTTAGTTATTTTTAATTTTAAAATTCTAATTAAATAACTAGTTTGCTTAACTGCTTTTAAGCATTGAATTAATAAAAACAATAACACACTTTACATAAACTAAATCATTCCTTTAAAGTTATTTTATAAATAAACCTCCACTATTGCTGATGTAACTTTTGAATAAAATTCAGCATTAACGTATAATTTATGACTATATAAATGTCTGAGATATTTTTTTATCTACGGGTTAGCCAAAAATTTGTGCTGGATTAAGTTAACAATGCAAATCTGTTGTCTAGTAAGTAACAATTCTATGAATACATAGATAAATTGAATAAGGGAACTCCAAAAAATAAATTATTCCACATTCAAGTCGTTGACTGTTGACTGTTGACTGAAAACTCGTGAACCGTCAACGGTCAACAGTGAACAATAGCAATGGAATATTTTTTTACTTGGAAGTCCCTAACCATGAGTATGTTTTCTCAGAGAAACATCATAATTGAGTCAAAGTTTTGGGTTATTTTTCAATATAAGTCAAGTTAAGACGCAAAGCGGTTATTTATAAAGCAAATGTTAATTTTTAGTATGTTGCTTGATAAACATAATTATGATTACAGCCCTTGTTCAAGGTAAACAAACTTCCGCCACAGTATAGTATACTCGTGTATTTTTAGATATGCGTTGACGTAACGCACTAAAGGTATCGCTTCATGCCTTTAATTACTATAAACAAAGCCGATGAGAATGTCTAATACTACACAACCTTGCTAACAATAATCTGTTAAGCTGATATGCGTCTAAATTATATAAACATTCTTTATAATCGTTAACGGTTTACGGTTGACGGTCATCAGTCATCAGTCAACGGTCAACAGTCATCGGGTAAATTTACAAGTTAAATGCGTAACAGCTTAGTAATATCAAATCTGCTTAATAACGAACCATCTTTTGGTATTCAATTAGCAGATAAGCGATTATTGATGAGTAAATTTTTTCAGTTTATAATCTGACTGTGATGAAGTATTTTAGTGAGAGAATCAGGACTTATGCAAAGATAATCGGTTGACAAAATTCAATTTTTATGCCATCATTACTAACAAGTTTATCCCAAGTTTGAGTTCATTTTTACTAAGGCTTCGTTATTCTTGAGATTTAAGTTTTCTGGTTTAGCTATTGTATTTTACGCTACTGGATTAGATGTCAAATTAGGATATAACTTAGGAAGCTTTGAAGTAACATCACCATTAATTTCCACGCCATAATAGTGAGTTTGGGCGGCAAAAGCGTACAACAATTCATATAAAACCAATTTAGAACCATCCACTTGATTAAGGTAGAAACCCTAGAGGAAAAGCCCTCTTGGTAATTTGCGGGTGAGTCTATATCTAATCGACTAAATATAACCAGGCTATCCCCTAGAAAACAGAATTGGAATGAAAATATGGCAGTAAATAAAGAAAGCCGATTATTCACAAAACCCGTAGGGCGATCGCAAGTAATTTTAGCAGCTTCTCTCACCTTAGCGGCGGGATTAATCGCTTTTTATAGTTTGGTACCGTTTTGGTCTAAACCTAAAGTTGTAACACCGCAAGCGAATCCTCCAAAAGCTGTCACTCCTGTGAAACTTGCTGTGACAGCCTTGGGACGTTTAGAACCAGAAGGCGAAGTTACTACTTTGACTGCTCCTACTTCTAATAATGGCGTGCGAGTAGACAGACTGTTAATCAAAGAAGGCGAGACAGTTAAAACAGGGCAAGTACTGGCATATCTAGAAAATTATGGTCGTTCTAGAACCGCATTGCAACAGGCTTTAGACCAACTGCAAGTTGCCAAAGCTAAACTAGCGCAGGTTAAATCTGGAGCAAAAACCGGAGATATCGAAGCTCAAAAGGCAGCGATCGCTCGTTTAGAGCCACAATATAAAGGGGACGTTGCTACACAACAGGCGACAATCGCCCGAATCCAGGCGGAAGTAGACAATGCTCAAGCCGAGAATAATCGCTACCAGCAATTATATAAACAAGGTGCGATCGCGGCTTCTGTAGCAGATACCAAAGCATTGCAACTAAAGACTACACAACAGCAGCTAACAGAAGCCCAAGCCACCCTCAAGCGGACTCAAGATACATTCCAGGAACAACGCAAGCAAGCACAAGCGCAACTCACCAGTATTAGTGAAGTGCGTAGTGTAGATGTTCAGGTAGCACAAACCGAAGTCAATAGTGCAACAACATCTGTTCAACAAGCAAAAGCCGACTTGGATTTAAGTTACATTAAATCTCCCATAAATGGCAAAATTTTGAAAATTCACGCCAAAACCGGAGAAGTAATTAGCGCCAGCCGAGGATTTGCTGAAATAGGTAAGACATCTCAAATGTATGTGATTGCAGAGGTGTATCAAACCGATGTTAAAAAAGTGCGTGTAGGACAAAAAGCCACCATTACCAGCACTGCATTTAATGGAACAATAAAAGGAACTGTAAAAGAGATTGGTTGGCAAGTTGACAAGCAAAACATCTTCAGTCTAAACCCTGGCTCCGATACAGACCGCAGAATAATTGAAGTGAAAATCTCCATCGATAATCCCGCAGATAGTCAAAAGGTTGCTCGTTTAACCAACTTACAAGTGGATGTCGCCATTCATATTTAGTCATTGGGCATTCACAAATGACCATTGTACAGACGCGATTCATCGCGTCTCTTGTACAGACGCGATTCATCGCGTCTCTTGTACAGACGCGATTCATCGCGTCTCTGACAAATAACAAATAAATCCATGATTTTCAAAATTCCTTTAGCATGGCTACAGCTAGCGCAGCAAAAAGTTCGTTTACTAGTAGCTGTAGCCGGGATTGGTTTTATTGTGCTGCTAATGTTTGTGCAACTTGGTTTTCAAGATGCTCTCTATTCAAGTGCGACCGCAGTACATCAGAATCTCAAAGGCGATTTATTTTTAGTTAGCTCTCAATATAAATCTTTGACCTCAAATCAAAGTTTTTCGCGGACTCGTTTGTACCAATCTCTGGGGTTTGATGGCGTAGAGTCAGTTAGCCCCATGTATTTGCAATTTGCCAAACTGAAAAATCCAGCAACTGGTGAGAAATATTCAATATACGTTATTGGTTTCGATCCAGGTAGACCTGTGATAAATCTCCCAGAAGTTGAGAAAAATTTAGATAAACTAAAAATTCCCGATGTCATGCTTTTTGATCGGGGTTCTCGCCCAGAGTTTGGCCCAATAGCTGAAAAATTTAATGCGGGAGATACTACACAAACAGTTGAAATATTTCCCTTCAATTCATTAATTGGCTATAGAGTTAGAATTGGTGGCTTATTCACCTTAGGGCCTTCCTTTGGGGTAGACGGAAATTTACTTGTCAGTGACTCAACTTTCTTAAGGATAAATCCCAATACTCGTCCAGCAGATATGATCGATATCGGTTTGATTTCCCTCAAACCTGGTACTAATGCAGAAACAGTAGTAAAAAATTTGCAAGCAAGTTTGCCTAATGATGTCCAAGTTTTTACACGCCAAGGCTTCATTGATTTTGAGAAAAAATATTGGGCTGTTAGAACACCCATTGGTTTTATACTTAACTTGATGTTGACAATGGCTGCGGTTGTTGGTGTAGTTATTGTTTATCAAATTCTTTACAGCAATATTGCTACCCAGTTTGTTGCTTATGCAACTTTAAAAGCCATAGGTTATGCCAATAGATATTTGTTGAACGTAGTATTTCAGCAAGCTTTGATTTTGTCAATTTTAGGTTATATCCCCGGATTTATTACTTCTGTTTTGTTATATAGCTTTGCAGCAGAAGCAACTAAATTACCAATACTTATGACCACTAATAATGCACTGATTGTCTTAACTTCAACAGTTCTCATGTGTATAACTTCAGGAGCGCTTGCTATCAATAAACTCCGCTCCGCAGATCCGGGAGATATTTTCTAAATAAGACAAGTTGCTTTGAGCAACTTTTTAAAGCTAGGTCAATCGCTACAGTCTACTATCTATCAAGTCAACAATACTAGGTTTGTAGTGAGCGCAAGAGCCGCTCAAATCAAGGACTAAAGTCCTGACGACGAACTTATTCACCCATCAACCTTGGTGTGATGGGCTACTAAGCTTTTGTTTTAATCCAAAATCCAAAATCCAAAATCCAGAATTTTTATGAATCTCAACAACAAAACTCTCCTAATTACTGCAATTGATGAATTTGTCGGTTTGCGTACAGCCGAGTTAGCAATAGCCCAAGGAATGAAGGTTCGTGGACTACAAAGTTCTACAGCAAAGAACAAACAATTAGAGCATTTAGGTGTTGAGATAATCATTGGTAATATCACTGATTCTACTATTGCCCAAAAGGCTTGTCAGGGAGTAGATATCGTTTTACATACAGAGCAAATTGCCGAAGAAGCTGGCTCAATTAGCAATTTTCGTGATATTAATGTTGGCGGTACTGTCAACATGGCTAAAGCCGCTAAACAGGCTGGTGTAAAAACATTTGTGCATCTATCCAGTGTGATGGTTTACGGTTTCAACTATCCTGATGGTGTTACAGAATCCGGGCCACTCTCTGGCGAAAATAATCCCTACTGTCAAACGAAAATAGAAGCTGAAACAGCAGTTTTAGAACTGAATAATCCCTCAGATTTTGGCATCATCGTCATTAGGGCTGGAGATATTTATGGCCCAGGAAGTATCCCCTGGATAGTCAGACCAATTCTGATGATGCGTCAAAAATTATTTGCCTGTGCCAACGATGCTAAAGGAGTGATTAATCATGTATATATAGATAACCTGATTGATGGCATCTTTCTAGCGATAGAAAAAGAAACCTATGGTGAAATATTCAATATCACCGACGGACAAGAAACTTCGTGGAAAGAATATTTTATGCGTTTAGCAGCAATGGAAGGTTTACAAGCACCCCTTTCATTATCGAAAGATGAAATCAAGTTGTTTCTAAAGCTACGTGTTCAAGGGCAAAAACTTTTTCGGAAAAAAGTTGATATCTTACCAGAGTCTATAGATTTCATGACTCGTCCCTATGCTTGTTCTATTGTCAAAGCCCAAAATCTGTTAAATTATAAACCAACAATTGACCTGGAATCAGGAATGCAGCGAACACACGAATGGCTGCAAAAAACAGATATTCAAAGCTTGATGAAATAGTCCACAGATTTTTGCAATTGTTGTTGAATTGTAACAACGTAAAAATTTAGATCCCCGACTTCTTTAAGAAGTCGGGGATCTAGACACCACAAATTATTCTGGATTCTGAATTATTACGTTGCATCTGCCTGACAATTATCTGCAATTAAGCAATAATCCACAGGTTTTTAGAATACTTATTTTATATGAGTAGCAATCAGCCACGATTGAGCATCGGCTTACCTGTATACAATGGTGAAAAATTTCTCAACGAAGCTATAGATTCCCTCTTGGCTCAGACCTTTGAAGATTTTGAACTAATTATTTTAGATAATGCATCTACAGATAAAACTGAAGAAATCTGTAGAGCTTATACTGAGCAAGACCAACGTATTTGTTACTACCGCAATGACAATAATATCGGTTGCGCCCGTAACTTCGATCGCGTTTTTAAATTGTCTTCGGGTGAGTACTTTAAGTGGGCAGCCTATGATGATCTACATGCTCCAGATTTTATCAAGAAGTGTGTTGAGGTGCTTGACCAAGATCCTACTATAATCTTGTGTCACTCCCAGACATATTTCATTGATGAAAAGGGGAGTTTTATCCAAAACTACGATATCAAACTCAAGGCAGATGCACTAAAACCACACGAGCGTTTTAACGAATTGCTGACCAAGCATTTATGTTATCAATGTTACGGTGTAATTCGCGCCAGTGCCCTGAGAATGATACCACCTATGGGTGGTTATGGAAATGCAGATGGAATTCTCTTGTTAAGACTTGGTATTCTCGGTAGGTTTTATGAAATTCCTGAATACCTATTTTTTGCCAGAAGCCATCCGCAACAATCAATGAGTATGTATTTCCCTAATTATTTATTGTTTACTAACAACAGAAAAAAACACTCATTGAGGATGCTGCCTGATTTTTACGCTTATGCAGTGTGGTTCGATTCAGCAAAGAAAGGACAAATTTTATTGCCACATTGGAGAATATTTTGGGAGTATCTACTCTCTATATGGCGTAGTCGCTTGAGCTTGCATGAGCAGCTGTATTGTTATAGAAGTTTACATCAGCAGTTAGAAGGAGCAGAATATCTTTTGCTGAAAG
Source organism: Nostoc sphaeroides (assembly GCF_003443655.1). Taxonomy (NCBI): domain Bacteria; kingdom Bacillati; phylum Cyanobacteriota; class Cyanophyceae; order Nostocales; family Nostocaceae; genus Nostoc; species Nostoc sphaeroides. The sequence continues at coordinate 6,355,300 of NZ_CP031941.1, forward strand.
ATTTGCTAAGGGTGCTGCAAATACTGTGGAAACGTTGGCAAGGTGCATTAACTAAAAAACAGCCAGTCAGACTTTGAACAAATCACCTATTATTCGCTACAAAACTATGTTGAAACTATCTCAAGTTTGTCATGTTTTGCTTGCTACTTTAGTGAGCATCAGCTTTGCTAAAACAGTGAATGCAGAACCAACTGCAACACTAAATGTTGTGGTAAATGGAATACATCACCAAAAAGGTGAAATTTGCTTCAGAGTTTACGCAAGTGAACAAGGATTTCCGATGAGTAATTCTAGTGGATCTCAAAGTGGCTGCGCTAAGATTACTGGCAATTCTGTAAAAAAACAATTTACCGGTTTGAAACCTGGAACTTATGCTGTCGCCGTAGTTGACGATCAGAATGGCGATCGCAAACTCAATAAAGACTTTTTCGGTATTCCCAAAGAAGGTTTTGGGATTTCCAAAAATCCAACTGTGTCCATCCAAACAGGTTCGCCAAAGTTTCGTGATGCTAGCTTTGTTGTCAACAAAAATACAACTGTCAACATCATCATGAAATATTCGCTGGATTCGTAAAGGGAGTGGGGAGTGGGGACTCGGAACTGGGACTGGGGACTGGGGACTCGGAACTGGGACTGGGGACTGGGGACTCGGAACTGGGGACTCGGAACTGGGGACTGGGGACTGGGGACTCGGAACTGGGGACTGACTCTCTACAAGAAAGATATTTCTGATTCCCAATCCCTAATCCCCAATCCCTAATCCCTAATCCCTAATCCCTAATCCCCAATCCCTTATTCTGTCGGAGACTAAAAATTTAATGGAAGATTTGGCGATATTTCTGTCTAAGTCTTTGACAGGTTGGCTGGTTATTCAGGTGTGTTTAACGCTTGTCTTTATATGGTATCTGCGCTCATCTAAAAAAAAATTATTACCAGATGATCAGTTACCCAAAACAGCAGTGATTCTTTGCTTACGCGGAGCCGATCCGTTTTTGCCTAGATGTTTGCGATCGCTCCTAAATCAAAACTATCCCCAGTATGATTTAAAATTGATTGTTGATAGCCATGAAGATCCCGCTTGGAAAATTGCTAGTGAAACTATCACAGAGCAAGAAGCGACTAATGTTCAAATCAGCCCTTTAAGAATAGTACGCAACAATTGTAGTCTCAAATGCAGTTCTTTAATCCAAGCTGTCCGTGAGTTGGATGATTCCTACAAAGTGGTTGCTTTAGTAGATGCTGATACGATAGTGCATGTAAATTGGCTGCGAGAATTAGTCAGCCCTTTGGGGGATGCGAAAGTAGGAGCAACAACAGGTAATCGTTGGTATGTACCTACAGGTAAATATTGGGGATCTTTAGTGCGCTACGCCGGCAATGTAGCCACAGTTGTGCAAATGTTTCTCTTCCAAATTCCTTGGGGCGGGACTTTGGCTGTGAAAACAGAAGTACTTCGCCAAACAGAACTACTTGATAAGTGGGGACAAGCTTTAGGCGAAGATTTTATGATGCACGACATCCTCAAAAAACAGGGGTTGCAGGTAAAGTTTGTGCCTTCGCTGATGATTGTAAATCGTGAAGAGACTAATTTATTCAACTTAATAGATTATCTCAAGCGCCTTATCCTTTTTTCTCGACTGTATCACCCACGTTGGTTAGCTTTAGTTAGTGAAGCTGTTTCTAGCATTTTGTTTCCTACTGCACTGATTATTTTAATTCTTGAGTCGTTCTTAGAGGCAAAATGGGAAGCTGCGGCTCTCTTATTAGGCTGCTATGGAGTCTATACTGTTGGATTACTCTTGATAATGCTCGTGTTGGAATTAGAGATACAGCGAGTGGTTCGCTCTAATGACCAGGCGATCGCAAAATTATCAGCTGCTACAATCATCAAAATGTTGATTGCGATTCCCTTAACACAGTGGGTTTATGGGTTAGCGATGCTATCAACCTTGTGGGTTTCAACAGTTACTTGGCGCGGTGTTTCCTATCGCGTTCAAGGCCCCTGGAATGTTCGACTAGTGGAATATCGCCCTTATCAATGGTTGGATCAGCCTATTGATAGCAAGGTTTCTCTTTGAATTAAATCGCTAAATATGAACTAGGGCATGAAAGTTATTACACTAAACATTCCCTAGTCTTCAAATTATATTATCTTATATTTAGTAGAACTATATTAGCTATAATCCTTGTCAAAATACCCGTTTTTGGTTGTGAATTACCAAAATGTATTTGCATTAATGGCAAGGGTTTAGACAAATATATTAAGGGGAATTTTGACTTAGTATTTTGGATGTTTTGATAGTTTTTAATCCAGGTTTATAAACAGGGAGCATCCCAAATGTGCAAAAACCTTGATCGCCCTCATCCCCTAACCCCTTCTCCCAAAAATGGGAGAAGGGGAACTAGAATTATGTCTCCCCTCTCCCATCTTTGGGAGAGGGGCTGGGGGTGAGGGAAAAGATTTAAGCAAGATTGGGATGCTCCCTATAAACATCCGCTTCACAATCGACAATTTCAACTATTTGAAAATGCGTAAATCCTTAGTCTAACTATATTAGCGGGAATTTCTGAGCCAAAGAATCAGGATGTTCATGAAACATTTGCTGCGTAAGTCCTAAATTCAAAACCAGCATTTTCGTGAAATATTCCCCTTTTTTATGACTAAGAAATCACTTCGGATTGCACTGTTTACAGGATTGTACGCTCCTTTCTTAACTGGAGTTTCCGTCGCAGTTCACCAACGGGTTCGGTGGTTGCTAGAGCAGGGACATGAGGTTTTTCTAGTCCATCCGCAAATCAACGATCGCTACCCCAAAAATGTTGGCGATCGCCCCATGCCCGGTTTAAATGAAATCCAGTCTTTCCCCAACTTCTCTGCTTACGCATTCCCCACACAACCACTGCTATTTTATAAGTCTCTTCCTCAACCATTGAACTATCGATATTGGAGCGATACCAAGTTGCTGGAGAAATTCCAGCCCGATATTATCATAGTTGAAGAAGCCGCGCAAATGAGAGGTTTATACTCATTTTTCTTGCAAGGTTATGGTCGCCCGATTGGCATCGAATACGCAAGACGAACAGGCACACCAATAATATCACTCTTCCATACAGATATCGTTGCATATATCAAATATTACTTTGGTGATAGGTTCTTTAACTTGGTTCGTCCGATAATTCCCATTTTAGTCAAGCAATTTAGTGAGTCTTATGACTTCAATTACTTTTCTTCTAAAGAACAACTCACTAAATACGAAGAACTGAAATGTCAACGCGCCGAATACGTTCCTTATCAAGGCATCGATTGCGAAAAATTTCACCCGCGAAACATTTGTTATAACCCAATTCCTAACGACAACCGACCAACTCTCTTATTTGTCGGACGCATCACCCCGGAAAAGAATGTCAACCAACTACTTGATATATTTCCGCTCATCGCTGCCAAAATCCCTGATGTTCATCTGGTGATTGTTGGTAGTGGCCCACTAGATGAGGAAATTCGTCAGCGTGCCGAAAAATTTGGATCGGGTATTACTGTATGGGGCGAGTCTCACGGTACAGAACTTTTAGGCTGGTTTGCCAGAGCGGATGTCTTTGTCAATCCCTCCATTACGGAAAACTTCTGCACTACAAATAACGAAGCACTAGCGTCTGGAACCCCTCTGGTTGCAGTTATTGCACCCTCAACCTCAGAACAGGTATTTCCTGGTCGTAACGGCTTTCTTGCCCAACCCAACAACCCTACAGACTTCGCTCAAAGGGTGATTGCGATTCTAGAAAATCCCGATTTGAAAGCAGATATGACTCGGCACGCTCGCCCCTCCATACTCGAATTTGATTGGTCGGCATGTATGCAAAAACTTGAAGATAAACTCTACCAAATCGTTGAAGGAGGCAAGAGGAGCAAATCATCCAGTCAGCCAGAGGTTCATCGAACTCACGTTAAATAGCGATCGCCTGTTAGTTCAAGGGTGCGATCGTAGACCAATGTCAAATCTAGTTCCCTCCCCTTTATAAGCTACGGTGTACACACGAGTCAAATTACCCCCCTTAATCCCCCCTTATAAAGGGGGGAAAAAGAAATCTTGTAATCCCCCCTTATAAAGGGGGGAAAAAGAAATCTTGTAATCCCCCCTTATAAAGGCGGAAAATAAGAAATCTTGTTCCCTCCCCTTTATAAGGGGAGGGTTAGGGTGGGGTAAAACCTTGGGTTTTTCAGCTATTTCAGACTTGTATGTACACCGTAGTCCCGCTTGCAAGGAAGGGTTTAATAAGCAATCAAGCGCACATCAAACAAGCCTGCTTATGCAGGCTTTGTTTAGATAACCCCAGACTAAAGCTCTGTGGGCGCTTTCATATTTTTGCAGCAGATTGAACAACTAATTTCAATCAACTGCTCCCTTCACTGCATTACCAGCATCCTCAGCTGTGCGCTGAACATTTTTACTAGCATCTTCAGCCCCACGCTGAACATTCTTTGCCAGGTCTTCGGCTGCATTTTGGGTATTTCCCTTGAGATTTTCAATTCCTCGCTGAGTACCCTTAACTACGCCTTCTCCCAATTCATTAGCTGAACTGCCGATATCTTCACCAAAGTTCTTCACTCTTTCACCCAAGGGTGTACCTTGTTTGAAATTTTGACCATATTGTTCTGGGCTGTCAATTCCCTTCTGGTCAATATTTTTTTGAGCATTTTTCACCAGTGCATCAGCTCTGTCATTAGCTCCCTTTTCATCTAATTTCCCTCTTGGATCTACATCACTAAAGTTATTTATCCCACCAGCCGGAGAGGAGAGTGGATAATCTTTTGTGGAATCGTATCGTTTAGAATAAGGTGGTTGATCTTTAGGCTGTGGTGGCTGTGATGCTACTCCTGGATCACCACAAGCTTGTGTCAGAAATAAGAATATTCCTGCAAAAAAAACAGTTAAAACTTTCAAAGGACGAATGCTTCTGAGCCAATTCATTGCTTTTTTCATACTTATACTCCTTGCATTTTTGTGACTAAGTTAAACTTCAACCAAAATGGCATTTGGAATTAATTTTACATCCAAAGCATTCCGAAAAAATAAAAGTTTCATCTGCCTACTGCTTTGATAACCTCTTTTAAGGATATGAATAATAAAATGCTCTTTACCTCTAGCGCAGGCTACATTTTAATTACTACAAAAATCAGATTTTTATCTAACTCTAGAGAGATATAAAATAAAGTAATATAATTTCCGTAAAAAGAACTACATCAATCTATTTGATACTTGAAAAGCTTTGGATAGGGAGCTGATGTACTGTAATAGTTGAGGCATTGGGCCCTGCTCTAACCGTTAAATTACTAAATTCATGAAGCAATTTTTACGTTGGATAATTTTGGGCGGAACGCTGTTTTTTTTAGCGAAAGCTCTGAAGGATAATTGGATTGGAGTGACTGCTATCCGCATTGATGGGGTAGGATGGGCAATTATAGCGATCGCTACAGGTGTCACTTTACTAGCACATACTTGGGCTGGCTGGATCTGGACTTGGATTTTGCAAGAGTTAAATCAACCTGTATCGCCTCGCCAGTTCATCCAGGTTTACCTAAAAACGAACATCGCTAAGTATTTACCAGGTAATATCTGGCATTACTACGGGCGAATTGTCGCCGCCAAAAATGCCAATGTTTCTGCTGGTGCAGCCACTTTAAGCGTTTTACTAGAACCCCTACTCATGCTAGCGGCTGCTTTAATTATCATTGTTTTATGCAGTAGCCAATTTGCAGCGGCTAATAGTACTTTTGTTCTGCAAATACTCCAATTGCTGAGTTTAGCTGTAGTCCTTTGTGCGATTCATCCTTGGTTTTTAAACCCAGTTATTCGCTTTTTGGACAAATTGAAAGCAAAAAAGTCTGCTGTCACCACTGAGACAACTGTTCCTTTCAGTCTTAAAAGCTATCCCCTACGCCCTTTGTTAGGAGAATTGGGCTTTATGGGACTACGCGCCACTGGGTTTATATTAACTATGTTCGCCTTGGGTTCGTTGAATGTGAATCAAATTCCTTTGTTATTAGGGGCTTTTAGCTGCGCTTGGTTATTGGGGCTTGTGATTCCGGGTGCGCCTGGTGGGTTAGGTGTATTTGAAGCGACTGCGTATGAACTTTTACGCCACCACTTTCCCTCTGCTTTAGTATTTAGTGCGATCGCTTTATATCGCCTCATTAGTATTCTAGCTGAAACTGCGGGTGCTGCTTTGGCTTGGTTAGACGAACGTCTTGCTAAATCATGAATCAGACGACACTCATTTTTGTCTATCTACCTTCATCTGTGAAAACACCCGATAAGCATCCAGATTTAACTGCGGATTACTGCTTTGGTCTTCTTCCATCTTAATCAAGTTGTATTCTACATTTTCTGCGTAAATTGCAAAAGTTATATTAAAAATTTCCATAAAATTGATTACCCACTGACACTCATCTTCAGGATATTTTTCGTAATAGCGAATCAGATGAGCAATTTTAATCTCTAAATGCTTACGGGAATTTCTAGAAATCAAAATAGTCTTTAAGAGGATAATAACCAACGTTAAAGAGTGACCTTGGGTAAGCAATAGTATAAATAATAACGAAGGTTCTTTTCCATTTTCTGTTGTGAAACAATCAATGACTCGATTACAGGTTCTCAAGAATAATTCTTTCGTGAGAATTTCTTGATTATAATCTTTCTTCCATAAAGATAAAATTTCTGCGAACTGCTGCCGCAAGGTCTTAACTAATTCTTGATTATCTACAGAAAAAAATAGATATTTTTCTATACTTATTTTAAATTCTTCAAGGGTTTGCCCTTGAGTTTGCTTGATAAATATATTGGCAATATTCTCATGGCTAAACGCACCCTTTTTTAAAACAATTGCTTTTATTAAACGCAGAACATTATCTCCCAATCCACTGGGATTTTTGTAGCGTGTTGTGCTTGAAACGGCAGATTGAGAACGAGCAATATATATTGCCAGTTCAAACTTATATTTCTCTTTTATCTGTCTATAAAGCTTTTTCGCAGCCTCTTGTTGCTCTCTTGGATTATTCTCATTAACAGATTGAGCAACTAATAAATAGGAAGTATAGCGATTAGCCCAATGACCTTTATGTAATTCGTCATGTTTAGCAGCAAATAGTTTTATCTCTTGATAGTCTTTGCTGTTTATAAAATTCTCTAGCCAGCTTTTACAGATATTTATCGCTGGGAAATAATTGGCTTTTACTTGTAGATTTTTAATAGCAAATAGTTCAACTAGCTCTTGGATATATTTATCTTTTCTCTGAGTTTTCCAAGTATTAATTATTATATATACACATCGCTTAAGTGTATTATGAAAATCATCTTCTTTATCATTTAAAAAAATCTTATATATCCCAGGTATAAAATGAGAATATTGTAAATCAAGACCGTCTATAAAAAAAGTTTTAAATTCGCGTAAAACTTCCCCTGGCGACATTGTATTGACAATTCCTATGAAGAAGGTATAAACCTCTTCTTGTGCAATTTGCACATTTACCTGTCTAGAGTTGGACGTAATACAATGGGGATATTCCTGACTAATTGACAAACTATTAGCGGTCATTTGAGTTATCAGGATAAAAAGGTTTAATGTTCATATTATTACCAGCTTAACCTTGGTGAAGAGTAGTATCAATCTATTGTTCAGAGATTCAGTAATTTTTTTACACAAATTTGATAAACTCCGGCTATAGATAAAGGATTAAACATAAATTGTCTAATCCTTTATCAAATGCTCCAGTGGAATTGCTTAGTCTTATAGGAATTATCGTTTACATAAGCCATACGGGTAGGAATAGGGCATTGCCCATAGGTGAATGGCACTAAGAAAAGATACAGCCCTTACCCTGAATGGTTCCCAGGCTTTAGGCTGGGAACCCATTCTCTTAGGCTCCGCCTCCAGTAGCTTGACCAGAGGTAGCAGCCCATGAGAATACATTCCCAGCCTGAGGCTGGGAACGAGGCTAAACAAGCCTTTGGGCTTTTCTTAGTGCCATTCGCCCATAGGTGTCTACTTTTGCCCAAACCCTTTTCAAACCTAGTTTTTAGGCTCTGACTGGAAATGCTATTCTATTGCGGTGCATTCTTGACAGGTTAAGGTTTTAAACAATTTGTCAATAAGTAATAGTGCTTAAAATTTTGCCAAAATAGGGGTAAAAAACATTATTTTTGGGGATGCGATGCCTACGGCGGGCTGCGCCTACGCTTAATCTCTAAATGGATCACTCATTATTGTCCGAAAAAGTCAGTACATAAGTTAGTTTAATACCCTATATTTAAGTTATTTTTCAGCGTAACTACTAATTGACAAAAGTAATTTAGTCTTAACCTGTCACGAATGATTGCGGTATCGCTAGTTTTGAGGCGGAGCCTCTAATTGGCATTCCCAGTCGGAGACTGGGAACGAGATAACGAGATAAACGAGAAAGTTCAAGGCTACAAGCTTTAGAGGATGTTTTAAAAGTGGTTGGCTGTATCTTTGCACTTATTGATCCCCCCTAACCCCCCGATAAATTGGGGGGAACCGGAATCAAAGTCCCCCAATTCATCGGGGGATTTAGGGGGATCTAAAACGTTTTGCTACTGATTAGAGGACTTTTAAAACATCCTCCTAGTCTACTGAACTAGACTAAAGATTCTTAGGTATATACTTAGTCATCAACAGAAGACTTTTGCTATTAGCAAGGAACTGAAGTTCCTTTGCTGGATATGACTTTTACCTTAAGTTGACCGTTTTTTGAATTCAAAATTCAAAATTTAAAATTCAAAATGAAGAATAAGAATAATTTTGAATTAATTAATTCTGGGTACAAGCCCCCACTGATTTTTAAAATCAGTGGTCTACAATCAGTGGTGGGTTTCAAGCCCCCACTGATTGCAATTTTGAATTAATAATTTTGAATTTTGAATTGTTTTGACACCAATGGGCATTACCGTGTTCATCTATACATAATGCGAAAAGACCCCCATACCTTGTATAGGAGTCTTTTTACATATCTAATGGGGGTGGAGGGACTTGAACCCACACGACCTATTACGGTCAACGGATTTTCATCCTCCCGCAGTTTTCACTGCTACCTGATGGCTTTAGCATCAAGTTTTGAGAATTGGACTCTCCCTTTACCCTCGACTTAACGTTAGGGTAGCTCCCGTCGGGTCTCTGCACCTTCCGAACAGTTATGAGTTAAGAGTTAGGAGTTAAGAGTTTTAAATTTACTCACCACTCAACACTCATGACTCAGGACTTTTTTCGGCTTGGCTCAGGATTGCCATGTCTGTCACCAGATTTAGGTTTCCCTGAGTTTGAGAGCTTCCACTTGAGGGATTTCTCCTTCAAGGCTCAGTTATCTAAGTCCGTAGCGTCTACCATTCCGCCACACCCCCGCAGGTGTTTTGCAACTAGCATAACTAGTTATTCTTTCGAGGCAGCAAATACCTCCTCATCTATTCCACCATCAATTGTGTCTTTTGTCCAACTAGATTGAAAATATTTTTTCCAGATTGGGCGATCGCTTTCTAGAGTTGCAAGTTTTCCTTGTTTCCTCGTAATCAATCTGGATGAGTTTTTCATCTTGTCTGACTAGAGCCTTTTTTGTTAGCAGATTTACTACAATAGCATAATAATACCTATTGTCAATCAATCTGGACATAAAGCAGGAATTCTGGGGTGGTTATGTTGAAAGGGTCATGACTATAGTTTCCTCAGTTTCGCTCTTCAGCCTATGATGGAAAACAGAAGCTTAAGACTTGAAAGTTTATGATTGTCGCCCTGCTGTATCTGATTTTGGCTGGAGCTTACCTTCTGGTAATCCCAATTGCTATTTTGCTGTACCTGAAGCAGCGTTGGTATGTAGCTACCTCCATTGAGCGTACCTTTATGTACTTTTTGGTGTTCTTCTTCTTTCCAGGTTTGTTGGTTTTATCGCCGTTTCTAAATTTTCGACCCCAACGGCGACAAATTGAAGTTTAACTAAATTGGTAGGTCATAACTCTCATGCGACGGATTGACGCTATTGGAATTGGCTTGGGTGTTTTTATTGCTGGCGGCTTGGCTTATGTAGGATTGCAGCTAGTCGGTTTGGATAATCAAAAAGCTGGTATATGGAGCCAAGTCTTACTAATCAGTGGGTTAGTTGGCTGGTTAGCCACCTATTTTTTCCGCGCGGTGGGACAAAAAATGACCTACCACCAACAACGGGAACAGTACGAGCAAGACTTTCTGCAAAAGCGGTTAGATGAGCTTACTCCCGAAGAAATAGCACGAATTCAAGCCGAAATAGAACAAGAAGAACAATCTCAGGTGTAAAGTTATCATTGGTCAGTTGTCTCATTTGTCCTTTGTCATTAGTCATTTGTCCTTTACTAATGACCAATGACTAATGACCAATGACCAATGACCGATGACCACTGGCTATTAACACTTGACTAAAAATGACTGCGATTTCTGATTGCTTTAAAACCCTTGGGCAAAATGGTGAGTGCGCTCTAATTCCGTTTATTACTGCTGGCGATCCAGATTTAGAAACAACAGCAAAAGCCTTGCAGGTTCTAGATCGTAGTGGAGCCGACATTATAGAACTGGGTATACCCTATTCCGATCCTCTGGCTGATGGGCCAGTAATTCAAGCTGCTGCTACCCGCGCCTTGCAAAGGGGTACGAAATTAGAGCAGGTGCTAGAAATGTTGCAAGGGATTACTCCCAAATTGCGATCGCCTATTATCCTATTTACCTATTACAACCCAATTCTGCACCGGGGAATTGACAAATTTCTCCAGGAAATTGCGGCGGCTGGCGTAGCGGGATTGGTAGTACCAGACTTACCGTTAGAAGAAGCAGCAGGATTGCTCCAAGCAGCTAGTGAGATGGGAATTGACGTAATCTTGTTGGTAGCGCCCACCAGTTCTGCCCAACGGATAGAAGCGATTCGCTCGTTCATCTCTTGGATTTATTTATTTAGTCAGCGTCACAGGGGTTACAGGAGTGCGATCGCAACTGGAAAACCGCGTATCCGATTTACTCCAACAAATTCGTAGTGTTACTGATAAACCCATCGGTGTAGGCTTTGGCATCTCCGAACCTGCACAAGCCCGTCAGGTAAAGGAATGGGGCGCGGATGCTGCGATCGTGGGTAGTGCTTTTGTGAAACGGTTAGCCCAAGGCACCCCAGAGGAAGGACTTTCGGCGATCGCCCAATTCTGCCAAAGTCTCAAGGCTGCCATCAAGACCAACAGCACCAGCACAAATACTCCTCTTGATTAGACGGGGAAAGTAGATTAAAAAAAGTATAACAGCGCAGTTTTTCTATGCTTGTTTGGTAGACAATTTGACCGTTATGGTTTTGAATATTAACATCAGATATTATGATGTAAAAAAACTAGCTGATCCGGTCGCTTATAGTTTGAGTATTATGTGAAGTCAAATAGGCATAATTTATGAGTGTGAGAGTGAGTCAGTCACAAATTGTTATAATTAGGTCGCAATTGAGGAGCAAAGGCGATGAGTGAGAGTATGGCGTTTATCGGTGGGGTTGCTGTAGCTGGGCTGGCGGCTCTCGTATTGCTCAAAGGGACAAATACCCCCCTACAGCCTAACTTTGCTGTTGCTCCGCAAATGCCAGGGACTGTAGTAGCGCCGGGAATACAGCCACAAATGTATCCTTATGGCCCTTATGGGCAACCAATTTATCCCGGTCAGGTTCAGCCACCCACTGCGGCCAATGCTGACCAGCGTTTGGAGATGGAGAAACTGAACACGCAGATGCAGTTGGAGCGTTTAAAAAACGACAATGAACAGCTGAAGTTGCAAAATCAACAACTCCAAGGCCAAGTTCAAAATTTCAATACTCAGCAGCAGTGGCAACAAGCCCAGCAGTATAACCAACAAAAAGTAACAGCACTCCAGCCGCAAAGTTCTTGGTGGTCTTCACCCGTGCTTTGGGCTGTAGGAGGCGCAACTCTGACTATTGGTGGTGGTGTTGTCGTCGCTGGGGTATTAGCTTTATTCTCACCACGGCAGCGTCCAGCCCGGACTGTACAAGTGATTCACCCTTACCAAGGAAATACACCGCCTTTGGTTCCAGTCCGTCGCGCTGAGTTTTTGCCTGCTTCGCGGATGGAAACAAGACGAGTTGAAGCCCCAGAATACGACGAAATGCAGTAACAGGGAAATATTTGTTAGTAGAAGTAGCAACTACTACAATCGTGAGTAAGTGTAAGTAAAAAATGTTGGACAAAAGCATTTAGGTGAAAAGTATACAGGGTAGCACTGTTAAATTCTTACCTAGATGTTTTATTTTGCTTTTATGTAAATTATTAATTCAGGACTTACGCACTGTACAAAATAACTATCTTGTGTACCAACGTAAATACGTTGTTTCAGGCTTTTGTCTATCACCCTTGATTGGGCGCGATCGCCAAAATATCATTGAAAAATCTAGCTATAAGCCTTGAAAATTATACCTGCTATTTTGGCTTTTCTGTCAATGCGTAAGTCCTATAATTATTCAAAAACAGTCGTTTTAAGTTCAGAGAGATTACCAAAATTGTCAATCTTAAAGCTGGGATGAATTTTTTGGAAAATTTTTATGGTTTGTATGAAGAGTAGATATAAATGTTGCAAAAGTTACTAATATATCGATGGAAATCTACGTTGGTAACAACACTTAGTTTGTATGAAAAGATTACATCTGGCTGCTGCCACAGCAGCAATCCTTGCTTTGTTAAGCCTTGACACGCAACAGGCAAAGGCTATTACAATTTTCACCTCACGTACTGATTGGAACACTGCTGTATCAGGAAGTGACACATTCAGTGAAGATTTTGAAAGTTTTACTTCTGATACAGAATTCCGAACCACCCCTGTTGACGTTGGAGAGTTCACACTCCTTCAAGTAGGAAATGCTCGTGCGTTTCGTAACTTGATTGAGGTGTCACCTTTCGAGTACGACGACAATAATGGTACAAATCATGCCTCAGTATTCACTGATTTTGGGGCTACCAATGTAGACTTAACTTTAAATACTCCAGTTTTTGGATGGGGAGCAGATTTCTTTGAAGCAAATAGTGGAGAAGGGCTGAATTTAGACCTTGTGTTGGATATAGGTGGAGTTTTAGACACCATTCCAGTAACAGTCAACGATGGCTTCTTTGGGTTTGTTACTAATCCTGTAGAAGACATTCGTAAGGTGACTTTCATATCACGAATTGAGGATTTAGGAGAAAGAGGAGAAGGTTTCGGATTGGATAACGTGACTGGGGCTATATCTAAGGGACGAACTATACCTGAACCTGCTTCTGGATTAGGTTTATTAGCGTTTGGCGCTTTAGGTGCCGGTTCACTACTCAAGCGCAAACAGCAGTACAAAGTCAGAGCGAAAGTGTAAACCAACAACGTTAGTATAGCTTTCACAGTTTCCTTATCTTCGTGTCTATTGGTAATAAATAAAGGTAATAAAATTATCTATTATTCATTATCAATAGATGCTTAAACTGGATGGTTAGGGACTTCCAAATAAAAAAATATTCAATTAACTCTTGTGGGGTGGGCAAGATGAGCGCCCAGTTTATATGGCGCTCATCTTGCCCACCCCACAATATTGGATAATTTATTTCTTGGATTTCCCTTAATCAACCTTGATATTACAAACCGCCTTGCGGAGTTTCTGTAGCATTAGGACTCTCTGTAGTAGCAGGTTGGTTAGTATTGGGAAGTTTCTGTTGGGTAGTCTTTTGATTCCCTTGATTTCCTAGTTTAGTTAGTGCCTGTTTTGCCAGATTTTCGGCTGCTTGTTTAAATAATGGTTCTATTCTGTTTCGCCAATATTTAGTATTAGGTAACTTTTCTGGATGGTTTCTGTAATCTAAAACTTTATCCCATTTACCATCATCTATTGCTTTGTTGATTTCATTAGATAACGCCTCAGCTTTCGCCCAATCTTCCTGCCACTGAGCAATCATTTTACCTGTCTCTTGGATACCAGAAGCAGCATTTGCCGGAACCGATTTTAAGAGTGCGATCGCTCCAACTATATCCCCTGAATCATACTTCTTTTTGGCTTGTTCTATAATATTGGTACTGTTATCAGTAGGCTGCGATCGCTCTGTTTTCCCAGCGTCATCAGTAGACCCCTTCGGCTTTTCTGGTAATGGAGTTACTACATCCCTAGATTTTGATTGTGGCTTGGGAGTCGGTCGAGTTGCAATCAAGCTACTATCATCTACAATCTTAGTTGCAATGCCTTTTTCACGCAGGCAAGAACCCCATTCTTGATTATTGGTTATCACATCCGAGTGTGCCCAAGCCAAACGGCCAGATTTAAGTTTAACTTCTATCCAACCTCGTTTTGTCCGTTTGCCAGTCACCTCGAAATTGGTGTTATCGGCAACTGTTTGCACAACATTACCAGAATTTATCGAACTAGGTTCAGAACGAATATTAGAATTTCCGACGACAACAGCCGAGCATTTGTTTGCTAAGGCAGTATCCTTACCTGTAAGGTTAAAAGCTAAATTTTTCACATTTGGAGATATATTTGCTACCAAAGCAGCCGTACCACCCGCCAATAATATGCCAATTAATATCGGCCATGGGTCGGATTTGTCAGAATTTTTACGGGCAGGTTTTGCGGGAACAGGATTTGCTGGTGCAACTGCAACAGTTTGCAGCCGAGATACTTGAGGCTGGGATTTGGCTGCTTGGTAACTAGAATTTTTGGCAGATTCTTGAGGTTTGGAAAGTGCTGGTACTGGATTAATCGCCTCAAAACATGCTTGCAGGGCTTCGGTGGCGTTTTGGTAGCGGTCTTTGAAGTGATAACTCACCATTTTAGATAATACCGCCGCCAGTCGAGAGTTCACGGTTACTGATTGCTGCCAGATGATTTCACCCGTATCCGGGTTCTCTTGCAATTCTGTTGCCTGTAATCCTGTTAATGCTTGAATGGCGATAATGCCAAGGGAATAGATATCACTGTTGGGGCGGGGTTTACCTTGTCCTTGTTCTGTCGGCATATAGCCAGGAGTACCAATAACTACTGTGGCAGAGGGTTGTCTGCCCACTGTTACCAGTTGTGTACGCAGTTGTTTCACTGCCCCAAAGTCCACTAAAACTAACTTATTATCTGAGGCACGGCGGATGATATTATCCGGTTTGATGTCGCGGTGAATCACGCCTTGGCGGTGGACAAATTCGAGAATTTGTAGAACTTCTTGCAATAGTTGAATTACTTGGCTTTCACTCCAGCCCTTACCAGGTATAAGTTCCTCAGCTAGGGTATGTCCTTCAATATATTCTTGTACTAAATAAAATTCTTGGTTTTCGTCAAAATACGCTAACAGCCTGGGTATTTGGTCATGATTGCCCAGTTTTTCTAAAGTTTCGGCTTCGCTGTTAAACAGGCGTTTAGCAGTATCAAAAACTCTGGGGTCAGTTCCGGGTTTGAGGTGCTTGACAACGCAAATGGGGTTACCGGGCCGCCTAGTATCTTGGGCAATGTAGGTTTGACCAAATCCTCCCATTGCGAGGACTCGAATTACTTGGTAACGATGGTCTAGTAGCTTGCCTATCATATTCCCTCCCCAGAGTTATTACCTAATTTTCCAGCTGGTAATAAATATCTCCAAATTTTCTTCAATGAAATCCGCTATCTTGAGAAAAGATTTAGATTAAAAACGCAGCTTTTTAATAAACGCAGACTGTTTATTTTTCTTTTAGTGCCCCTGTTTATTACCAATGCCACCTAAAATAACAAACTCAGCTGCATGGCAGCAGGCTGAAATCCTCATGCAACCTGCTTTCATTCGCGTTATCGACAATATCCGCAAGCAGCTTGATGAATCTTCCTGGACGGGAACTTACCACGATGTCTTGATTTGGCCCCCTAGCACCACTGATGAAATAAAAGCATTGGTGACTGAACTGTTGCAAGCAATGGAAACTGCAACACCCGAAGAAGCAGATGAAATCAGAGAGACTCTGGCTCGTCTGCCGATGCCCCATCCAGGATATCATCTACGTTTGCAGCGTCAACAGCAAGAAGCGAGTATCGATTTGTGGGAACTGTGTTACGAAGTGTGTTTTATTGAATACAGCCAAGAGTTGGAAGTTGCTGATATTGATACTGGTTTAATCGATGAATTCGGTGAAGTAGATTGGCTGCGTTTGGATGCTAAAGCAAAGGAGTTAGTTGAGCAAGCGTTTGCTAAATTACCAGAAGGTTAAATCCCTCAAAATAGAATACACGAATAAAGCCCACGCGGGTGGGCTTATGGGGTAATGCGATCGCTTTTTCAACCTATCTGGAATGCGTGAATGGTCTATCACTTATCTGATTTTTTACAATGGCTTCCAATTATCCAAGGATGCTCGAATAGCAGTTAGTTCATCCAAGTATTTATTCAACTTTACTTTTTGAACATTAAGAGTTTCACGAATTTGTTCAGCTTCGGCTTCTCTCATCTCCCGTTCTTTCAACAAGCGGTCAAACTCATCTTGAAACCTTTTGATGTAGGCATTAATCTGTTGCTCCGCATTCTTAAAGTCGTCTCGAACTTGCTTGTGAATGATTTTTTGTAAAGCTACTTGACTTCCTGATACCTGAGTGTCTATTTTATGCTTGATTAGTTTGGTTGTTTCGTGCAAATCAACTTCGTAAAAGGAAAGTTTATCTTCAACTTGAATAGTAGCTTGATATGGAACTTGCTCTGTGTAACTTTTATCACTTTTACATAGGCTACCTGATTTTTCGGTTTTAGATTCTGAGCGGAACTTAGTTTCCGTTTCACTCCTTGTAAATACTTCAATCTGATGTTTAACTTGTGCATCTATTCCTTTAAATTCAAATGCGGGAAACTGAATAGGATTGATATTTAGCTTAACCTGTAAGGACTCTCCAACATATTTAGATAGTTCATTAGATATTTGCTGAATATCTGCTTGAATTTCCCTAACTAACTTTTCTCTAATTAAAGTTCCGTTTCTGACAAGCTGATCTTGTGTATCTATCCACCAATTTTGAATAAGTGGACTACAAAACTCATTGATAGTACGACCAATCTCTTGAGCCTCTTTTTCAGTATCTACTCTAATTTTGTATGGATCAGCATTTTTCACCTGAGTATAACGGTTGTTATTAAATGGTGGTGGATTAACTTTACTTAATACTTCTACTAAAGGACGCTGCACTCCAAAAGATAACGCCAAACCACCAAAGATAGGAATAGCATTAGGTAAAGTAAGCCCCATACTTATATTATTACTGGGAATCTCTGCCTTTGGAAGCACTTCAGTAATATCCTGAGTCTTAGGTTTCGAGTATTCAGTAGAACTAGACTTGGCAATTCGATCAATTTCCTCTTGTATCTTATTTTTTGCACCACTAGCAAATGAGATCATTGCTTGGCTAAATTGAGTGGTTAATATTTTTTCTTGTGCTTTTACTGATTCATTTACCTTTTCAACCTTTTTTTTAGATGATTCTGCCCTAATATGATATTCTTCGACCTTATTTTTAAGTAAATGGATTTCAAGTTCCCAACCATTAATTTGTAAGTTAAGAGAATCTTCAGATGCTTTAGCCATTTTCTCAATTTTTAGCAAAACATCACTCAAAAGATTCCAACCTGAATTTTGAGTAATGGTTTGAATCACTGTTTCTTGAATAGTAAGTAAGCCACTGTCTTCTAACGCTTGCGGCGCAATTTTATGTGGTGCAGGTATAATTTGATTACCTTCTTCATCTTCTATAGCATACCTGGCACTGAAAAACTTTTTGAAGTCTTTGATTTGGCTGTCTGTTGCCTTACCTTGTTGAATTAATTTCGCTAAAACTCCTTGTCTAGAACTCGCAGGATAGATAATTGGATTTGAGAAACCAAAGCTAGTTAACTCTCGTTTCAAGTCTTCTATAACATCAGGAATTTCTCTGTCTTTTTCTGTTTTCTGATCTACTTTATTAAGTATGAAGTAAATTTTACCTGTATTTTCGGATAAAATTTCCTTACGATTTTCTATAATGTCCTTAAACATATCTGAAATAGCATTATCTTTGTAAGAGGCGTAATTTAAAACAAATAGAATTGCATTGCAAGTTCGTAGCGCCTCCAGAGCAGTTTGTTTCAGTGCTGTGTTGAAATTGCCAGACTCCCATTCATTCGGGCCAGGAGTGTCAACCAAAGTAAAACCAGCTAAGGAAGAAAGTTTGCTAATAGCTTCGATAGAATGTTCTATCTCAAAGCGTATAGTTTTATCAGGATTGCCTTTCTCCCGAATCTCACGGGTACGTACCAGAAATTTCTGTTGAATTTCTCCAGCATCACCTTCAGCAAGAACAATAGGTCGTCTTTGTCCATCTCGATATTCCAAAAGTCTGGGGATTTGCCCAGATGGAATATGTCGAACGTCTGTACGGCAAATTGTACATGCTGCTGTCTCACTTGCCAGAACATCAGCACCAATCACGGCATTCAAAAAGGTACTTTTGCCAGCTTTCATCGCTGCAATTACAGCCACCTGATACTTCTGCTCTTTCAATGCGTGTAGGGCTTTGTTGATCTCATCCTCAACACTCTGCAAACCTTTGGTATCGTCTCCTTCGCTGAGGCGACCTTGGCGAATTTCTTGAAGGTACTGTAAAAGGCGTGTGCCAGTGTTGTATATCCTGTCGTGTGCTGCTTGGAACTGTTCAGAGGACATAATTAATTATGTGAAGGAAAGTTTAGCTAAAGTACGTACAGCTTAAATTACTAATGAAAATATTCGTCTCAATAATTGCACTGTCACACTAAAGGCGATCGCACCCCATCCTAATCAACCAATCATCACACTACTCGCACAGAAAGAAAGTTATATGAACAAGCCTCAAGAAGAATTACACTTAAGACCCCGTACTACAGAAACAGTATCAATAAAGATACCAACAGATACATTGCGATCACTCGAAAAAGTAGCAGCTAGTCGAGATATATCACCTGAAGCCTTGCTCAAGTTATATATTGGGCAGGGTTTGCGGCAAGATTTAGCCAAGTTATGATCTGAGTAGGTACTGGAATAAACTGCTCAAGTTCTAGCAAGGCACATCGAATTGAAAGAGAAAAATTTAACCATAATTCAAAAAATTCAAGCTGAAGCAACTCTTTAGTTATCTGCCAGCAAAAAGTACCAAATATATTGAGGAACAAAAAATGTCTAATAAAACAAACTACACCGAAGCTTGCAATAATTTTGAAAAAATTTACGAAGAGGCAATTAGCACTCGTGAACCTGTAGTTGTTAATCGTGAAGGTGCAGAAAGTGTATCTGTCATACCTACTGCGGAACTTAACAGTATCATAGAGACAGCATACTTATTTCAATCACCTGAGAATGCAGCACGTCTTTTAGATGCTTTACAACGTGTTAAGGCTAAGACTAATGTGCCCCAAACTATAGACGAGTTGCGTAAAGAGTTCTCGCTCTACGAAGAAGAGTAAATAAATTCAATGTCGGATAATTTAGAACCAGAAGCACTTCCCCAATCTGAAGTTTCTCAAGAGGATAATTTAGAACGTAACCTCGTTTTTGACCGGAGATTTCTGGAAGACCTTACCTACTGGGTAGAGACAAATAGAAAAACTGCACTCCGCGTCTTATCTTTAGTTGAAGAGATTAGGCGGAATCCCTTTCAAGGGACAGGCAATCCTGAAAGATTGAGATACTATGATGCAAATATATGGTCGCGCCGAATCACTCAAACTGACCGGATTGTTTACGTAGTAAGTGATGACCGAGTTGAGTTTATTCAGGCGCGATACCATTATGGCGATCGCTAATTTCATGATTAAGTGATGTAAACAAGCTGAGGTGGAATCGGAGATGCATTGAAGCCGCAAACGCTTATTTGCTAAGATTTCCAGTGCGACAACATTGAAACAGGGCAACTTCTCATCACCATGCCAACATCTACACTTGACGATCAAGACGCAGCAGCTATCCAAGCAGCCAGAGTTGGGGTTGCAATATGCGATCGCACCGCCTGGGGACGCATCAAAGTAGCTGGCGACGATCGCCTCAATTTCTTACACAACCAAAGTACTAACAATTTCCAAATACTCAAGCCAGGACAAGGTTGTGATACAGTTTTTGTCACTTCCACAGCCAGAACAATTGATTTAGCAACCGCCTACGTTAGAGAAGATGCGGTAATCTTGCTAGTTTCACCCAACCGCCGCCAATATCTCATGGAATGGCTCGATAAATATATTTTCTATGCCGATAAGGTGGAATTATCTGATATCACCCAATACACCAACACTTTCAGCCTTATTGGCCCAGGAAGTGACGCTGTTTTAGAAAAGTTGGGTATTGGCGAACTCATTGGACAAGCTTACGGAAGTCACAAAGTATACACAATTGCTTCTGCCGAGGGTGTGCGGATTGCTGTGGGTAGTGGGTTAGCTGCTCCCGGATACACCTTTACTTTCCCCTATACTGATAAATATTCGGTGTGGAATAAATTGTTAGAAGCTGGGGCGGTAGAAATGAGCGATCGCGCCTGGGATGCTTTGCGAATCTTACAAGGCCGCCCCGCCCCAGATGCCGAACTCACAGATGATTACAATCCTCTGGAAGTTGGTTTGTGGCAAACAATTTCTTTTACTAAAGGTTGCTATATTGGGCAAGAAACTATTGCTCGGTTAAATACATACAAAGGTGTAAAACAACACCTTTTGGGTATAAGACTCAGTGCCCCTGCTGAAGTTGGAAGTGCGATCGCAGTTGGAGATGAAAAGGTCGGCAAACTTACCAGCTACACCCAAACCACTGATGGTTACTTTGGACTAGGTTACATTCGCACTAAAGCTGGTGGCGTGGGGTTGAAAGTCAAAGTGGGAGAAACTGAGGGTGAAGTCATAGAAATCCCGTTTGTTTCTCACGATTACCCATAAGTAAGGGACTTCCAAATAAAAAAATATCCCAAAACGGGCACAAAACCTCTCTATTTCTCCTCTCTCTGTGTTCTCTGCGTCTCTGTGGTTCGTTTATTTGGATAATTTATTTCTTGGAAATCCCTAATTCAAGTCAAAACATCTTCTTTATCCCTAGCGCCGTAACAAAATTCATCTACCCAAGAAGCTAGACTACGGGCATTAGTGGTTGGTAAATTCACTTTGCTTTTAATATCTTGTGGTTGAATATTCGGATGTTTGCCGTTGCTTTTAACCTCAGTAGTAATTGCTAGCGATGCTCCTGAAGGGAGCCGCCCAAGGGGCGATCGCACTGGTTTACCATTACTGTTAATCTCAGCCAATGATGTGGCCACAGGGATTCGACTAGATGGCGCGTTGCTCTTAACCTCAGTAGCTAATGCCACAGATGGCATAGTTTTGGCTTTACTGTTAACCTCACTGGTGATTGTCGCCGATCCTCGTGAAGGTAACTGACCAGAGTGCCAGCGTACTGGTTGATATTCCCTTAGCAAATCGGAGGATGGCATTTTTACCGGAGTATCTGGAGCAATTTTAGTTGCATTTGCTACTATCAATTCAGGTTTGCGTGTGCGAACTACCTCAGATATAGCTGTAATTAATGGCACAACTTCATCGCCGTGTGACAAGTTGGAATCTAGAGTCTTGGCAAGAGAATGAAGCGCTATCTTGCTGGCAGTTACAGCAGATGACAGATGTTTATCTTCAGAATGTTTCTCATCTGGCAACTCGCTTTCAACTTGGCTTATAGGCATGGAATAGTCTAATTTTATTAAACGTAACTCTTCATCAGGATTGAAGTTAAGTCCTAAAGCGGCGACTATTTTATCTGGATCGTTATTCAGATCCAGCATAAAAGCAAGTATTTCATCAAATTGGGGTTCTAAAACAGAGAGTGTTCCCAAAATAAAACCGGACAAAGGACGACGCAGACCATCATAAGTGCCCCAAATTCGCATTTTGACCAGCCACGAAATATTTTGCTTATAGTAACTCAGCCATTTTTGTTTTAAGGATTGACGCAGCTGTTGGATATTCATGGGATGCCTCACTTCAGTCAACAATATTGCAGACATTGATATTGAAAATTTAGCTTTATTTCTGGGGATGAAACCGATAATAGAGCATCTGTTTAACTCTTTCACCACCTAGCAAATGATTTTCTATCAGTAGAGATACTTCATTGGGTTGAACGCCGCTATACCAGACCATATCGGGTAATACCAGCACCATCGGCCCATTGCCGCATTGTCCTAAACAGCTGCTAGCCGTTACCGTTACACCAGGGATTGGCAAAGCTGCAAAAGCTGCTAAAACCTTAACTGCGCCTTGCTTTTTGCAAGTGCGATTTTGACAAACCCGCACACATTTAGGAGAAGGTTGGTCTATTGTAGGGAAGTTTGATGGTTGAGTTATGTTTGACATTTTTTAACGAACCGCTCCAAACGCAGAGGACACAGAAGAAGAAATCAGGAAGATAGGAAAGAAATAACTCCTAACTCCTAATTCCTAACTCCTAACTCCTAACTCCTAACTATTAACTCCTACCTAATCTATTGAAAGTCCTTTTGAGGCTAGCCATTCAGGGTTAAATATCCGCGACTGATAGCGGGAACCACTATCACATAAGATGGTAACAATGGTATGTCCTGGCCCCAACTGCTTCGCTAGGGCAACAGCTGCGCCCACATTAATACCCGTTGAGCCGCCCATTAACAGCCCATCTTTCCTCAGGAGTTGGTAAACTACCCGTAAAGCTTCTTCGTCATCGATTTGAATGGCATCATCAGCAGGTGCGCCTGCCATATTGGCTGTGACACGACCGTTACCGATGCCTTCGGTGATAGAACTTCCTTCTGTATTGAGTTCGCCGGTTTTGACATAGCTATAAAGTGCGCTACCCAAAGGATCGGCAACAACGCATTTAATTGCCGGATTTTGTTCTTTCAAGTACAACGCCACACCAGCATAAGTACCACCAGTACCAGTTGCAGTTGTCCATGCATCTATTTTACCATCTGTCTGTTTCCAAATTTCCGGCCCTGTGGTTTCGTAGTGGGCGCGACGGTTGGCTAAGTTATCGAACTGATTCGCCCAAATAGCGTTTTCCAACTCAGCAGCAACTCTGCCAGATAGTTTGACGTAGTTATTTGGGTCTTTGTAGGGTACAGCAGGGATGGGACGAACTTCTGCGCCTAGTGCTGTTAGTGCGTCTATTTTTTCTTGTGACTGAGTATCGGGAATAATAATTAAGCATTTGTAGCCTTTGGCGTTGCAAATATGCGCCAGCCCAATGCCAGTATTACCAGCAGTTCCTTCTACAACTGTGCCACCGGGTTTGAGTAAACCTTTCTCTTCTGCGTCTTTGATAATATACAGTGCGGCGCGGTCTTTGACGGAACCGCCAGGATTGAGGAATTCCGCTTTAGCGAGGATTTCACATCCTGTTTCTTCACTGAAACTGTTTAAGCGAATTAGGGGCGTGTTGCCAACAGCGCCGACGAAGCCATTCTTAATATCCATTTTGATTGTACCTGTGTGAGTATCTATAAAAATTTTGGCTTATAGCGAAGCGATCGCATAATTTAAAACTGATTAGCCTAAAATCCAATATGCGATCGCTTTCCTCTGAGGGAAAATAAAATAATTAAAGATTAAAGACGCGATGAATCGCGTCTCTACAAGGGGCGATCAAAAAAACGATGCCTGCGGCGGGCTACGCCTACGCATATCCATACTGTTTACAATATCTGTTTTATTAGGGGCGATCGCTAGGACTTACGCAAAAATTGCCGAAAAGCTTAATTTATCGAACCGCCAGACACTCGATGACTCGCTACCGCTTCGCTATCGCGCTTCGCGTCTCCAAGAGTTGACGCCATCGCGTAGCGTCTCGTAGAGAAGAATTCGTAGAGTGTGCCATTCGTCCTATATGAGACTCGGAATTCATTCCGAGGCGGGATAGAAATGCAGTGCGAGATTTATCAATAAAGATATGGCTGCGGCAAAACTTGTGTGTACACCGTAGCCGATGCTTTGAGGAGGGGTGCAATGACTGTGGGAATTATAATAAGTGACATACTCCCACACTGACGCAAGCGTACAGTGTGGGCTTCTCAGGGACTCCCGGTATCCCGTCGGACATTAACTGAGCTTTCACGCGCAATTCATCTCATCACCTCCCTTGCGGGTAGGTGAGAGGCTTCTTGCTGTTTCAGCTAATTACCCAGACTTGATATTAGTTCAGAACACAAGCCCATTCGTTCAGAACACAAGCCCATTCGTTCAGAACACAAGTCCGTTCGTTCAGAACACAAGTCCGTTCATTCAGAACACAAGTCCGTTCGTTCAGAACACAAGTCCGTTCGTTCAGAACACAAGTCCGTTCGTTCAGAACACAAGTCCGTTCGTTCAGAACACAAGTCCGTTCGTTCAGAACACAAGTCTTTTCTCAACAATTTGTTGTCTGTTCTCGTGTAATTACTGAGCTACTAATCCAATCTTATTAAAAAAAATACCTTTTTTTTGCAAGCTTTACTGAACCACTACATTCTTCTATTGAGCCACTCTAGAAAGGTAAAGTTTAGTAAAAGGTATGCATTGATGCCACGCCAAAAAAGAACCTCTCCTGTGCTAGAAAAAACTGAACAGAGAGTAATCGGATTTAAATCGATTGATTCGGGCCTTGACTTTGGTGATTCTATCAGTTTAAAGAATTTAACCCAGTTAATCGGGCAACTCCGCAACCAGATTGACCACTATAATATGATGCTAACTGCCCTTGACTCGGCAAAGGCAGAAATAGAAACCCTGGAAAAGACCATTCGGGAAACTTCAGAACGCTTAGTCAGTGGTGTAGTATTGAAGTATGGCAAAGACAGCCGGGAATACGAGATGATAGGCGGAGTACGCAAAAGCGATCGCATTCGTAAAGCCACCATCACCCGGTTAAAATCGACCGCAGACTTAAAAGCAACTTCTAAACAGACGGCGTAACTGGCAAAAATTATATTTTGCGTAAGTCCTATAGTTGTACACCCGTAGGGGCACGGCATTGCCCATACGTGTCAACTTAACGTAAAAGCCATGTCCCGCAAGGAACTGAAGTTCCAAGAATAATAGCTAAAGTCATCTGAAGATGACTAAATAATCTGAAAAATCTTTAGTCTACTTCAGTAGACTTGGGCTATTAGCCCTGAAATTTATTTCTGGGCGGGCGTGGAAGTCAACAAGCGATTTCTAGCTTAAGTTGACACCAATGGGCATTGCCGTGCCCCTACAATCGTGATGTAACATTGTACCGTATCTGAATGGTGACCAGTATAATCAAAATTTAAATAGTAATTTTACTGGGGTTTTTAAATATTTACGTAAGTTAAAATACAGTATGATTGACGAGTAAATGCTGACATCTTTTCATTGTCTTAGACGGGATAGATACCGATGACATCTGAAAGCGATCGCGAAAAAGAACTTGAACAGCGAGAACGTATATTACGAGAACGAGAAGTTGAATTGCGACTCCGAGAAATGGAAAGTAACATCCATGCTACCGATGCGGCTTTTCACCAAACTGTGAAGCATCAACCAGAAAATTCCCAGAAACCTTGGATGAAAAAAGTAATTCTCGGTGGGAAGCTCTTTGTTCTTGGTGTGGTAGCGCTGGTTGCGGTGAGAATAGCCTCAGTGCTGGCTGGGTTTATTATTGTTGCTGCACTGGGGTGGATGTCTTACAAATTATTTTTGGAATCTAAAAAAACCAATCTTTAATTAAGGTGTAATTATGATGAGTGATCAGGTAGCAACTGACAGATTTATCCAAGATTTAGAGCGTGTTGCTCAAGTGCGATCGCAGATGTCTGTATGTTTGAGTAAACTTGCCGAAACAATTAATCAAGCTGAGTTAGCTGGAGACTCTTCATCAGGAAAACTCAGTTTAGAGCGAGACATTGAAGATATTACAGTAGCTAGTAAAAACCTCCGCCAAGGTGTATTTCGCCTTTTGGTATTGGGCGATATGAAACGCGGAAAAAGTACTTTTCTCAACGCCTTAATTGGAGAAAACTTATTACCGAGCGATGTTAACCCTTGTACCGCAGTGTTAACAGTTTTACGCTATGGGCCAGAAAAGAAAGTTACCATTCATTTTAATGATGGAAAAAACCCGCAACAGCTAGACTTTCAGAACTTTAAATATAAATATACCATTGATCCGGCTGAAGCGAAAAAACTAGAGCAGGAGAAAAAACAAGCCTTTCCCGATGTTGATTATGCAGTAGTTGAGTATCCCTTAACGCTACTAGAAAAGGGAATTGAAATTGTTGATAGCCCAGGATTGAATGATACAGAAGCGCGAAACGAATTATCTTTGGGTTATGTAAACAACTGCCATGCAATTTTGTTTGTGATGAGAGCTTCTCAACCTTGTACCTTGGGTGAGCGTCGCTATCTAGAAAATTATATCAAAGGTAGAGGATTGACAGTTTTCTTCTTAGTTAATGCTTGGGATCAGGTGCGGGAATCATTGATTGATCCTGATGATGTCGAAGAATTACAAGCATCTGAGAATAGATTACGGCAAGTATTTAACGCAAATTTAGCAGAATATTGTACTATAGAAGGTCAAAATATTTATGACGAAAGAGTGTTTGAGCTTTCGTCAATTCAAGCACTTAGACGACGGTTAAAAAATCCCCAAGCTGATTTAGAGGGGACTGGCTTTCCGAAGTTTATGGATTCGCTTAATACTTTTCTTACCAGAGAACGTGCGATCGCAGAACTCCGTCAAGTCAGAACCTTGGCTAGACTTGCCTGCAATCATACCCGCGAAGCAGTTGCTAGACGTATACCATTACTTGATCAAGATGTAAATGAATTAAAAAAACGAATTGATTCAGTAGAACCAGAGTTTAACAAACTCACAAGTATTCGAGATAAATTTCAAAAAGAAATTATCAATACCAGAGACACTCAAGCAAGAACAATTTCCGAATCTTTTCGCAGCTACGTTTTAAATTTAGGTGATACTTTTGAAACCGATTTCTTGCGCTATCAGCCGGAATTAAATTTGTTTGATTTTCTCAGTAGTGGTAAACGAGAAGCATTTAACACCGCATTGCAAAAAGCTTTTGAGCAATATATCACTGACAAATCTGCTGCTTGGACATTAACTGCTGAAAAAGATATCAATGCCGCTTTTAAAGAACTTTCTCACAGTGCTGCACAATATGGTGCGTCTTATAATCAAGTCACAGAGGAAATTACAGAAAAGCTAACTGGGCAAGATGTAAAGGTAAATACTACTACACCTGAAGAAGATAACTCTCCCGCTTGGGCAAAATGGGCAATGGGCTTGTTATCACTGTCTAAGGGAAATCTTGCTGGTTTCGCACTAGCTGGAGCCGGATTTGATTGGAAAAATATCTTGTTAAACTACTTTACTGTAATTGGCATTGGCGGGATAATTACAGCAGTGACAGGTATTTTTCTTGGCCCCATCGGGTTTGCACTGCTAGGTTTAGGAGTCGGATTTTTGCAAGCAGATCAAGCGCGTAAAGAGTTAGTTAAAACAGCGAAGAAAGAGTTAGTTAAACATCTACCCCAAGTGGCATACGAGCAATCTCAGGTTGTATACAATGCTGTGAAAGAGTGTTTTGACTCTTATGAAAGAGAAGTAAGTAAGCGGATTAACGATGATATTGTATCTCGTAAATCTGAATTAGATAATCTAGTCAAGCAGAAACAAACCCGCGAAATAAATCGTGAGGGTGAGTTCAACCGATTAAAAAAATTACAGGAAGATGTAATAGCTCAGTTGCAAAAAATTGAGGCGGCGTATAGCAATTTATTAGCTTATTATAGTTGATAAATCTCATTACTCTCGTTCCCAGCTTCTAGCTGGGAATGCCTACTTGGAGGGCTGCCGCCTCCCATAACTATAAAAATGTGAGGCGGAGCCTAGGCTGTTGACTTTGGCTATTTTTCGGTAATTTCCCGAAAAATTATTTGTGCTGGTTTTTGCTTGTGTGAAAGCGCCTGTAACAGCCATCTTTACGCCAAAATAAAAAACACAGTTTTTGCATGAAGTCTTGTGGGCTAAAGGGTACAGAGTCAACAGCCTAGGCGGAGCCTCAATGAATTGCATTCCCAGGCGGAGCCTGGGAACGAGGAAGATAGGGGAATTATGCAACAACAGTATGAAGGTTATAAAGATTTAGCAGATTCTCTTAAATCTGCATCTGCGTTACTGAATTTAGAACGTAAATCGCAACTGCATCAAGATATAATTACTATTTGCAATCATTTAGTTAATCCTAGCTTTCGGATTGCGGTATTTGGCCCCTTTAATCATGGCAAATCTACCTTACTAAATGCCATGTTAGGGAATCGTACTTTACCAATTGATTTAATTCCTACTACAGGCGCAGCGATTACTGTCAGCTATGGTTCTGATGTGCGAACTCGCATCATGTTGGTAGATGGGACAGAAATCTATCGCAGTGGCACAGAAGTTTTACAACAATTTGCAATTCTTGATGGTAATAGGCAGATGCGAAAAGATGTAGCATCTGTGGAAGTTTTTTGTCCCCATCCATTTTTAGAAACGGGTGTAGAATTTCTCGATTTACCGGGAACAAATGATAGAGATGAACAAGATAATTTAATCCGAGAACAACTTTTAAGTGCAGATTTAGTTATCCAATTATTAGATGCACGTAAGTTAATGACTTTAGGTGAGCGAGAAAACTTACGAGATTGGCTATTAGATCGCGGTATTAAAACAGTTATATTTGTTGCTAATTTTATTAATTTACTCGAACCCGACGAGCAAAAACAAGTCCAAAATCGCTTGCGGTTTGTTGCAGAAAGCTTTCGAGCCGAATTACCTCCAGGTTTTAGTAATTTATATCGCGTTGATGCTTTACCTGCTTTAAGAGCCAGGTTAAAAGGCGATGTTGCTGCTGCCAATAGTAGCGGGTTAGCAGCTTTTGAAACAGCTTTGCAAAATATTGTGGGGATTTTGCAACCAGATCGTGGTAGTGTGCGTTTGCCAAGAGTGCAAGCGATCGCTTCTCAAATCCAATACTCATTAAAAGCTAAAATTGACCCGATTGCTATTGAAATCAAATCCTTTGATGAGAAAGAAAATAGCAAAATTGAAATTAAACGAAAAGCAGCCGACTTAATTTATAAAGGTTTTACTACTAGCGTAGGAGAGTTACGCGATTGGCTAGTATTACCCAAGCTACTTACAAAATATCAAGCTGATGCAGCAGTTGCATTGGCTGAAAATAACTTTAAAGATTGGCAAACAAATACTTTTAAAAAAGACCTGACTCAGTTACAATTTGCTGTGATAAAATGGCTTTATCAAGCTTACGAATTTTTTCAAGAAGAACGACCGCAAGATTTAATAATTCCCTTTCCTAGCGAACCACAAGTAATATTACCCTCAAAGCCAAGCAATACTGATGATTTGAGTGAACCTGGTTCTATTGCTGTTGGTGGTGGTATTGGTTGGTTGTTAGGTGGCCCAGTTGGTGCTGCTGTCGTCGGGAGTATTTCTTATTTGCTAAACAAGAATATCCAAAAACAAGACGATCAATTAGCAAAGGAATCTTATCATCAGGAAGTTGCTAAACTTTGTATAACTGCAATTGAAGATTATTTATCTGGCTTCAGTAGTCAAGGGTTATCTATTTTGGCTGAATATGAACAGCAAGCCGAAAAAGTAATTTGTTTTGAAGTTAGTCAAGAACCACTAGAAGTTACTAAAAAACGTGAAAGTTTGCAGCAGTTACAAAACGGTTTTAATCAGTTGCTACGAGAGTTAGAAAAAGTCAAAATATCCTCAAATCATCAACCTTATAAAGAAATACCCAAACCCAATAACACTAATAGAAAATATTCGCCACAGCCAGAGAGAGTTCAAACTTATCCTAAAAAAGATATTGGTGTTAAGCAACAACAGGAAAATACTGCGAAGAATACTCAGACAAGGGTAAAATCTGTTTCTCCACCACCGCCAAAAGTTTCTCCCTCTCCACGGAAAGAAGAAGTGGAGGCGAAATTTCGTGATTGGGAACTCAATGAGGAAATAGCGCGAATGAAAGCAGAAATGCGTAGCCCTAAGGCTTGTCGTCAGACATCGCCTGGTTCTCAAACTAACAAACAGCAAAATACAACTCAAAGCAACAAAGCACCCAATCAACCCAAAACCCAGACGGAAAAAGATAAGATTACTCGCGCCTACAGCATTTTAGGATTGCAAGCAAATGCTTCTTTGGCTGAGGTAAAGCAGGCTTATCGAACTTTAGTAAAAAAATGGCATCCAGATTTATTTGTTAATCAGCCACAAATGCTAAAACAAGCACAAGAGAAAATGCACTTAGTTAATGAAGCTTACACAATTTTGAGTGATAAATAAACAACAATATACTGGACTTGTTTAATAAGTTACATTTCATCCTAATTTCATTTCTGCCTGCCAAGCTAATAAGTAAATATAAAATTAGGAAACTATGAGGTGAGACTTATGCAGATGCTATCTTTGAGGAATGGGTTTTTGGCGTTAACCTTCAGTGCGATCGCTTCTGCTGGTGGGTTAATCACAGGTTGTGCTGGTACTGCTTCCCAGAACCAAAGCCAAGCGCCAAATGCAACCGCCACCAATGCTAACGACAAGCAGATGATGAATCACGGTGGTGGCATGATGAACCACAGCATGGGAATGGATTTAGGCCCAGCCGATGCTAATTTTGATTTACGATTTATCGACGCGATGATACCGCACCATCAAGGCGCTGTAGAAATGGCGAAAGTTGCGCAGCAGAAATCAAAACGTCCTGAAATCAAAAAGTTAGCAGATAATATCATTAAATCGCAAAACCAAGAAATCACTCAGATGAAGCAGTGGCGACAAGCTTGGTATCCCAAGGCGGGAGATAAACCAATGGCTTACAACAGCCAAATGGGCCACATGATGGAAATGTCGTCTGATCAAATGAAAAGCATGATGATGAGTCAGGATTTAGGTGCAGCCGATGCTGAATTTGATCTGCGCTTTATCAATGCGATGATTCCTCACCATGAAGGGGCTGTAACAATGGGGCAAGATGCCTTGAGTAAGTCTAAGCGCCCTGAAATCAAGAAATTAGCCCAAGAAATTGTTAAAGCCCAAGAGATAGAGATTAAAGAAATGCAGCAGTGGCGAAAAGCTTGGTACAACAAGTAAATCTAAGTCTTTGCGTGGATATGCGAACAAGTAATATAGCAGTCTTATTTGATTCGTGAAAAATATAGACAAGGAAACGAACCGCCAAGAACGCCAAGGACGCAAAGGGAAGAAAGAAGAAATAAATGGATAATTTTCGCAAATTATTTAGGACTGCTATATGTATTTGCAGTTGAGAATTTGGGGTGGGTGTTTGGTTATTTCAGGAGCGCTGTCTACAATGGGTTACGCCTATGCAGCCCAATTTCATCCTAATTTCATTTCTCAATGGAAGACTGGGTAGTGAGACTGAATCACTGTATTTTCTCTGCCTCTGTATCCAAAGACTTTTGATAGCGATGCCTAAATCCTATTCCCAATCACTTACAATTGTTCGCTGTGTTTATGGGACACTTTTCAACCTTTTGTTACTTACTAGTCCCGCAGTTGTTTTAGCTCACGCTGGACACGGAAATGAATTTCAAGGGGGAAGTGAAACAACTGGTTCTATTCAAGTTGATGCCCAAACAGCCAAACGGCTAGGAATTAAAGTTGAACCTGTCAAACGCCAGAGGCTAGGTGTAGGGATTAAAACTACTGGACAGATTGAAACTCTACCCAGCCAAAAAGTGGAAGTAAATACTCCCATTTCTAAAGCAAAAGTGGTTGAGTTATTGGTGGAACCTGGTGTCATGGTGAAAAAAGGTCAACCAGTTGCCGTTTTATTCAGTCCTGAACTGGTGGAAATGCGGGTTAATTCTCAGGAAAAGCTTGCTCAAGGTCAAGCTGATTTACAGCAAGCACAGGCTGATTTAAGACTAGCTCAACAAAACCGCGATCGCTATCAACAAATAGCCGCAGCTGAAATAGCTCAAGCACAGAGCCAGGTGGCTTTTGCTCAAGAAAAGTTTAACCAAGATCAACGGTTAGTTGATGCTGGCGCTTTACCACGTCGTAATGCTCTAGAATCTGAAACTCAGTTAGCTCAAGCCAAAGCCGAACTTGCGAAAGCCGCCAGTCGTCGGGACGTTATTGAGGCAGAAAATCAGCTAAAACGCGCTGATTCCGCCGTTCAGGTAGCAAAGTCTCGTATCCAACTAAGTAATAGGATTTATCAAACTCGGCTTTCTCAATTGGGAACCCGCGCCAATGCTCAAGGACTTGTTACCGTGACATCTCCAATTTCTGGCAAAGTTGCCGACAGGGAAGTTACCCTTGGTCAATCATTCGAGGATGCGGGTGGGAAGTTGATGACAATTATCAATGACAGTCGCGTTTTTGCCACCGCAAATATTTATGAAAAAGATTTGAATCAGGTAAGAAGTGGTCAACAAGTAAGAGTCAAAGTTGCTTCTATATCTAAGCGTACCTTTATTGGACGAATTACCCGCATGGGTTCTGTTGTGGAAGGAGAAACGCGAGTAGTACCAGTGCAAGCTGAACTGGAAAATTCTGGTGGAGTGCTAAAACCAGGGATGTTTGCAGAATTAGAAGTTGTTACAAACCAAACATTACCAGCCATATTAGCAATTAAGAGCGCGGCTGTAGTTGAAGGCAATGGCAAAAAACAGGTTTATGTAAAAAATGGTAACGCCTATCAGCCTGTTGAAGTTACTTTAGGTCGAACCTCTGGGGATATGGTTGAAGTCAAAACTGGCTTATTCGAGGAGGATTTGATAGTTACTGTGCGATCGCCTCAGCTTTATGCTCAGTCTTTGCGTGGTGATACGAAGCCAAAAGTAGACGAACACCCGGAAACCCCTATACAGACTACAAGAGAGCCAGCACCACTGTGGTTACTGGGAGTAGCATTAGCTCCGATCGCTTTCATTGCAGGTGCTTTTTGGTCTAATCGTCGCACCAATCAACTTCAACTAGCACACCACAACGTAAATAAACCACCCATTTGAAATGTCTAAAACCCTTACACCATCTTAATTACGAATTACGAATTACGAATTACAAATAATGCTGAGTGCGATTATTAAATGGGCGATCGCCCGCCGTTGGTTAGTTATCCTGGGTACAATTGTCGTAACGCTTTGGATATTTCGGACAATTATCCAAATGCCGTTGGATGTTTTGCCCAGCTTTGCACCACCCCAAATTGAAATTCAAACTGAAGCACCAGGACTAGCACCAGAAGAAGTTGAATCTCTGGTAACTTTGCCAATTGAAAGTGCGATTAACGGTACTCCAGGAGTCACAGCAGTACGTTCTTCTAGCGCGTCGGGAGTCTCCGTTGTCAAAGTAATTTTTAACTGGGGAAGCGATATTTATCAAGCTCGCCAATTGGTAACAGAGCGATTACAACAGAGTTCTAGTAAGCTTCCTGAAGGAGTGGAAACGCCACAAATTTCCCCCACCACTTCCCCCATCGGTACTGTACTGCAATACGCTTTTACTTCTAAAAATACTCCTTTGATGGAAGTGCGACGCATTGTCGATTGGCAAGTAACAAATCGCCTTTTAGCTGTTCCAGGTGTTAGTCAGGTTATAGCGTATGGCGGTGATACTCGCCAATATCAAGTATTAATTGACCCAGAGAAGTTACAAGCATTTAATGTCACTTTAGCAGATGTGCAGGAAGCTGTATCTGCTGCCAATGTTAATGCACCGGGCGGTTATTTAATTACCCGCGATCGCGAAAAATTAATTCGAGGTATTGGACGGATTGAATCTATTGAAGACTTACAGCAGTCAGTAATAACTGCCCGTAACGGTACACCTGTAAAAATATCCGATGTCGCTGATGTAAAAATTGGTGCAGCTATTAAACGAGGTGATGGCAGTTTTAACGGTCAAAAGGCAATTATTGTGATGATTAATAAACAGCCTCAAGCCGATACTCCTACTGTTACCCGTGCCATAGAAGCGGCAATGTCGGAAATAAAAGCTGCTTTACCCAAAGATATTAATATAACTCCTACCTTCCGCCAAGAAAACTATATTGATTCTTCTATTGCCAATGTTAGAGAAGCTTTAATTGAAGGCAGTATTATTGTTGCACTTATCCTGATTCCGTTTTTGATGAATTGGCGTAATTTAGCTATTTGTCTAACGGCTCTCCCATTATCCTTACTAATAGGAGTACTATTACTAAATTTGCTAGGACAAGGTTTAAATACTATGACCTTGGGAGGGTTAGCAGTAGCGATTGGTTCAGCAGTTGATGATGCAATTGTGGATGCTGAAAACGTCTATCGTAACCTGCGAGAAAATAAATACTCTCCCAATCCGCTCCCAGTTTTAGATATAGTATTTGATGGTTGTCAAGAGGTACGCGATTCAGTATTTGGAGCCACTATAATTACCATAGTTGTCTTCTCTCCAGTTTTTGCTTTGGCTGGTGTAGAAGGTAGTATTTTTATCCCAATGGGATTAGGCTATATGGCGGCAGTTATCGCTTCTAGTATTACAGCTTTGACGGTGACTCCGGCATTATGTGCAATCTTATTACCTTACGGTAATTTGCCAGAAACCGAGCCTTGGATAGCAAGATTTTTTAAGAAGCTTTATCATCCTCTATTAGGATTTTCTCTGCGGCATTCTGGAATTATTTTAATATTAGCTGCTGCTAGTTTAGTAGCATCTGCTGTGATTGCTCCCTCCTTTGGGAGAGTCTTTTTACCAGAATTTCAAGAGCAAACTTTGGTGAATACCCTCACTCTTTATCCTGGTGTATCTTTGGAAGCTACTAATGTAGCTGGAGAAGCACTTCAAGACGCGCTGAAGGGAGACTCTAGATTTCCTTATGTACAGTTGCGTTCTGGACGTGCGCCTGGTGATGCAGATGCAGCTGGGGTGAATTTGGGACATTTGGATATTGAGTTGAGTAAAGCGGCGATGGAAGACAGAGAAGAGAGTATTAAAAAGCTGCGGGAAGAGTTTGCTAAATTACCAGGGGTAGCACCAAATATTGGTGGTTTTATCTCTCATCGGATGGATGAGGTTTTGTCTGGTGTGAGAAGTGCGATCGCTATCAAAATCTTTGGTTCAGAATTAGAAGAACTCCGCATCATTGGAAGCCAAGTAAATGAAGTAATGAAAACCGTTAATGGGATTGTTGATTTACAACTTGAGCCTCAAGTACCAGTCGAACAGATACAAATTAAATTCAACCGTCAAGCTGCTTCTCGATATGGTTTAACAGCAGGAAAACTTTCTAAAATTGTTGAAACCGCTCTCAATGGTAAAGTAGTTTCCCAAGTTTTGGAGAAACAACAAACTTTTGACTTAGTTGTGTGGTTAAAACCAGATGCACGTCAAAATTTGGATACCATTGGCAATTTATTAGTTGATACTTCTGACGGTCAAAAAATTCCCTTATCACAAGTTGCCATAATTAACAATGGTACAGGGCCAAATACGATTAACCGGGAAAATGTTTCCCGCTTGATTGTTGTTTCTGCTAACGCTAGCGGTAGAGATTTGCGTTCTATTGTCAATGAAATTCGGGACAAAGTTAACCAACAAGTGCATCCTCCCTCTGGTTACTATATTCAATATGCAGGGCAATTTGAGGCGCAAGAAAGAGCCACTCAGAATATCTTAATTTCCAGTGCGATCGCCTTTGTCGTCATCACAGTAATTATGTATCTCTCAGTCAAATCTATTCCTTCTACCATCATGATTATGATTAACTTACCTTTAGCATTGGTGGGAGGAGTATTTTCAGTAGCTTTAACAAACGGCGTTATTTCTATTGCTTCCTTAGTTGGCTTTATCACTCTCTTTGGAGTTGCCACTCGTAACGGTTTGCTATTAGTAGATAATTACAACACCAAATTTGCTCAAGGGATGCCTCTTAAAGAAGTGCTTATTAAAGGCTCAATGGAACGGCTTAACGCTATTTTGATGACAGCTTTTACTTCAGCTTTAGGGTTAGCACCATTAGTAGTTAACAGTGGGCCTGGTAAAGAAATTTTGCAACCCCTTTCAATAGTAGTGTTGGGTGGCTTGTTTACCTCTACAGCATTAACCCTATTAGTTATTCCAGCTTTATATTCTCAGTTTAGGAAGTTTTTGGCTCCTAAAAATACTATATTCTTACAAAATATTGATATTGCCAAAAATCCAGTATTATAATTTGGCTTTTAGATTTGTTTATTATTTATGAGTTGGAGTAAATTAATGATTTCACTAAAATCAAGTTTGATTGTTATAGGAAGTGTAGGTCTGCTTTTTTTAGGAGCTTGTAGTAACAGTAATCAAGTAGCCACTAACGAAAAAAGCCCAGCTATTTCTACCTCAACTCCAGCCTCACCTGCTGCCAAAACATCTAGCCAGCATGGTGAATCTAAAGGAGGTCAAGTTGTAGAAACAGGAGCTTATCATTTAGAGTTTGTAGCTGAGAAAGAAGCTAATGGAACTCATATAGATTTTTACTTACAAAAAGGGGACAATCACGAGGCAATATCTAATGCCAAAGTAAAGGCTCAAGTTCAGACACCTGATGGAAGGCAGAAAACTTTAAACCTAGCTTACGATAAAGAAGGTAAACACTATACTGTTTTGCTCCCAGAAAAATCTTCTGGTCAATATCAAGTGAAGATGCTTGTAGATGTTGATGGCAAAAAAGTAGATGGTCGTTTTAGCTTTAATAAATAATATGAGAGTGTTACTAGTCGAAGATGAGCCAGATTTGGGTTCGGCAATTAAGCGTACCTTGAACCTGGAAAAGTATATAGTTGACTGGGTTTTAGATGGTAATGAGGCATGGGATTATCTAGAAAACCAGTGGACGCAGTACACTTTGGCTATTATCGATTGGATGTTGCCAGGATTGTCTGGGTTAGAACTCTGTAGTCGGCTACGAACACGACGTAATCCTCTACCAATTTTGATGTTGACAGCCAAAGATCGGATGGAAGATAAAGTTGGTGGGTTGGATGCAGGTGCTGATGATTATTTAGTGAAGCCCTTTGGTATGGCGGAATTGTTGGCGCGGTTACGTGCTTTGCAGAGGCGATCGCCCCAATTTCAATCCAAGGAGTTAACTGTTGGCAACCTGACTCTCGATTACAGCAACAGTATGGTTGTCAGTCAGAACCATCAAGGGGATAAACAGATAATTTCTTTAACTAATAAAGAATTCCAACTACTGGAGTATTTTATGAAGCATCCGCACCAAATTGTCACAACTGAACAGATTCGCAATCAGCTTTGGGAGGTGAGTGCAGAACCCGTTAGTAATGTGGTGGCGGCTCAAATACGTTTGCTGCGCCGCAGATTAGCCAGTAGTGGTTGTGGAAACCCCATTGAAACTATGCATGGTGTGGGATATCGTCTCAATCTCACCGTTGACATCCTCCCCACCGTGAACGGCGGGGATTCCTAAGACTCACGACTTAGGTTTCTGTTTCTTCCCACTAATGGGTTTTCGCAACTGCCCTTCAGAAATATTTCTTTCGGGTCTTATGTTCGCTCCACAGACTGAAACTGCGAGTCCCGCAGCCAAAATATTCTTACTTGCGTTGATGTCCCGGTCGTGGTGTGCGCCACACTCAGGGCAATCCCACTCTCGTACATTTAACGGCAATTTATCAACGATATGTCCACAATTACCACATCGTTTAGAACTCGGAAACCATCGGTCAATCTTGACCAGAGTGCGACCATACCATCCGCACTTGTATTCAAGCTGCCTCACCAATTCACCCCAACTAGCATCACTGATAGCAAGAGAGAGTTTCTGGTTCTTAATCATATTCTTCACAGCCAAATCTTCTACGGCGATGGTTTGGTTTTCTCTCACCAACCGAGTTGTCAACTTGTGAAGGAAATCTTTTCGAGCGTCACTAATTTCTTCGTGAACTCTAGCGACCTTTATACGTGCTATAACAATTCTGGCTACCGAATATAATGTACAGTCTTCACGTAAGTGATATTGAGGAAAAAACGTGGAATTTCAGAAGTTATTGTCTATTTTTACTTTAGTAAAGATTGCTACGTTCGCTCTGAGTGTACCTGTATTTGCTCAAATCACCCAGATTCCCTCTAATTCTTCACAGTCGAGTTGTCGTGCAACTAAAGTAGATACTCCAATTTTTAAAGAACCTTCAACATCATCCAATGCTATCAGAATATTGTCGGCACAAACAAGAATTACTTTAGCATATATACCAGTTAGTGGAGATAAATTTGTCAGAATTAAATCTCCGAGTTCAGGGTTTATTCAAACTGCTACGCTGAAATTTTGTCAGACAAATAACAACACTCAAAATCTGTGGAGTAAGCCTATTATTGGCAGTGTATGTCGGCAAATTGTGCAAACTGAAACTCTACGTCGCCAACCAAGTCTAAAAGGAGATTATATTACAACACTTTATCCAAATGCAATCGTGTTTGTGAACTTGGTTACAGGTAATGTAGTTAAATCATACAAATCTGAAAATTACATTTGGGTAGAAATTGACCTTTCCAGAAGTTTCCCTGGAGAGTTATCCGGTAATGGTTGGATAGCCAATACCGACTTAGTAAATACTCCTAGATTCAGTAGTCTGGCTTATTGTAGTTAGTAGGCTATTTCGCTTAATATCTCGACCCAGTATGAGTTTATCCATCCGCTAGGGTCGCGCCTTCGACCACGCAGCAATATCTTGACTCGACCATTTTTAGGATTTATATAGCGGTTATCGATTGGATGAGAACACCAAAATCCTTGCTGTCAAATCATTCCAGCATTTTTTTTGTATCTCACTGAACTGCACACCGCTATAAATTCCATCTAACTGTTTTCCTTGTCAGGCTCAAGCTGCATGGCTATCAACTACGTGGATTATGAATCAAAATAAACTCTTTAACTTAACGCGGGTACGTTTGGCGCTATGGTATGCGCTTGTCATGGCTGTGATTTTAAGCCTGTGCGGATTCGGCGTATACAAAGCCGTATCCCATGCTCATTGGGTAGCATTAGACCGAGAATTGGAATCTGTCGCCGGAACGATACACGACAGTATCGAACTGAAACTAAAGCAACCTGGACGCATTGAACCAGTTGTACAACAGCTTTTACCAAATATTTGTGTACTTGGGGAAAGATGTATTCAACAGCAGTCAAGTTCTAAACGGCATATTCTCAGCGCCATCCATCAAGGCTACTACTATGTACGTTTTTTTGATAATTCAGGACGCTTGATTGCGATCGCAGGTTCTCATCCAGAGGGACTTTCTTTAGTCTTTAACAAGGAACTTTGGCAAACTCTCAAAGACAGCAAAGGCAACCCATACCACCAAATTTCCTTTGTACTGCACACTCAAGAAAATCATGATTGGGGATACATCCAAGTGGGGCGAAGTCTGGAAGATTTCAACAGTTATCTGGATGCTGTGAAATTAATTTTAGTCGTAGGATTGCCTACAACGATGATTGTGGTTAGTGTTGCTAGCTGGTGGTTAGCAGGATTAGCAATGCAACCTATTTATCAATCTTATAGACAAATCCAACAATTTACAGCAGATGTCGCACATGAATTGCGAACCCCTTTAGCTGCAACACAAGCAACGGTGGAATCAGCGTTGTTGATGCCGAAATTGGATGAAATCGAAGCGCGGGACATTCTACAAACTATAAACCGTCAGAATCATCGACTTACTTCTTTAGTTGTTGATTTACTCCTCTTAGCTCGTCTAGATCGGCAACCCATGCCATTACGACAT
Source organism: Nostoc sphaeroides (assembly GCF_003443655.1). Taxonomy (NCBI): domain Bacteria; kingdom Bacillati; phylum Cyanobacteriota; class Cyanophyceae; order Nostocales; family Nostocaceae; genus Nostoc; species Nostoc sphaeroides. Next base: position 6,395,161 of record NZ_CP031941.1, read on the forward strand.
GAAGTATGTTGCTTAAATGATATTGTCAATGACTTAATAGAGGAATTTGCAGCGATCGCATTTTCTGCTAAAGTAACGCTGACATCTGCAATCCGAGTCGAGCAACCTCTAAAGATCGTAGGAGATTCTGACCAACTCTATCGTCTGGTTTCTAATTTAATTATCAATGCAATTCAATACACGCCACAATCGGGAAAGGTGATTGTTGTCTTAGATCGCAATGAAAATTATGCTGTGATTCAGGTTCAAGATACAGGTATTGGCATTCCCCACCAGGAACTGACTCGAATTTTTGATCGCTTTTACCGAGTGAATAGCGATCGCTCTCGTAAAACTGGCGGTTCTGGATTAGGATTAGCGATCGCTAAGGCAATTATTCAGTCACACCAAGGTAGTTTAAATGTGCAGAGCCAATTAGATAAAGGTAGCACTTTTACTATTCAATTACCTTTAGATGTCACACCAATTTCCCAGTTTAAATTGCTGTATCGTCGCCAGCCTAAATTTAAATAAAATTTTCTTACCAAACTTTACTCATATTTAAAATAAACCCAGGCAATACCAACTCGCCGCTTACACTATCAGGATTATCTAAACATTCTTCTGGCAATCCAGGACGATAAATATAAACTTTACGCAGCTTACGGTCAATTAACCAGCCTAACTGTATTCCTGGTTCATTCATATATTCCTCCATTTTTTCCTTCAAAGTCTGGAGGTTGTCACTAGGAGATTTGAGTTCGACTACAAAATCTGGACAAATGGGAGCAAACTTTCGCTGTTGTTCTGGAGATAGAGCATTCCACCGTTCTAGTTTAATCCAGGAAGCGTCAGGCGATCGCTCTGCACCTGTTGATAACTTAAATCCGGTACTAGAGCTAAAAGTTATACCTGTACCGTCTTGTTCCGACCACACCCAATACTGCTCGGTTAAGGAATTTCTTGGTTGAGGCAAGCTGTTCAATAGCTGGGGGAGAAATGGAGGCTGGCGTTGAGTTTTTGCCTCCCCTGCCTCAAGAGCTTCCCCTGCCTCCCCTGCTTATCCGAGCAGTATTGCGACCACACCCATAGCTGTCCTGAGATATTACCTGCTCGGTTTCCTGTCTCTGAACCAGTAGGAGGCATAATTAGCAATTCTCCGAATTTATTTCGCTCAATGCGTAAATCACGATTCACCTGACAGAACTCAAAAAATTGTTCGTCTGTCATTTGCATTGATGACGGAATTTGTAAAAGCAAAGGGGATGAAAACATCGAGATTTCCTCCAGGTTATGATGCCTAGCTCACTGACTATATTCTCACGCAAAAAAGCAAAGACGCTAAGTTATATCTTTGCGTCTTTGCTTTTTTATCTGAAATCATTTTCAGATTTACTTATTAGGCTGAGGAGTTATCCGCAGATAGGGTTTGATTTCCTCGTAACCTTTGGGGAATTTTTCTTTGAGTACTTCTGGATCTTTCAGTGAGGGGACAATTACAACATCCTCTCCATCTTTCCAATCAGCTGGTGTCGCCACGCTGTAATTATCAGTCAATTGCAGAGAATCAATCACCCGCAAAATTTCATCAAAGTTACGTCCCGTGCTGGGAGGATAGGTGAAACTTAGGCGGAGTTTTTTATTAGGATCAATCACGAACACCGATCGCACTGTCACAGTCGCATTAGCATTGGGGTGGATCATGTCGTAAAGCTCAGAAACCTTGCGATCGCCATCTGCCAAAATTGGGTAGTTGAGAGTGGTGCTTTGAGTTTCTTCAATGTCTCCCACCCAGCCTTTGTGAGATTCTACATCATCAACGCTGAGTGCGATCGCTTTGACATTGCGCTTGTCAAATTCTGGTTTTAGCTTGGCAACTGTGCCAAGTTCTGTTGTGCAAACAGGTGTAAAATCAGCAGGGTGAGAAAACAGCACAACCCAGCTGTCACCTGCCCATTCGTAAAAATCAATGTCGCCGTGTGTTGAGGCTTGCGTAAAATTGGGTACTGTGTCACCTAGACGGAGAGCCATGAGAGATTCCCTGTAGTTAGAAGATCATACGTATTATACTTTGCCATCATGACATAAAACCCCTATTCCCCAATCGGAGTTTAGCGGTTTGAAACAAAATTTTAGGTTGTCAGTACTCTCGGATATAAGTAAGTAAGTCGGTGAGAATAATTCAAACTATATTAATTAATGTAAAAAATTTGGGAATTAGTTTGTAGTAAGGGCTTTAGCCCTCAAAGTAGGGCTAAAGCCCTCACTAGAAACATGCAAATTATTTACGCCGTCCTACTTATGCGGGAGGTAAAAATTAGTAAAAAAGACTAAATATCAGGTATTGAAAATCGCATATTAGATATTTATAAAACTTTTTTCCTTCCCCATTCCCCATTCCCCAGCCCCTTTTACTAATGATGATATTAATCTTTTTAGTTATTGGTGTTATCCTCAGCACAACTGCGAGTTTTATTTTTGGAGTTCCCTGGTTGATGCCGATTTTAGGTGCTGCTGTCCCTTATCCCATTTTCTTTTTACAAGTACGTCGTCAACAGTATAAAAGTGCTTTTTGGTGGATGTTATTGTGGGGAGTGTTGCAGAGTATTGCCGTAATTGTAGCAACTGCGATCGCACCAGAAACAGCAGCAAAACTCATCCTCCGTGGACAGTCATACACTACAGAGATGTTGCACTGGATTCGCACGGGAGAAGGTATGGAAGGTTCACTCAATTTATTTTTACCAGACCATTTATTGCACTACGGGATTTTTTGTATTCTCTGCGTTGTAACTATTAGTAGCATGGCATTAATATTCGGCACTTGGATGCTGAATTACATGAATTTTTATGTTGCAGAATTAGTGAAAGTTAGTGCTAAACCTTGGTTAGCAGCTATTCTGGGGTGGTATCCTTGGTCACTTATGCGGATAATCGGGTTTATTGCAACTGGGGTGGCTTTAGCAGCTTTAGGATTAAATCTAGTAACTCGCATCAGAGGCGAAGTTCCTAAGTCTCCCTTTCCAAAAACTTATATGTTGATTGGGATTGGTTTTGTGATTGCGGATATCGTTGTCAAAGCGGTTCTAGCACCTATTTGGCAAAAACTGCTGTTGTCTGCGTTGGGTTAAATTCATTTGTTTGCCAGAATTTTTTGGTAGGCTTGGATTGTTTGCTTTGCGATCGCATCCCAGCTAAAATTTTCCAATGCATATTTTTGGGCGTTTAATCCCCGTCGTTGGCGTTCTGCGGGATTTTGCAAAGCTTCTTGCAGTAACTCTAACAGTTCTTGAACATCTGTTGCACCCACCCAACCCGACAGACTATCACGTATCTGTTGCCAAATATGCACTTGGTCAGAAATTACTACGGGTACACCTGCTACCATTGCTTCAGCTACAGCAATCCCAAAATTTTCGTAGTAAGAAGGCAAGACAAATAAATCAGCAGCTTGTAGTAAACTAACTTTGAGTTCACCAGTGACAAAGCCAGTAATTGTAGTGTGCGATCGCAGTGGTGAATTTTGAATTTGGGATATTATCTTTTTTTCGTAATCTGGATCTTGGGGATTTGTCCCAGCTAAGACAAAATGAAACTTATAACCAACCGCTAACAGCTTCTCTAACGCCGGAATCAACAAATTTAACCCCTTTTTCGGGTCAATTCGTGACATAAACAATATTAAAGGTACATCCTCTGGTATTCCTAACTGACTACATCCATTTTTAAGGGGGGATTGAGGGGGAATCACACCCAACGGAATTACCAAATCTGGCGTAGATACTCCAAATCGTTCTGATACTTTAGCTTCTTGATTGCTGGTGAAATGAATTGCTGCTGCACCAGCTAAATTTTGACGTTCTATAATTGCGACATAAAGCTGTTTTAATTGTTTTTTCTTCTGTAAATCAGCCGGATCGAGAGTACCCAAAGGACGGAAAATATAAGGTAGTTTTTGCTGACGACACACAATAGCAGCAGCACTACTTATGGGAGAGAATAGAGCATGAATATGTGCTATGTCAAACTCATGAGCATGACGTTTTAGCCAGTTTAATAAATCTAGAGAAAATTTGTAGCGACGAAATGGGGCGCACCGAAAGTAAATTATTTCATAGCCATCTTGTTTAATTGGGCGATTTAAAGGAACATCCAGAGGTGTTTGACCATTATCACCATTACTATCAGTTGTGAGAATTGTAACTTCCACTCCCTCTTTTACCAAAGCTGGAGCTAATCCTAGTACCATTTGACTGGGGCCGCCGTAAATCAGAGAAATTGAGGGAACTATTTGTAATATTTTCATTTTCTTGTCATTTTTTTTGTTACTCACTAATGACCAATGACTAATGACTAATGACTCTTAAGCAATTCTTGATAAAACTCTAATTGCTCTTTAGCCAAAGCTTTATTTGTATATTTAATCATTGCTTTTTGATAACCCATTTCACCCAAAGTATGAGCAAAATCTGGTTTATCCATTAATTGGACTAAGCAATTAGCAAGGGCTGGAACATCACCTTCAGGAAATACTAAACCAGCATCGCCAATTACATAGGGAATTTCACCAGAATCAGAACCAATCACAGGTACTTGGCAGGCCATCGCCTCAATTAGCACATGACCAAATTGTTCTTTCCAGCCTACAGAAGTTAAAGTTTTAAATTTGTAAGTTGTTTCTGAAGGCAGTACTAAGGTACTCATTAAATTGATATAGTTTGCAACTTCGTTATGGGGAACACTCTCTACCAAAATTAATCGTTCTTCAATATTGTTTTCTGCCGCGATTTTGATTAATTGACTTTGCAACTCTCCTCGTCCCAGCAGCAGTAATTTCCAAGGTTTATCTTTCAAAGTGATTAAGGCTTGCAAAAGCGTTAATAAACCTTTTTCTGGCACAAATCGTCCAACAAAACCTACAACAAAATCTTCTTTTTTAAGATCCAACTTAGCCGCTAACTCTGGTTGGGCTTTGGGAGTAAATAAACTTTCATCTACACCCAGTTGCGGCATAACTTTAATTGCTCCTTTATATCCCCGTTGCCGTAAAACTTCTGCTCCATCTTGATTGCCAGAAATAATGCCGTGGCTGTGATTGAGGTTATATGTTTCTAATAAAGCAACTGGTAATTTCAGATGATATGGTAAATTCCACCAGGTAAAAAATACATTTTTTGCCTTGAGTCCTAATAGCTGATTTAAGGCAATCATCTGAGTATAAGCTAGCCCCCTAGACCCTTGTTCCACTTGGATGATTTGGGGACGAAATTCTTTTAACAAAGATATCAAATCAGCACCAAAAGTAAGGAGTCCCTGATGATTTTGACTGAAATTAGAAACTGGAACTATTCTAAATCTGCCTTCATCGCGGTATTCAGTTTCAATAATTCTATTTTGTACACCGCCTGGTTTCCAACGCTTTGGGACTACAACTGTCACTTCAATGTCGGCTTCTAGTTGAGATAAAGCACGTAGTTTTTCACAGTTGAGGTCTACGATATAAGTGTGACTAGCAACTAAGATTTTCATCTATCCTTTGTTATTCACTAATGACTAATGACCAATGACAAATGACTAATAACTAAACCAGTTCATCCAATCGGCTGTAAATTTGACCATCGTTCCAAAGTGATTGAATGACAGTACCCAAGGCTTTGAAAAAACCCAAAGTGTAGAAAATAGCGCGAGTAGCAATTTTGATAGGGGAACCACTTTTGTTACAAGGTGGGTGTCCGAGAACGTGACAGTCAAATAAACGGGCGTATAAGCGTAAAGCTTGAGTAGCAGTGAGGTTTTTCAGCCCTAGTAGGAAATGGTTGTGGTAGAAGGTGAGTTGATATTTGAGCGATCGCATACTAATATCATGACAACCCCCTGTTTCTTCGCCTAAATGCACTAAATGGGCCTCTGGGTCGTACCAAATTTTATACCCCGTCTGTCGCACCCGCAAACAAAAATCTGACTCTTCGCGCACAGCACTACCGCGAAACCTCTCATCAAACCTCAGTCCGTACTTAGTAAAAATTTCGCGGCGAAATGACATATTGCAACCCCTCGCTGTCAGTACTTGCTGAGGTTTGATGGTATGTACTAAATCAATATGATACCAAGCAATTCCTGGATCCATAGCTTGGGGAGGCAAATATTCAATCTGTAAATCTCCTCCAGAATCACCTAATTTCATTCTGTCAAATACCCGACCGGCTACAGCCCCCACTTCTGGGTTTTGTAAATAATTTTTCGCATGGGCTGTTAACAATTCTGGGGTTAGCTGAACATCATCATCAATAAATAATATTATTTCACCAGATGACCGCCGCACAGCATAATTTCGCGCCCCTGGCAAACTTGCCCAATCCAAGCGCAACCATTTAATTTTACCTGCCCCCGCCATCTCTTCTAAGTAGGCTTGAATTTCTGGTTGGTGTTTTGGGGTTTGGTCTACCACTAAAACTTCAAAATTTGGATAGTCTTGTTTCAGGATATCTACAATGCTATCCCGTAGGGCTTCCTCTCGACCATAGGTCGGGATAACCACAGTAATTAATGGCCAATTATTCATGATTTTTATTAAGTAATTTTGCTACTTCGATAATAACCTTATCGAAACAGAATTCAGAAGTCAGTAGTCACAATAGAGTTCGATATTCTGTATGACACTTCGACAGGCTCAGTGCATCGCTGGCGGATGAATAAGCGGCGTTTTTGCACCCCCACTAAATATGCAGATTTAAGTAGAGCAGCGTAAATAATTAAAGGTTCGTAGTGAGGACTTTAGTCCTCAAATTTTGACTTCTGACTTCTGAATTTTTCTTCAAACTCCCGCAGCTGCTGCATAAAGATCATCAAATAACTCATTTTGCTTTTCAGAGTTATGCACAATTTGCGCTTGAGCTAACGCTCCTGCACTTAAAAATTCGTAATGTTCTCGTTTATCACTTCTATCAAGAAATTGAATGATTTGTTGCAATGCTTGCTCTGCCAAATCATCATAAGTGCTATTTAAAATTTTCCAATATTCATTAGTTTTAGTTTTCTCTCCATGCAACCAATTACTCCAGTGTCTAACTTCATTAATTGGTAACTCTAAAATATAGCCATTTTCGCCATGACGAATAAACTCTGGTAAGGCGCATACATTTGTTGTAATTGCAGGAGTTGCAACTGAAAAACCTTCGATGATACTATAGCCATAAGTATCATGTAATGTCGCCATTAATTGAAAATGACTTTGCGATAATAACTCAATCACTTTTTCATTAGGAATACTTTTATGAAAGACAACGTTATTTAAATTCAATAACTTTAAATCCTCTATATAGTTGGTGCGATCGGGGAAATCAGTCGGAACTCCTGAACCATGCGCCAGTTCTGAAATTATATGTAAAGTAATAGGTAAACCTAATTTTTCGGCTTTTTTAGCGAGTCTTAAAGCAACAATTCCGCCTTTGCGGGCAATGTGATTTCCTATAAATACAAGCTGGAGATTTTGCTGTTGCTGATAAAGCTTTGATTGGTTAACCCTGACTGGAAAATTTGGATGAATTACATCTAATTTCTTACTTAATTGTGGTTCTATATGCCAACCTTTGATCCGGTTAATTAATCTCAATTTTGCATAATCAGAAATAGCAATAATTTTTTGGCAATTATCTAGGGCTAAACGATTATTTAATAAATCAAAAATTGCAGCTTCACCTTGATTTTGAGGATTTCTATATAAAACACGATGATCCTCAAAGGTGATAAACCAAGGTTTGTTTGTATATAAAATTTTGTTGAAAGAATGAATAGCTTGGTATCCTCCCCATATAGGTTGCCAGGCCATAAAGCTGCCTAAAGGATACCAAATTTTTTCTATAGGATATCTACCTGCGGGGAAAGGCTTGGGGCGGATAAGTGTATGCCGTGAATTTCGAGGTAGGTTTGGAATGCTGAGGTGTTTTTGACCTCCTATGATAACTTTTGCCATTTTTATTTCATTTAAATTGTTTTTAGACGTTTTTTCTGGTTTTTTAGCTGAGGATTGGCATCTTCTATATCTTGTTTCTCCAGTTCTGGCAATTTAAAAAGAACTCCTGCATAAAACCAATAATAGACAGCAACTGGATCAACATCCAAAGGATAGTAGTAGGTGTTATAGCTAATAAACAATATAAACACCCACAAAGCTGCTCCGTAACTGCGGAAATTACGGTTCTTTATGGAGCGATAGGTTTTAAAGCCAATAATTGTTAAACTTGTTACCAAAGCCAGAAAAGCTAGCACTCCAAAAATTCCAACTTCAAAAAGTACTTTGGGGTAGTAGGTTTCCACCAGCTTAGTTTTACCCATGACGCGGGCAGAGTTAGTTGCTCGACCTAAGCCACTTCCCAGTGGGCCGTCTACGTTTTTCCAATTTTCTTCAAATTGCTGGACGATAAAATCTTGAGGTGGTGAAGCCTCCCATCGACCTGTAAAACTCTCGGTTCTCTGTTGCACGACATCTGGGTTAGTCACCATTGCTATTCCCAGAACTAGGGCAAGTCCTATCCCTATGGGAATAAATCGTTTCAGGTTGCCAATTTGACCAGTAAGCAATAGCAAAATTCCGAAGCAGGTTGGTACCAAAGCTAAGGCGATTCTTTGTCCAGAGATGACAGCATTGATAAAGACTGTTACTAAAGAACCTAAACCGATGAGTCGCCATATTGGGGAAGGATCAGTGAAGCCGGTGGCAAAGGTAAAAAAGGTGCTGGAAATTAAGAACCATGCCCACTGCCAAGGGGCTACAAATGTCCCTGGTAGCCGAATGACTCCTTCTTCGGGACTATATAAGAGCGCTCCACCAAAATAACACCGGGCTTCTAGTGATGTGACAAATAGGGCATTTCCTTCAAGACCTCTGGTGCCTTGACATACACCAGTTAGTAGTAACAGGTATTGAATAAATCCCAGCACACAGCAAATCAGTATTAGGACAATCTGGAGGCGCGATAAAAATAGAAAATCTCGCTTATCTCGAATTAGATAGTAGGCACAACCAATCAAGGGGACATAGCCTAAAAATACTTTCAGTCCCAGAATTCCCATAGCTAATGGTATTTCTTTGGTTGCTTTTTCCAATAATCCGACGCTAGGCGGGTTAAACTGCTGTCCACCATTAATAAATAACAGCGTTAGCAGACTACAACCCAAGACAATATAAAGTGGGGTTTTAATGCCTTGGGGGATAATTATAGGTAGCCCCTGTTTACGGCAAGTCTGCCAAAGTCCAATTAGGGCTGGAACATAAAAGGCATCTTTAGCTAATTGGAGTATGGGACTATTGCCCAAGTAGTAAGTGATAGTACCCCCAATAGGTACGTAGATGATGAAGGCATATAGCGCTTGGCGCGGGTATTTGTAGGAAAGGGATATGATGAATATCCCTAAGACGCCAGGGACTGCTACTTTAATTCCACCTACGAAAAAAAGTATAATGCCGACTAAAACACTACCAAAGGTGGCGGTGGTAAGTAAGCTAATGAGTTCTTTACGTGCTTGGGCTGCTTTGCGCTTTTGGGCTAACTGTTCTTTGAGGCTAAGAGTAGGAGTTTCTTTTTCAGCCTGTTTTTTTGATTTTTTATTTTTTGACTTGGATTTCGGCATAGTGGCGCTGTAGCCTATCAGCCTTAAAAAACAATCTATAGCTTACATACAAATGGATTAAAATGGCTATAGCGTGTACAAGCCAAATTCATCTTTAACTGATTGAGTTAGAGATTTTCGATCAAAAATATTAAAGTTTAACTTCATTGAACCGTAAAAAAGATTTTCTCCTGTTTCTACAATGTAAACTGCTCCGGGAAATGGTAATGGTTCAATAGGTTTAGCTTTGTTTTCTAATACGCCTCTAACTTTACCGTGGTCTATATAATATTTGTAGTATCCATAGCCCCGATTATATTCGGCGTTTTCTGGTAAGAAATTTAAGTCATATCGGATAATATTGGATGTGCCGCACATTGAATAGAAATTTTTTCTTTTAATATATATATATTTACTACCTTCTTTATATTTATAACCTTTATTGATAAACCATCCATTAGAGTTAGGATGTTGCTTAATAAATGCGGCTAAGTTTTTACTGATGCAATCATCTGCATCAACTGCCATAGTGTGAGTTGGAGAAAATTGATGAGCATACATTAATCCCTTCAATATTTTTCGCCCTTTATCTGTGTCTCCTCTAGCTATAGGGTTTGTCTCGTTGGGGGGAGGAAAATCAACTGTAATGTACGTAATTTGGGGATGATTAAATTCTATTTTTGGCTGTTCATGGCAAACGACAATAGCGTGAAAATCAGGAGAGATTTGATTGCAAATTGATTTGATGCATCTTTCAAATGATTGGGTGACACGCTCCCAGGAGTTGGAAACTTGCGGACTTTTCAGTGGGATAACAAAAACAAGCATTTTATTACCTTATAGAAGATATAGTGCTTCTCTGTTGAGTGTAATACAGACCTAACCCCCAGCCCCTTCCCTGCAAGGGAAGGGGAGTAAGATTTAACAGTTATCAGTTATCAGTTAAAAATTCATAACTGTTCACTGTTCACTGTTCACTGTTCACTGATTTTAAATCCCCGCACTGAAACCGTGATAACTGATAACTGAAAATTATATACCTCTTTTTTTTCTTCCCTTTGCGCCCTTAGCGTACTTTGCGTTCGTTTTAAAATTTTATATTTTTCACCAATCAAATAGGACTGCTATATAAGGCAATACAGTTCAGTTAAGCCCAAAAACCTTGGTAAAGACGCGAAATTTCGCGTCTCTACAGGTCTAAAATTAGTACCAAAAATCCTTAGCTGAACCGTATTGCTATATAAGGAGGTTTACAATAGTACCTAAAAGTGCAATTGCAAATACTAAATTTTCCGCAAATGGCCAAGGCTGGTTAATTTGCAGAAGCTGTGATGACGAAAAAGTTGCACTTTTGAAAGGTGAGATAGTAGCTAATCCCTTTCTGGCAAAGACTACTTAATTTAATGAACCATGAAGACACGAAGAACAGAAAATTAAGTAATCTTACACGGTGAGGAGAGTAACTTAGACTGCTATGTGTTGCTGGACTTTTGAAACTAATTCATTTGTCCAGTAGCTGGTGAGTTCAGCATTGGCAGCTTCTACCATAACCCTGATCACTGGTTCTGTACCAGAGGCGCGAACCAAAATTCTGCCGGAATCACCCATTGCAGCTTCAGCAAGAGCGATTCGCTTGTTGCACAGGTTGGCAATCTTGCCATCCTAAACGGCGATCGCGATCTACAACTCGCACGTTCCGCAATAATTGTGGATAGGTCTGGAAGCTTTGATCTACTAATTCGCTAAGGGAAACACCCGCCTCTCTCACCAAAGCTGCTATATGTAATGCTGTTAACAAGCCATCTCCAGTAACAGCATAATGACGGCAAAGGATATGACCTGATTGTTCGCCGCCTAGCATTCCCCCAGTTCGCTGCATTTCGGCTTGCACATATTGGTCGCCGACTGCGGTACGAATTAAGTTACCCCCAATTTTTTGCCAAGCTTTCTCAAAGCCTAAGTTAGCCATGACTGTAGATACAATCAGGTTGTCTGGCAGTTGGTGGTTTTGTTGTAAGTGGCGTCCCCATAGGTAGAGAATGTAATCGCCGTTAACTTGCCTGCCTGTATTGTCTACTGCTAAGACGCGATCGGCATCACCATCGAAGGCAAAGCCAATGTCGGCGTTGTGTTCTTGGACTGTGGCGGCAAGAATATCTAGGTGGGTGGAACCGCAATTAACGTTAATGCGATCGCCATCTGCTTCATTATGTAAGCAGATTACCTCTGCCCCCATTTCTGTAAATACTGATGGTGCTAATCCTACTGCTGCTCCCCATGCCAAGTCTAAAACAATCTTCATTCCCTGAAGATTGAGGGCACCGTTTAAGGGTTTTTTCAGCGCCTCGCCATAATGCCCCACTAACTCCAAACGTGAGTAATGCCGTCCACAATTACTAACTTTAGCGATCGGTGATATCTTGCCACGCAGTCCCGCTTCAATTTCTGCCTGCAATATTTGCGGTAACTTGCCACCATTGGCACCAAAAATCTTAATCCCGTTGTCTTCTGGGGGATTGTGGCTGGCAGAAATCATCACTCCACCGATGGCATCACTGATGCTGGTGAGATAGGCTATGCAAGGAGTGGGACATAATCCCAAATACCAAACCTCTAATCCTGCTGCTGTTAACCCTGCACTCAAAGCCATTGCCAGCATATCACTGGAGTTTCTAGAGTCCTGTCCGAGAATGATTGGCCCGACTTGAGTAGCATGGTTACGTAAAACAATCCCCGTCCAAAAACCAACTTGTAATGCTAGGGGCGCACTTAGTAATTCTCCGACTCGTCCGCGAATCCCATCTGTACCAAATAAGGGATTTGCTGGTAATGGAATTAAATTCAGTGCAAAACTGCTCTCAATCCCTTTGCCCAATGCATCAACTTCCGAAGCAGAACCGCCAGGAATGCCTGGTGTCCGAGTTATAGATGAAACCATATTTTTAAACACTCCACACAATCACACAGAAAAATAGCACTTAAGACTTTATTAAGCAATTTCGACATGCTTTTTATCTTTAGAAATTCATTCTAAATCAAGCTCCTATTACGTAGTATTACGTAATTTATGCCTCTGTTATTGTAAATCTTTCATGAAGTCAGTATTGATTTTTACGTTATCAGTAAAGTCTCCATATTTTAGCTGATTATTCCTTTTATGCCTTTAACTTTAGGTTTGATTTTTATCTGTATTAGTTCACACTTTGCAATGCTACTAACCAAGAACTACTTATAATAAATACTACCCGTATTTTATGAAAATTCTTTTTCAGGAAAGCTGAGGATGAAAGCGAAATTTAGCTAATACGAACAAAAATCTCAAAATGCTAGAATATAAAATTATATTTACTGACTATGTTTTTTGTGTAAAAAATTACAAAATTCTCATAGCTTAAAAAATTTTAATATAAATTCTCATCAAATAGTTTTAAGGTAACGTTTTAATGGCTTTTTTAGCCGTTAGTGAATTAAAACTTCGGCAGTTAACTTTATTAAAAGTTGAGAAATTTAGCATGAGCAGCAATTTAGCAACCAAATTACGTGTAGGCACTAAGAAAGCCCACACGATGGCAGAAAATGTAGGTTTTGTCAAGTGCTTTTTAAGAGGAGTAGTCGAGAAAAACTCTTACCGGAAACTTGTTGCTAATTTCTACTTCGTTTACTCAGCGATGGAAGAGGAAATCGAAAAACATCGCCAGCACCCAATTGTTTCTAAAATTAACTTTCCGCAGCTAAACCGCAAGTATACCTTAGAGCAAGACCTGAGTTATTACTTTGGTGCTAACTGGAGAGAGCAAATCAAGCTATCTCCCGCAGGTGAAGCTTATGTACAGCGCATCCGAGAAATATCTGCCACAGAACCGGAACTGTTAATCGCTCATTCATATACTCGTTACTTGGGTGACTTATCTGGGGGACAAATTCTCAAAAATATTGCTGTAACGGCAATGAATTTGTCTGATGGGCAAGGAACAGCCTTTTATGAGTTTCCTGAGATTCCTGATGAGAAGGCATTCAAAGCCAAATATCGGCAAATTGTGGATGAATTACCTCTTGATGATGCTACCAGCGATCGCATCGTTGATGAAGCTAACGCTGCTTTTGGCGTAAATATGAAGATGTTTCAGGAATTGGAAGGCAATTTGATCAAGGCGATCGGGGTAATGGTGTTCAACAGCCTCACACGCCGACGGACACGCGGCAGTACTGAACTCGTTACTGCTGAGTAACTGTGTTGAGATTGCGGAGCAATACGCTTGGGTTAAGGCTAAAACTCTGTTATCCAAGTCAATTTTTTAACGAACCGCCAAGACGCAGAGGACGCAGAGAGAAGAAAGAGAAGGAAAAAATTGCTTAACTGAACTGTATTGGATTGCGGAGTATGGTGTGTGGAGTCATAAGTTCAGATAGGCTGATGAAGGATAATTCATAGCTGTTTCTGGGGAAAGAGCGATTGATGCTCAAAATATTTAGGGGCAATAGCCTTGTGACTGCTTTTTATTCGTGAAAGCAAGCATGGGGAGATTGCCCCTCAATTATTGTTAATAGTTAGCAGTTAGTTATTAATATCAATGTTTTGAGGTTTTGCATAAATTTTTAACTTACAGCAGAGTTAAAGAGGGCGAATGCACGCGATCGCACTTATGGGTTTATCTGAGGTAGGCAACTGAGTGATCTTTCCTACTTTCCCACTGCTGACTCCATCGACCCTGGCTTGACCGCATTGGGTGTTGGGGATTGGGGCGATCGCCCTTAGAGTAAATAGGTGAAAAGTAACTTATGTCTACTGTTGACTATTAGTACCAAAAAAGGTACAAAAGTAATGTGATGTCAAATTAATATCAAATTGATCTAATTAAACATAGCTCTGTAAAGCTACAATATGTGCTTTTGCAGGTTTATGTGTTTTTAGAGAAATTTGATATAGATGGAAGAAAAACGAATTCCTGCACAGTTCTATCAAAACGAAAATGGTACAGAACCTGTTCGTGATTGGTTAAAGGACTTAGACAAAGAAGACCGAAAATTAATTGGTGCTGATATTAAAACAGTAGAAATTGGATGGCCAATTGGGATGCCAACTTGCCGTCCAATGGGTAAAGGTCTATTTGAGGTACGTACAAATTTACCTCAAGGTCGAAAAGCTCGTGTGTTGTTTTGCATTTATGACGAAAAAATGATTCTTCTCAATGGGTTTATCAAAAAAACTCAGAAAACTCCACAAAAAGAATTGGAGTTAGCCTTAGAACGCAAGCAAAAACTGGAGGCGCAAAGATGAACAAAAATCCACATATTGGTTCTTCTCTTGATGACCTTCTTGAAGAAGAAGGGACACTTGAAGAAATTAACCTGATTGCTGCTAAACGTGTTATTGCATGGCAGATTAGCAAAGCAATGGAAGAAAAAAAGTTGAATAAGGCAGCAATGGCAAAAGAGATGAATACTAGCAGATCATCTCTTGAATCGGCTGTTAGACCCCAATAACTCATCTGTATCCTTAGACACCATTGATCGTGCTGCCAGAGTGGTTGGTAAACGGATACGTTTTGAATTGGTGGATGCAATGTAGGCATAATTCAGCATCACCTATCTTCTTAACCCATCTCTGATGAGATGGGTTAAATTTTGCCCGTCATGTCTTTTCCACACTCGCCCTTCCTCGGTCAAGCAAATTCTGACTAATTGGAACTATATCAATTGAAGTTCTTGAAATTTAAGGACTTCAAACCCTTGTTGTACCGGATTAAATTGCTGTATCAAATAGGCTATTGCTGTGCCCCTACGCCGCGGGTCTATTTACCTGAAAATAGCTGTAAAATAACTAAGTCAATCTTCAAACCAAGCTTAATCTCAGTATTTAAGTTTGTAACCCGTAAAACTTACCATACTGAGTAAATCAGGCAAAAATATGGCTACGAAAATTCCTGTCACAGTAATTACAGGCTTCTTAGGTAGTGGAAAAACCAGCCTAATTCGCCACCTGCTACAAAACAATCAAGGACGCCGCATTGCCGTTTTAGTCAATGAATTTGGCGAACTCGGTATTGATGGCGAATTGTTAAAATCCTGTCAAATTTGTCCCGAAGATGGCGAGGGCGACACTAATATCTTTGAATTAACTAACGGCTGCTTATGCTGCACCGTGCAGGAAGAGTTTTACCCGATGATGCAAGAGTTAATCAAGCGGCGGGATAGCATCGACTGCATTTTGATTGAAACCTCTGGTTTAGCCTTGCCAAAACCACTAATAAAGGCTTTTCGTTGGCAAGAAATTCGCAATGCGGCTACTGTGGATGCTGTAATTACCGTGGTAGATTGTGCGGCGGTAGCGGCGGGGACATTTGCTAGTGATCTAGAGGCGATCGCAGCCCAGCGCCAAGCAGATGATAGTCTAGAACACGAAACACCTTTACAAGAACTGTTTGAAGACCAACTTGCTTGTGCAGACTTAGTGGTGTTAAATAAAATTGATTTGGTAGATGCCGAGACAAAAGCCAGAGTTGAGGAATTGATTAAGCAAGAATTGCCCAGAGTGGTGAAGATTGTTGAGAGCAATGGTTCTCAACTAGACGCATCTATATTATTAGGATTCCAAGCCGCAGTCGAAGATAATTTAGATTCTCGTCCTAGTCATCACGATACCGAAGAAGACCACAATCACGACGAAGAAATTACCTCAACTAATTTAATTTTGGATCGTACCTTTGACCCAGAAAAGCTGCAACAGCAGTTAGAGAAATTAGCACAACAACAAGAAATTTACCGGATTAAAGGCTTTGTGGCAGTGCCAAATAAATCCATGCGCCTAGTGATGCAAGGCGTGGGAACCCGATTTGATAAATTTTACGATCGCCCCTGGAAACCCGAAGAGTCCCGACAAACGCGTTTAGTTTTCATAGGACGTGATTTGAAGTCTTCAGAAATCGAATCACAACTTGTAGCTTTATGAGTTAGGAGTTAGGAGTTAGGAGTTAGGAATAATTAGTACACTGTGGGGGAAGTTTGCCTACCTTTAACAAGGGAATTTTGCCCTTTGCCTATCTATCGATTATTACGAGGCTTAGAGCAACTTATAATGGTAAATTTATTCCCCTATTATGTATTAGTTGATTTAAAATAAAAACAATACTAATAACTTAAAGTTCCTAATTTTTTACTTTTAATAACTCCTAACTATTGTACAGACGCCATTAATCGCCTCTCTATTGTACAGACGCGATTAATCGCGTCTCTCCTTAAACCCTCAATCTTCATTTGATAAAACTATGACCATCTCTCAACTATTTAACGTTGCCAATCTTTTCGTATTGCCTTTTTGGGCGTTGATGATTTTATTGCCAAATTGGAAAGTTACACGGCAGATTATGTCATCATATCTGCCCTTTGTGATTTTAGCTGGGGCGTATGTGTATTTGTTTATCAACAGCATTACACCAGAAAATGCCCAAGCTTTATCGAATCCCCAATTAGCCGATATCGCTAAATTTTTTACAGATGAAACGGCTGCTGCAACGGGTTGGATTCATTTTTTAGTGATGGATTTATTCGTCGGGCGATGGATTTATTGGGAAGGACAAAAAACAGGTATTTGGACAATTCACTCCCTTGCACTGTGTTTGTTTGCTGGCCCTATGGGATTACTGTCTCACATCTTGACTGACTGGATTACTAAGACATTTTTCCCTCAATTTCAGCAGAATGAAACGGTGACGGTAGGAGAAAAAGCTGCATCATCATCTGGAACATAGTTATATATCAATACGCTTGGGTTAAGCCAGAAAAATAAATTTGCGTAGGTTGGGTTGAGGAACAAAACCCAACATTTTCGGGCATTTGTTGGGTAACACTAAAGTTCAACCCAACCTACAATTATCCTTAACTGAACTGTATTGAGTTATATATAGCAATCATAAATTCTTTGTGAAAAGCCAGATCCCCGGCTTATTAAAGAAGCCGGGGATCTGTAGATTGATAATTAGGAAATCAGTTTGCTTTTAAGCTAATTAGCATTCAAGTTGCACAAAAGCAGGGCTGGAGCCGCTTGCTACAAACAAATCACTCTGAAAATTACTACATGAACCGTCGAACTCAAGTGACTTGAAAATAATTAACCGTTGTCGTGTCTATAGTCAGCATCTAACCAACAGCGTGGTAGAACTTCACCTGAAGGAAAAACGAGATTTTCTTTTTTAAAACTTTCAGGTTGCTGTTCTTCTTGACCTTCTTGGTCTTTTCCGTGAACAACATCACTATTCGGATCAAGTAGTTCTTGAATTTCAACAATCTTTACCAATTCGCCACTATCTTTGACTTGTAAAAGCATAGAAATTGCCTCAATGAGTTTGCATGGAAGTTCAAAGCGAGTTTCAAGATAAACTCGCTCAAATCTAAACCGATTTTGAACGCGGAGATTCCTTAATTGTTAAAGGAAATTTTTATCAGATATCCACACATAAGTTACACGAGATTGATTTGTGTGTATCTGTGGAGTTCATTTTTATAAAATAGGCACTGCAAATAGATACCTAATCCAGAAGCTAAAATAGAATCAGGTAATGCTGATTAATAAAATTGTCCAACTAAGATAATTTTAGTTTTAGCGATTAGAAATCACGTTGATATTTTTCCAAAATATGTACTAAATTCACTTGGCATTGCAGGGGTAGAAAATCGATTAAAGGAACTTCACGTTTCCCGCCGCCAATTTTTATTGGAATCGATCCCAAGACTTGTAAAACTCGGTCTTCATTTACAGCGTTGGAAGTAATTAGGGGATACAGTTGCTCGGCAACAACTGTATGCAGTTTGGCATTAGATAAATAAAGATGCCATTTGGCAACGTCTATGTAGACGCTCTCGCCAATTTCAGCTGCTAGGGCTTCTAGTAGTTCTGTGGTGTTAGTCTTAGCCATAAAAATAACCCTACATTAAGAAGAAAAAGTGCTAAATTTCAGCCTTTTTTACATTATGGCTCAATTAACAGCCTAATCCTACTACCAGAGGTTACAATCGCCCCAGCATGAGTAATCCATCTTCAGGTGGATTTTGGTGGAGTTTCGGTGTAGTTAGCGATCGCACTAATATAAATCAGATGCACCAACACTATTCCTGTCCAACTTAAAGTCACCAAAGGCAGCCACTCCCAGGTAGTGCCTTTCAAGATGTGGAAAAACCACAAGCCAGAATTAATCGTAGCAGCGATCGCTACATGCACAGCAAAATTCATTCTGTCATCGATCTTGCGGTAATCAGGGTCTTTGCGATCGGGTTTGCGAGGCCAACGAGGAGGCATAAATATTTGTTACAGATTTAAATACACCCTATTTAGAGTAACTGAAAGTTTGGCAGATTTCAAAACCCTTCCTTCGACCGAAGCTTTCAACAGATATTATTCATCTGCGATCGCTCTTTGCTAATATCTCAAGTTGTGATTCTAAATTAAAGACTGAATTTTCAATTAGACCGCAGCGACGCTCAACCCACTTCAATTAAGCTTCGTTCAGGTAGGGTGACTCCGTTAATTAAGCAGTGGTGCAAATCGACCCCAGTTAAATCTACTTCCGTCAAATCAACGTAACTTAGATCAGTTTTGTACAAAATAGCTTTGACAAGACTAGCATGACTCAGGTCTGTATTGCTCAACTTTGCGCCAGTCAGGTTTGCACCATTGAGATTTGCCCCAGTCAAAAAAGCACCACTAAGGTTAGCATAGCGCAAATCTGCCCCAGCCAAGTTTGCATTACTGAGGTCAGCATCATGCAAGTCTGCTAAACGTAGGTCTGATTTTATTAGGGAAGCCTTACGCAAGTCCACCTTCCTAAGAGTTGCCCGTATCAGATTAGCAGCCTTGAGGTTTGCCAAAATTAGATTTGCTTCACTGAAGTCAGTTCTCCAGAGAACCGCCGCAGTCAAATTTGCTTCGCTCAGGTTTGCTTTGCTTAGGTTGGACTGTGATAAAGTCGCATTAGCCAAGTTAGCTCGATTCAAATTGATTCTAGCTAAACACATCTCGCTGAGGTTAACTAAGTGCAGGCTTACTTGAGGGAAATTTCTCTCTCCTGCACAATAGCGTTTGAGAAGTTCATCAGCATCCATACAGCCCGCCTCCCAAATCTCCATTTATCATTTGAAAATTACAGTATCTAATCGATAATTGCTGTAAATAGCTCTAATTCAGAGACTTTTAAAAACTCTGCGCCAACCTTAAAACTATTTAACAATCTTTTACAATATTGCCAATGAATCGGTTGCTTTCAACAGCGATCGCACAATGAAAATACCAAATAAGCCCTTATAAGGAAAATGCTGAAAACCCTTGAGGAACAGGCGCATAGCGCCGTATTCCGTACTTCAGGCAAGGGATGAAAGCTTTAGGCTTAAGTCATGTTAAAATAGTCTAATCAGTACAAGATTTAAAAACCTACCCCCGGACTGGGGGAAAGTCTACGCTAGAAATTCCTTGAGGAGATATCACTACGCACCTTGTGTGCAAACGTGGTGAGCCTGGGAACCTGTGTAAACAGGATATTAAGAGCGCAATCTCTTAATAATCTCCGTACCTTTAGGTCGGAGAGTGTCAATAAGTTTCTTTTGTTTAAGCATACCCAGGTGGCGATGTCTACGATGCGCTATTCGGCGTCGCTCCTTCCCTCATCCACGTTCACAGCTATTTTCAGTTAATTGAATCACAGTTTTTCGTAGGGGCACGGCAGTGCCGTGCCCTTAAAAGAGTGGTTTATTTACGTACTAGGTTGAGCAGTTCTTTCGGAGAAGCGAGCAAGTCAATTGCTACAAAAAAGATTTTGCCTTGGGGATCTATCAAAAACCGCCATGCAATATTCATCCCAACACTGGCACCGAACCAAGGGGTTTGGACTTTACCTGTGACTTTAACTTGTGTATAGCCATCTTCTACTGGCTCAGATATACCACGCTCTGGTATCATTTTCAATCCCTGGCATTCTTCACGCATATAAGCGCGGATTGCATCTTGACCAACAATCGGTCTTTCAAAGGGGGGTTGCAAGGCACCTTCAGAGCGAAACAGAGCAACCGCAGCATCAAAGTCATTGGCATTCATGTTGTTGATATAGCCCAACACCGTAGCGTTGTTGATACCCTCAATGGTGACTTTAGTCCGAAATGCTGGTGCAGTGGGAGGAGCCACAGGTTCTGAGACTTTTTTGTAACTACCGGGAGCGTTCGGGTCAAATCCCATGCTAATTACGGTATTGCGTAAAATTGTGATTTGTTGACCTGAATCAGCATTTCGGATGGCTTGCAACACATCAGCAGCCTTAGAAGAAAGCTTGTAGCCTTCTGGGATCGGAGCAACGATTCCCTGCGCCATCCATTCTCCTAACTGATACCAGAAGCCCAATTTGATGTTTACGGTGAAGGATGCATAGGAACGGCAAAGGGGAGTGTCAGCACGGTTAGCCAGATCGTACATGACTTGCGTTTGAGCCTCAAAAGGCATCTGCTTTATTTGTTCAAGTAAGCCTTGTGCAAGGATCATGTTAGCTGCGCCTGGAGCAGCAACCGTAATACTTCTACCCATCTCGGTATAGGCAAACCAGAGTAATGCTAGTTGATCTTCAGCATTGAGCTGAGAGAATGATTCGACAACAGTTGGAACAATGTCAGCAACTAGGGTGCCTGGAAAAATACTTTGAGCCGACTGGATGGTAAAAGACATAGCAGATGTTCCCAAAAGAAAATTACAGTTCTATCGTATGTGAAAATCAAATGTGCAAATACGGAAGCGAAATGCGTTTAGCTGTTAACAAAGGCACTCAGCAGTCTTGGCGTAGACATCGCTTTACCAAAGGCATAGCGATTCATCTTGCCTATGAGTTTAGATACTCAGCAAAGCAGATTGCAGGCTCAACTGCATAGTTATCTAGAAAACCTTGATCAACAGTGGTTTAACGCATTTAGGTTGCTTTTGTATCTATATGTAAAGAAACATAACAAGTTCGTTACAAATAAGCAAGACTTCCTCAGTTATAAGTTAATAAATTCTGCTTATAGAAATATAAGTTTTGCTTAAAACAGAATATGCACAAAGCCAGCAATTGTGCATATTCACTTCCAAAAGTGTAGGCGTAGCCCGTCGTAGACATTGCACGTCTCTAGATGCATGAAATTTTGATAAACAATCTTTAGGGAACTCCAAAAAATAAATTATTCCACATTAAAGTCGTTGACTGTTGACTGAAAACTCGTGAACCGTCAACGGTCAACAGTGAACAATAGCAATGGAATATTTTTTTACTTGGAAGTCCCTTAACTGAAGCGATCGCGTCTTTTGGAGAAGCTAAATCTAGTCTTCTTGTGCGATCGCCCCTGTGCGTGTTCGAGCATCACAGCCCTTTTTAGGGAACTCCAAAAAATAAATTATTCCACTTAAAGTCGTTGACTGATGACTGTTGACTGTTGACTGAAAACTCGTGAACCGTCAACGGTCAACAGTGAACAATAGCAATGGAATATTTTTTTACTTGGAAGTCCCTTAGACATTGCCTACTTCTCGCACAAACCCAAAATACCCTACTTGCTTAGTACGGATATCACTACTTTTTTTATGTCAATTATTTGTAATAATTATTTACAATAATTTTTATCAATTTAAAAATAATAAAAAATGATACAAGGTTTCTGTTGATCAAACCCCACGGACAGGCTTCACCGAATAGACCGAAAAACTCAATGGGCGTTTGGCAATAATGATTGGTTTTGTCTCATTTATAGCTTTGGAAGTTTTCACCGGACAGGGTTTGATTGGATGGCTAACCAGCCTGTAGAGAGACACTTTAGATTTACGAATTTTCTTCAGTTGACAAATAAAACAATTTAGAGGCAAACTTATGAAAACTGATTTTGATTACCCCAGAAAAAATTTGATTGGATTAGTCGTTTTTAGACCTGATTTAAACAACTTTGATACCATTAATGGAAATCAAGCCTGGTCATTGTTTCTCACTGCCGATCAAGACGACAAAGGGCTGGTTTTCACTAACCTCTGAATCGCTATTGCGGTAACTGGAATTCTTTGGGCGATTTACTCAGCCAATTGGGACGATCAAGTTTGTTTATTTTTAGTGTGTAGTAACTTAAACTGGGGTCTTGGATTTGAATACCAGGACTTATTTTCGATACGTATAAAAAACTTTCTTTAGCTTTGGAAAAAGTTTGATGTTGATTGGATTTATGAAGCTTCCTAATTTGTCACGGTATTGTGGATATGTAGGTTTAGAAGTAGCACAAATTGTTTCTAAACATCTTGCAGTTCAAAGTAAAACCTATGTAATCCAAAATAGAAGGATATTGATAAATCAACTTTTAAAGTCTGGTCTAGATTCTCATACAGCAAGTCGAACTGTTACTGTACTTATATCAAGCCCGGTTTTACAATTAACGAATAAAAACCAGTGTGCAATTAATTAGCGAAAGTAACTATACAGGCAGACAAGGGGCGAAATCCCATTATGCACGCGATCGCCTGTAAGCTTGTGGGTACGGATATACTAACATTGCTATTTAATCACGATTTAGTATTACCCAGCAAAATTAATGGGACAGACCACTAGTGCTCTGTCTCATTAATTCTGATTGATTAGTTTGTTACCAAAACCCTGTAAAGACGCGAAATTTTGCGTCTCTACAACCCAGCAAAATTAATGGGACAGACTACTAGTGCTCTGTCTCATTAATTCTGATTGATTAGTTTGTTACCAAAACCCTGTAAAGACGCGAAATTTCGCGTCTCTACAACCCAGCAAAATTAATGGGACAGACCAGTAGTTTCCAGACCCCAACCGTTGTCGGGTTGGGGGAGAGGTTCTTGCAGAATAACTGAATTGGGCTATTAGTCTTCAAGGCCGAGTTCAACGCAAACAACGAATCGCCTCTAATAGACCTCTAGCTTTATTCAGCGTCTCTTCGTATTCTTTTTCTGGCTCAGAATCAGCCACCATACCTGCACCGGCTTGCACGCTTACCGTATTATCATGTACTACCATTGTACGAATTGCGATCGCAGTATTTAATTGCCCTTCAAAATCGTAATATCCATACACACCAGAATAAACACCCCGACGGCTAGACTCTAACTCGTGGATAATTTCCATCGCCCGAATTTTGGGTGCGCCGCTTACCGTACCTGCTGGGAAGCTAGCTTTCAATAAATCCCATGCTGTTTTACCAAGTGCTAATTTACCTACAACATTGCTGACTATGTGCATCACATGAGAGTAGCGCTCAACTACCATTAATTCATCAACTTTGACGCTACCATTTTCACAAACACGCCCCAAATCATTGCGCCCTAAATCTACAAGCATCACATGTTCGGCAACTTCTTTGGGATCTTCAAGTAAATCTTTCGCATAAGCTGCATCTTCTTGAGTAGTTTTACCCCGTGGACGCGTCCCGGCAATTGGGCGTACTGTTGCTATGACTCCACCATCTGAATCGGTTTCGGCTTTCACCATCACTTCAGGGCTGGAACCGATGATTTGCCAATTTTGGAAGTTAAAGTAAGCCATGTAAGGCGAAGGATTTATCTGACGTAGGGAGCGATAAAGGGCAAAGGGGTCGCCTGTGTATGCTGTTGATAGTCGCTGGGAAATTACTACTTGGAAGATATCGCCTGCTTTGATGTAGTCTTTGGCCTTTTGGACGCTGGCACAAAAATCAGGGCGGGTAAAGTTACTCTGATACTCCTCTGCTGCTTTGCGGCCTGGCTCCTCTGCTCCCCTGCTCCCTGGCGGTTTCCATTCCAAGCGAGTTTTTTCTGGCGATAGAGGCAGAGATAGCTTTTCGAGCATTTGGGTGACGCGATCGCACGCTTGTTGATATGCTGCGTGTAAAGACGTTACATCTAACGTCTCTACATTACGTAAATCAGCATAAGCGATCGCCCAAATTTTCCGCTTCACTTGGTCAAAAATCAATAGGTGGTCTACCTGCATCCACAACCCATCAGGGATATTTCGCTCATCTGGTGGATAAATTGGTACACGCGGCTCAATCCAGCGAATTAATTCATAGCCCCAAAACCCAAACAAACCGCCAATTCCTGGCGGTAGCTGTGGTAATTTAACTGGCTGAAAAGGTGATAAACATTCGGCTAAAGCTGTAAAAGGGTCGCCTGCAAAAACTACCTGTGAACCATCACGGTTTTTTTGGGTTGTGCGATCGCCCCTTGCTTCCAAAACCCACAGAGGATCGCAACCTACTAAACTATAGCGTCCCAGTTTTTCCCCACCTTCGATCGATTCCAACAAAAAGCTATAGGGCTGATCTGCACAGACTTTATACCAAGCAGATACGGGCGTATCTAGGTCTGCCACCCATTCTTGATATACCGGGACGAAATTGCCTTGTTGCGCTAGGGTGGAAAACTGGGAGAAATCCGGAAACATCATTATTTTTTAAAAGTAATTGGTAATTGGTAATGGGTAATGGGTTTTTAGTTACCAATTACCCATTACTAATTACCCATTAGCTACTAAAAGCTAGTTACGGAGCGTCGTAGGTAGTAACACCGCTAAACTTAACTTTAGAGGGGCTGGGGTTTTGTCCGATACGACGGTCTACATAACGCACTTTGTCACGACCTGGGTTAACCTTTTCAGGGAATACACCATCAGCTGGGTGAAGTAAAGTAGTTTCTCCGTTGGGTAGAATCCGGTAAACTTTGTAATCTGTAATTTTGAGTTTCCGGAGTTGCTGACCGCCCAAAAAGATTCCATATTCTTTACGAGCTATATACAGCAGGTTTTCACCTTGCCGCATAGTAGCAGCACCACCTGTAGGCAATTCAAAAACTTGCTCTTTCGGGCTAGTCCAAGTAATAGCGTACTTTTCTTCTACGTTTGCTTTTGTGAGCAAGCCACCGGTGCTGCCACCGTATAGTGGGGTTTGTCCAGAGAGTGTTTCTGCCATAGGTTGTTCTCTCAACGTTTTTAGGGAATCCTAACACCGCAACCAGGATCATATTGCGATCGCGTCATAGACTGTAACAGTTTTTAGTCATTTGTCCTTTGTTCTTTGTCATTTGTTAAAAACCAATGCCCCATGCTCAATGTCTAATGACTGATGACAAAGGACTAATACCTATTTACTCTTGACTTTTGTCCGCTTTTCCTCTTGGCTACCTTGAACAATCGGGATGGTGAAGTGAAACTGACTACCCTGGTCTTTGCCAGTTGACTCTGCCCAAATTTCCCCACCCCAGCCATTAACAATTTGACGGCAAATTGCTAAACCAAGTCCAGTCCCGCCGGTGGTGCGGCGCAGCGCTCCCTCTTCTTGATAGAAGCGGTCAAAAACTACTTCTAAACGATTTGGTTCAATGCCGCGTCCAGTGTCAGCCACGGTAACCTCGACCATTTGATGGCTGTTGTAAATCGCTTTAATGGTGATTTCTCCTTGGGGTGGCGTAAATTTATAGGCGTTGTCCATCAGTTTTGCCAGTACCTCTACTAGCCAATCACCGTCAGCTCTAACCAAAGGTAGGTTTTCGGCAATTTCGGTCTTGATTTTCGGCGGCTTTTCCGTTGAAGAACGCGTGCGATTGCGGCTGAGTGATAAATCTATACACTCTTGTAAGGTGAGGGATTCTGGATGCCATTCCACCCGACCGCTTTCCAAGTTGGAAAGTGTGAGGAAATCTTGTACCAATTTTCGCATCCGTTCTGAGTCGGAAAGAGCAGTGTTGAGCATGATTTGCTGCAACTCTAAAGGCATATCAGGCTCACTCGCAAGGCTTTCTAGGCACACTTGAATGGTAGATAGGGGGGTACGCAGTTCATGCCCCGTGATGGCTATGAGGTTGCTGCGGGTGCGGTCTAGGGCTTCTAACTGCTGGTTAAGTTCTTCTAGGTTGGCGTAAGCTTCCGCTTGGATGAGAGCTGCTCCCACTTGGGTGGCGATCGCTTCTACCAAATCCAATTCCCCAGGTTGGCACTCGTGTGGTGGCATTCGGCAATAGTGCAACTCTACGATGCCCAATAATCGCCCCTGATAGAATACTGGTTCCATCAACCAAGAACGAATGGCAAACTTTTTGGCGATCAAGGAGAGGGCTGGCGAATTATTAATACGAGGGTCATTTAACGTATCGCTAATACAAACCCCTTCGCGTTGTTGCACTATGTCCCGAAATAGAGAATTTTTCTCTAACTCCCAGGTTTGCCCACGAAGCGATAAAATGCCGGGATTCAAAAACTCGTGTTCAATTATGGCTTGGCTATCTGTGGCTTGAGCGCGGTAAATTAGACAGCGACAAGCTTCTAGGTGTTGCCCTAATTCTTGTGCTGCCACCTGGAGAACTTCGTGTGGATCGAGCGATCGCCGAATGGCTGTGCTAATGGAGTTGACTAATCGTTCTTTTCGTGCTTTGGCAGCAATTGAACGGTAGGCTTTGTGCAATTTGTACTGACTAGCTTGCAAGTAAGTTACTAAGCGCTGCACAAAGGGATCTGTATCGATGTCACAAGCATATTCGTTGATTTGTTCTGCTCCAGAGTGGCTTCGCGGCTCTCCTATACCAAACCTCTGACGTGCCTCCTCAATTTTACTTGCCAGTTCTGGTCTGTAAACTAAAATCCTGTCTAACAGCAATTCGGCTGCTTTGAGACTAACTCCCCTTTCCGATGTCCAAACTCCCTCAAATCTTCGCGCTGTGTCTATATCCAGATTAGGGCTTAGTTCCGGTACTTGCTTGTTTTTGGCAATAGAACCAAGGTTTTCCCGGCAAACTAGACAAGTAGCATAATTGTCTGCAATCACTACCAAATGCCACTCTTGACTTAAGCCATCCGTTGGCTCAAAAGCGACCTTTTCGTAGTATTCTGAACTGTTGACGAAATCCGTTTCAGGGGCAGCTAATACGTATATTTGGTTACTCCGCAACGCAAGTCGCTGGTAGCGATGAGCTTCTTGGCGGTAGAATCGCTCTCGCTGGAAACTAGCAATTACAAGGGGTTGTGCTAAAGTCGCAGCCAAAACTTGATCTTCCATCGCATGGGAGAGCGCCGTTAGTGAAGCCTTAAAATATAGCTGGGGCCGCAAGTATGCTAGGGACTTTAGCAGATCACTCAGCACAGAAGTCGAAATGCTCATGAATTATTGTTAAACGCTCAACCTCGACAAGATCAAAAGTCACAGCTGCATTGTACAAATTCCAAGGGACTCTCAAGTTAAATAGAGAGTTGCAATATGTAAAGAACGCGCTTAAGCACTTTCTGCCAAAGCAGGCGCAACACTTCGTTACCAATTAGGAGGAGTACAACTTGATTTGTTGATTGACAACCTACTACGCCCAATATACATTCTCGACCAACTTTGAAATATGCTTGCACAACTAAAATATTTCCAGACTAAGTACCAAATAACTAAGCGCTGTATAGTTTTGATTGTCATATTTACTAATAACCACTGATCAGTGATTGATAGTCTAGGCATTGGTGTAGCCTCTCAATAGACATCGCTGACGTTGATTTATGCCGACTAAATAAATTTTCTTACCCAAAAACCATTACTGATACATTCACATAATATAATCAATTAATTATCATAAATTAGTCTAATCAAATATCATAGCTATTTAAGACAAAATCGTATAAAAGTAGAGAGCAAATTCCCTCACGGTTTCTGCTATACAGAAAAATGTTCAGGAAACGTTTCTTAATTTCTCTCCCATTCCTCCCGCCAATAATCGGAATATCGATATAGTGGCGGGAGGAATGGGAGCTTTAGATCAATTATCTAAAAATCCTCAGTTTTCAGCCTTGACTTTAGAGTTATAAAATATAAGTTTATAGATATCTACTTATACAAGTTTGAGCGCTGCTATGTTGTCAGCAGTAGGTAAGTATTATTTTGGCTCCAATGGCTCAAGCAAGTTTTAGAAAGCGTCTTTTTTTTTTGAAAGTTGTGAGGGTTCGGAAATCTCAACTCAGAAGACCTGTACACGGAACTTTTGCTAATGACACCGGATACGCTAATGACCACGGAAAAAATTTTCCTAGATGGAAAAACTTTTATTCCTGCCGAACAATTACCTATCCCGGAGTGGCCTTGTGTTGTGAGTGAAAGACCACAACCGACACTGACGGTTAAAGATGATGATTTATTTTTCGTGACGGATACTATCGGGAATATTTCTGGCTGTTCCCTCAACGATGGCAATCCCAGCATGGGATTGTTTTGTTGTGATACGAGATTTCTCAATCGCTTGGAGTTGCAAATTGAAGGGCGATCGCCTGTACTTCTCAGTAGTACTGCTGAAAAAGGGTTTTCACTCTCAGCTTTGTGTACCAACCCCAGAATCGACGAACGCCTAAGAGCCGAAACTGTGGGAATTCGCCGGGAAATGGTGCTGAATGGGGCACTATTTGAAGAAATAGAAGTATCTAATTACAGCACAACCACTGTCAATTTTGAACTAACCATCAGCTTTGATGCGGATTTTGTTGATTTATTTGAAGTCCGGGGCTATGACAGAGAAAAGCGAGGTAGGCTTTTACGTCTAGTAGAACCAACGGCTGAAGAAGGAATTTCTCTAGCCGATGGTGTTTCGCCTATATCCAAAGAACCACCAACTTTTAGAGAAGAATCCTTAACACTCGCCTATCAAGGTCTGGATGGCTCAGTAATGGAATCCCGGATTTTATTCCAGCATCGCCAACCAGACTATTTCAAGGGTTACACTGCGGTTTGGCAGCTAGAGTTGGCTTCTCACGAAACCCACAAGCTGGGCTATCGGCTGAACATGTTGAAAAACAATCAGTCCAGTTCAACCGTCAGCGCCGCCTTCACTTTAGGACAGGCGAAAGCTGCTGAGTTGATGGAGGAGCAAAACTGGGTACAGCAAATTACACGCATTAGCTCAGATAAGAACACCTTCAATCGAGTCATTGAGCGGGCCGAGCAGGATATGTATTTGTTGCGCCAGTCTTTTGGTAAGCATAAGACAGTTTCGGCTGGAGTGCCGTGGTTTTCGACACTATTTGGGCGGGATTCGCTGATTACAGCTTCTCAAACCCTGATGTTAAACTCGCAAATCGCCAAAGAAACCCTGATATTACTTGCGGCATACCAAGGTAAAATCGACGACGAATGGCGCGAAGAAGAACCGGGTAAGATTTTGCACGAGTTACGTTTGGGAGAAATGGCTCGTTGTCAAGAAATTCCCCATACACCCTACTACGGTACAGTTGATGCCACTCCCCTGTGGCTGATGCTGTATGCCGAACATTATGCTTGGACTCACGATCACGAACTCCTAGAGCAACTTTGGCCAAATGCTCTAGCAGCAATGGAGTGGATCGATCGCAATACGAAAGAAACCAGCTACCTCAGTTACTTCCGTAAATCCAAACGTGGTCTTCCTAACCAAGGTTGGAAAGATTCTGATGACTGTATCGTAAATCACAAGGGAGAATTAGCCAACGGCCCAATTGCCTTGTGTGAAGTGCAAGCTTATGTTTATGCTGCAAAAATGCGTCTAGCAGAAATCGCTAGGATGAAAAAGCGGCTTGATTTGGCAGATCGTTGGCAAGAAGAGGCTAGAAGTCTCAAGGTTCGTTTTAATCGAGATTTTTGGGTAGAAGACCTAGATTTCTGCGCTTTGGCTTTGGATGGAGATGGCAAACCAGTAGACAGTATCACCTCAAATCCTGGTCATTGTCTACATTTGGGTCTTTTCACCCACGAAAGAGCCTATAGTGTAGCAGAACGATTGCGGGCACCAGATATGTTTAATGGTTGGGGCATTCGTACCCTGAGTAGTTTGTCACCTGCTTATAATCCAATGGGGTATCATACTGGTTCGGTTTGGCCTCATGATAACGCTCTGATTGCAATGGGATTGCGATCGCTGGGTCTTATCGATCAAGCCCTAGAAATTTTCCAAGGTTTATTCGACATGACTAGTCAGCAGCCTTATCAACGTCCTCCAGAACTATTCTGCGGCTACGAACGGAACGGTGATAATGCCCCCGTGCAGTATCCAGTTGCTTGTACTCCCCAAGCTTGGGCTACTGGTAGTGTCTTCCAACTACTGCAAATGATGGTTAACTTGGTACCTGATGCTCAAAATAACTGCCTGCGAATAATCGACCCTGCTTTGCCAGAATCGATTAATCGCTTGTCATTTCATAATTTGCGAGTCGGCCCCACCATCCTCGATTTAGAATTCGAGCGTTCTGGTACTACGACTGCTTGTCGCGTTGCAAAAAAACGGGGCAATCTTCGGGTAGTTATCGAAGCGTAAAAAAATTAGGGAGTGGTGAATGATCCACTCCCAATTTTATGCTTAATAGTTTGACCTTGAGGCATAAAAAAGCCTCAAACCCATATAGATATGCGCTTACCTCTGCGCTACTTTGCATTTAAATTTCACCTCTGAATTCGCCACGATTTTACGCAAAGCTGTACTAAGAAAGCAGTTTAGATGGCTGTTGTTCGGGTACTTGTATCTTCTAATCACGACCAGAGTATTGAAAACTACCTTCCAGTAGCTTCATTGAGTGCTTCACGAATTATCTCATCACACCATCCACCCATTAAGTATGTAGTATCCTGAAACTGTAATGAATTTCAGGATGCTACATTCCTAACTCTTAACTTCTAACTTTTTTTATGCTTCCTCAGAATTTTCTCTTTTATGTCCTGGGGATGCTTCGTAAAGTGCATCGAGATGTTGACGCGCATCTTCAACGTTAATTGAACGCATTACCAAAAGTGGCTCTTTTATTAACTTGCCAGCACTATCTAATAACTCTGGATGCGGTACAAACTGTTTTTTTGATGAATAATAACCATAGTTGCCTTGATTATTCATTGGCGAGGAATTCGTCGGGTAAGTTCGCTCCCGATCAAAACTGAACATGATCAGGTTACGAATTAAGTTGCCAACAGCTATAAATGCAAGGATTGTAAAAGCAAGAATGTAAAGTAGGTGTAACATTGAATTTTCCTCCAGGACAGCAATTTTTAAAACTTTATTTTGTAACGCTTTGCTTCGCCGATACTGTGACTCACAGTTAAGACGAGTATTTGACGCACCCTTGGTGCTATTACATTTATATGAAGCTATTTGTCAACCGTTATTCCACTTACGGTAGCATAGGATACATTACTTTGTTAATCCAAAGAGTGTTAAGAAATTGTTAAGAGTTTTTTACTATTTCTTTAACGGCTGATTTACCGTCTTGTGTAGACACAAAGAGGCAAGTCTTGAGACATCGTTAAGTAGTCTGCCAAAATTTAGCAGATGCTCCCATCTGTTGCTTAGGCTTCACGCCCTTGGCGAAAGCGCATTGCAACATTCCAGCATTCTGTTACTAATTCATGCCAAGGCATTAACGTTGCCATATCAATCCCGACTTGTTTATCAGTAGCATTAAACAGCATTTTCGCCGTATTTAGTTCATCCTGCGCTTGCTTAACCCGCAAAAGCAAGTCAGATTGCTCTTGGTGACTTATGAATGATAGTTGCTCGGTTTCGAGTAAATGACGCGATCGCGCAAACCAATGCTGAAAATCTTCCAGCAGGGGTTCTAAAACCGTTTCTAGCAAATCTGTCCCTGGTAAATTTGAGTCTGACATAAATGGGAAGGATATTTCAAACTTTCTTACTAATATTAACGTTATTTACGTTTCTTAACACTTTTTTGATTTTCCTCATAATTAGAGGATGTAAAAATTTGTAACAAAGAACACAGATTTTATTATATAGTCTTGATCTAAGGTTTGTACAGTTCCTTTGGAGAGGCATTTATAGGTATATATGCCATTGAGTTGCAATTCATCAGATAATTTAGCGATGTCTACGATGGTCACTGAGCTTGCCGAAGTGCGGGCTATTCGGCGTCGCGTGGAATTCTGAATTTAAGACTCACCCAACCGCTCAAAAATTTATCTTTATCCCCTATCACAAATTAAGTCAGTAGTTGCAAAATAAAGCTGAACTGCCAAAAATCAAAGTCGTTATAGTTGACATAAGCCTACAGATTCAGATAAATCACCTTTTGTAATCACTTCGCCAATGGTTCAGCAGCCAATGTCGCCAAATTCATCAAATCAGTCCGAACAGTCAGAACAAGTTGAAAAAATTTATTTACCGCGTACCAGCGAATCGGAGAACCTAAAAAAGATTCGCCACACTGCTTCCCATGTAATGGCAATGGCGGTACAAAAGCTGTTTCCCAAGGCGCAAGTTACAATCGGCCCTTGGATTGAAAACGGTTTTTACTACGACTTCGACAATCCAGAACCATTTAGCGAAAATGATCTCAAAGCCATCAAAAAAGAGATGGCGAAGATTATTAATCGCAAGTTGGCGGTTATTCGAGAAGAAGTCAGCCGCGAAGAAGCCGAACGCCGGATTCAGGAAATTAAGGAACCTTACAAGCTAGAAATTCTGGCAGATATCAAAAACGAACCAATTACGATTTACCACCTGGGAAATGAATGGTGGGATTTGTGTGCGGGGCCTCACCTGGAAAATACCAGCGAATTAAACCCCAAGGCAATTGAACTAGAAAGCGTTGCTGGTGCTTATTGGCGTGGGGATGAAACTAAAGCCCAATTACAACGCATCTATGCCACCGCTTGGGAAAGTCCAGAACAACTCACTGAATATAAGCGGCGCAAAGAAGAAGCGCTGCGGCGAGATCACCGAAAACTGGGTAAGGAACTGGGATTATTTATATTTTCTGATCTAGTGGGGCCGGGTTTACCTTTGTGGACGCCAAAAGGTACTTTGTTAAGGAGTACTTTAGAAGACTTCCTCAAGCAAGAACAGTTAAAACGGGGTTATTTATCCGTAGTAACGCCTCACATTGCCAGAGTAGACTTATTTAAAACCTCTGGACATTGGCAGAAATATAAAGAAGATATGTTCCCTTTAATGGCAGATAACTCTGAAGCTGCTGCACAGGAACAGGGCTTCGTCATGAAGCCGATGAACTGCCCCTTCCACATCCAAATATATAAGAGTGAATTACGCTCTTATCGAGAACTACCGATGCGCTTGGCGGAATTTGGTACTGTTTACCGCTACGAACAATCAGGGGAATTGGGCGGTTTAACGCGGGTGCGCGGTTTTACTGTGGATGATTCTCACCTGTTCGTCACCCCAGAACAGCTAGATAGTGAATTCCTCAGTGTGGTGGATTTGATTTTGTCGGTGTTTAATAGTCTGCAACTGAAGAACTTTAAAGCTAGACTCAGTTTCCGCGATCCAGCTAGTGATAAATACATCGGTTCAGATGAAGTTTGGGACAAAGCCGAAGGTGCAATTCGCCGTGCAGTTGAAACCTTGGGGATGGATCACTTTGAAGGTATTGGAGAAGCGGCTTTTTATGGGCCAAAACTTGACTTTATCTTTAGTGATGCCTTAGAACGGGAGTGGCAATTAGGAACTGTACAGGTAGATTACAACTTGCCAGAACGCTTTGAATTAGAGTATGTCGCCGAAGATGGTGTTCGCAAACGCCCAGTGATGATTCACCGTGCGCCTTTTGGTTCGCTGGAAAGGTTGATTGGGATCTTAATTGAAGAATATGCAGGCGATTTCCCTTTGTGGTTAGCGCCAGTGCAAGCTAGATTACTGCCAGTGGGTGACACACAGTTAGACTTTGCTAAAGATGTGGTAGCGAAGATGAGAGCGTTAGGCATCCGTGCAGAAGTTGATACCAGTGGCGATCGCTTGGGTAAACAGATTCGCAATGCAGAGAAAGAAAAAATACCCGTAATGGCTGTGGTGGGAGCGAAAGAAGTGGAAACCAACACCTTGAGTATCCGTACCCGCGCCTCTGGGGAATTGGGAGTTATCCCTGTAGATGAGGTGGTGGATAAGATGAAAGATGCGATCGCTAAGTTCGAGAACTTCTAAAATCTAAGCACAGACGCACACTAATCACAATTGGTGTGCGTTTTGTCTAGTAGATCAGATTATTGGCTAGTTGGTAGGTTTGGTCAAAGGTGCGATGTCTAGAGTACCACAGACAACAAAACTTTTCTCAATCACCGCACCCAAGAAAACTTTTCGAGTTATTCAACACTGTTAGGATTGATTTAAAGACTTGTGGAATCTGCTTTTCCTAAACAGACTGGACTTGCATAAATTACTATCAACAATTTTTGACTCACATCATGAACCGCTTTACCTCTATTTTGCTCGCAGGCTTGATAGCATCTGCTTCAGCTTTGGCTATTTCTCCAAAAGCTGATGCTAATACACCAGTGGATTATCTTGCTGGATTAGATAGCTACGGCTATCAACGCAACGATAATGGTAAGTACGAAGGTCAAAGTCGTCACCACAGAAATGGTGATTATGACCGCCAGAACGACCTTCGCAACATTCGTGACAATAATAATCGCTATGAGCGCGATAATAACCGTCGCTATGAACGCGATAATAACCGTCGCTATGAGCGTGACAATAATCGCCGCTATGAACGCGACAATAACCGTCGCTATGAGCGTGACAATAATCGCCGCTATGAGCGTGACAATAATCGCCGCTATGAACGCGACAATAATCGCCGCTATGAACGCGACAATAATCGCCGCTATGAACGCGACAATAACCGTCGCTATGAACGCGATAATAACCTTCGCAACATTCGTGACAATAACCATCGCTATGAGCGCGATAATAATCGCCGCTATGAACGCGATAATAACCTTCGCAACATTCGTGACAATAACCGTCGCTATGAACGCGACAATAACCGTCGCTATGAGCGCGATAATAACCTTCGCAACATTCGTGACAATAACCATCGCTATGAGCGCGATCGCAACTGGGATCGTGGTTAATCCTTCCGCCTTCATTTATTAAGCTTGGTTCTAGGTGAACTGAGCATTGATTCTACTTGGCGGTAGGACAGACACAATCTCTTTTTCCACTTATTCCAATATCTGATTTTTCACTCTTATCTAGAAAACCTCGCTTCCATTCCCTAGTAGGGCAGCTTGCTCAGGGATTAGGTTTAGCGTTAGTTTTTCTACACGACGTGAAAAGTCAGATTTTAATTAAATCAAGAGCAGGACTTACGCAAATAATAGCCAAAACCTGAAAAACCACTACTGACCCTTGAGGTTAACTATTACTGATTGCAGCGAATCAGCTTCGTTGTATCCAGCTTTTTTGAGATTGTTGTAGTGAGTTTCTAGGATGAGAATGTCTTGCGATCGCCAAGAGACTTTTTTCGCAACTACAGCAATTTGCTTGGCTAAGTCTTCTCGTAATCGTGTAAAATCTCGGCTGGGTTCCCAGGCTTGGGCAAATATTTTAAGAGTTTTATTACCTTGCTCATGACTCAATTGAGCAGGAATCGTTTTAGTGTTAGGAAAACCCAACCATGTCAGCAGTGTTTTGACTTCATCAGTCTTTGACATAGGGTTTGGCACCCTCCCCCAGATTTCTCAATGCCACTGCTGCACTTCTACGAACATCTTTATCAACGGTTTCATCCTTGAGGAAGTCGAGGATGTCTTTGACGTAGGGTTTGGGAGCCTCCCCCAGATTTCTCAATGCCACTGCTGCTAATATACGAACATCGGGGTCAACGGTTTTATCCTTGAGGAAGTCGAAGAAGTCTTTGAAATAGGGTTTGGCTGACTCTCCCAAATTTACCAATGCCACTGCTGCACGGGAACGAACATCTAGGTCAAAATTTATATCCTTGAGGATGTCAGCGATGTCTTTGACGTAGGGTTTGGCTGCCTCCCCCAAATTTACCAATGCCACTGCTGCACCGGAACGAACACCTAAGCCAACGGTTTTATCCAGTAGGATGTCAGCGATGTCTTTAACGTAGGGTTTGGCT
Source organism: Nostoc sphaeroides (assembly GCF_003443655.1). Classification (NCBI taxonomy): domain Bacteria; kingdom Bacillati; phylum Cyanobacteriota; class Cyanophyceae; order Nostocales; family Nostocaceae; genus Nostoc; species Nostoc sphaeroides. Next base: position 6,431,607 of record NZ_CP031941.1, read on the forward strand.
GCCTCCCCCAGATTTCCCAATACCTTTGCTGCGGGGAAACGAACACTTGGGTCAATAGTTTTATCCAGTAGGAAGTCGAGGATGTCTTTGACGTAGGGTTTGGCTGCCTCCCCCAGATTTAGCAATGCATAAGCTGCACTGGAACGAACACCTGAGTCAACGGTTTTATCCTTGAGGAAGTTGAGGATGTCTTTGACGTAGGGTTTGGCTGCCTCCCCCAAATTTGTCAATGCATAAGCTGCACCGGAACGAAGACTTGGGTCAATAGTTTTATCCAGTAGGATGTCAGCGATGTCTTTAACGTAGGGTTTGGCAGCGTCCCCCAGATTTCCCAATGCATTTGCTGCACTGAAACGAACACTTTTGTCAACGGTTTCATCCTTGAGGAAGTCGAGAATGTCTTTGACGTAGGGTTTGGCAGCGTCCCCCAGATTTCCCAATGCATTTGCTGCACTGAAACGAACACTTTTGTCAACGGTTTCATCCTTGAGGAAGTCGAGAATGTCTTTGACGTAGGGTTTGGCTGCCTCCCCCAGATTTGCCAATCCATAAGCTGCACCCATACGAACCCCGGAGTCAACGGTTTTATCCTTGAGGAAGTCGAGGATGTTTTTGACGTAGGGTTTGGCTGCCTCCCCTAGATTTCCCAATGCCTTTGCTGCACTTTGACGAATATCGGGGTCAACGGTTTTATCCTTGAGGATGTTGAAAACTTTCTGTGCAATATCCTCTGGTTTTTGAACCACCGATTTCAAATTTTTTAGATCATATTCATTAAATTTTTCAAAAGCGAGTTTCTTTACTCCGTCATATCTATCATCCAAAGCAGCAACGATACCGTTAATCTGCCAAGCTTCTGGCTTCGGACGAGGCGGTTCTTTCGCACTTACCCAAGGCAGGGCGAGGAGGAGTGTCAACAGCAGGGTAAAGGGAAAAAGGAAAAAGGGCGACGAACGCTTTTTAATTATCTGTAGATGCATTTGTAATTTGTAATTTCTTTAGTAATAAAGGCTGTTTCTGCCCTTTCCTTGGTAGGGAAAGAGAAGGGAGTTAGGTTTTTACTAGTAAATCAGGAACCGCTACAGTTATCTTTTTACTGTCTGATAACTCAACCTAGCTAGAAATGGAATATTAATGTAAATAGTACAGGAATTTAAAAAAGATACGCTCAGAGTATAGTATTGAGCTTCCGTGATCTATGGTGCGACGCCGAATAGCCCGTCGTAGACATCGCCTACTCAAACCACTGCACGAGATAAGGGACTTCCAAGTAAAAAAATATTCAATTGCTATTGTTCACTGTTGACCGTTGACGGTTCACGAATTTTCAGTCAACAGTCAACAGTCAACGACTTTAATGTGGAATAATTTATTTTTTGGAGTTCCCTAATAACAATACCTCGTTCAATTGTTAGCGATCGTCAATGTCTTTTGATAACCTCTGCAAACTACTGTCCGAAAAACATCCTGCTACCTTTGCCAGTTGGGTATTAGGAACACCGCAAACTTCCGTCACAGTTCTCAAAACCGAATTGAGCATCGAACCGATTCGCGCTGATTACGTCACATTCCTACAGCTACAAGGACGCATTCTGCATCTGGAATTTCAAACCAAACTAGAATCTACGCCACCCCTACCCCTGCGGATGGTAGATTACTGGGTACGCTTATATCGTTTATATCGTTTACCAATAACGCAAGTTGTCGTATTATTACTTCCCCCTGCACCAGGAACAGTAATTGAAACTGTCTTCTGTGTCGAAACTACCCGTCATGAATATCGCGTGATTCGCTTATGGGAAGAAAATCCTGAACTATTCCTCAATGAGCCAGCTTTGTTACCATTAGCACCACTGGCCGCAACCACGCAACCCCAAGCCTTGTTGCAGCAAGTTGTGATCAAAGTTAATCAACTTGAGCCAAGACAACGACCAGAAATTTCTGCTTACACCCAAATCTTAGCGGGGTTAAAATACAATCAAGACTTGATTCGACAATTATTTCGGGAGGGTATGATGCGCGAGTCAGTGATTTATCAAGAAATTCTAAGAGAAGGGGAACAACGAGGACGGGAAGAAGGACGAAAAGCAGAGGGGCAATTGCTGATTCTCCGTCAACTTACTCGACGGGTGGGAGAATTACCCCCAGAGGTGCTAGATCGTATTGAAACTCTCTCTTTAGAACAATTAGAAAATCTCGGTGAAGCATTGTTGGATTTTCAGGCGATGCCTACGGCGGTAAACTACGCGGATTTAGAAACCTGGTTTGGTACATTAGACATAGGAGTGAAAATGACGTAAGCACAATTTATGAATTATGCCTACCAAGAATTTCGGGCAACGCATAATTAATTTCACTCCTATGTCTATTAGATGAATTTTTCCATTTGAGCCAATGTCTGATGGTGCTAGTACCGCAAGGCGGAAGTCAAAAGGAGCCAGTGCGTTGGGCGGCGAGCCACTCTAGTTGCAACTGGCGTTCAAAAGTCACCCTTCCCTACGGGACGCTACGCGAACGGCTGCGCTCAGAGTAAAAAAGTCACGCATTCAAAAGAATTATATTCCGAGCTTCTTGCGCCATTTGAAACAGTATGTTTATTTACGCCATGCTGTAGTAGGGGAAAAAATAGTTTCAGAAGAACCAAAGCGAGTTGAGCTTGTCAGATTGCCACATTAGAGTTCAATTAACTTGAAGGCCCAAGGTTTGAGAGCCGCTAAAGCTATTTCTTCACTTACACCTTCATAAGCCTCCCATTCCAACGGATGCTCTTTAGGATGTCCGTCGCCGACATTACCTGCAACTTTAATTATTGGACAGTTGGCGATGCGATCGCGCTCCAGCCCTTTTGGAACTACTAGTTGGATTTTGTGCCCGATAAACTTCGCTGTACTATCATTAGCTACAGATTCACGGATTAAACAAATATCACCAGCAGTCCCCCAAGTCGTTTGGTAAATGTGGAGGAACGATATATAGGTGGATGGTTTGATGGATCTTTTGAGAACGTGCATTATCTGTAATCCTTACACTATGAGTCAAAAATCATAAATCATACAAGTATTTTCTATCACGTTCGTAGGGAAGAATGTTTTTAACTAACATTTTGTACCTAGCGCAGGTGATTCTAAATCGTTCGGTGGAAGATAGCGGTTTTCAGTGAGTCTAATGGGTTTACGCTCTGCAAATTTAGCGTTAACCTTTGAAAATGATGTCGTACAGTGATAGCAGAATCTCCACCACAATCAGAATCACCACATACCACTCTACTCGCTGACTACTGCTATGCTGCATGAACTCCAGCACCGTTTGTGCAGTTTGAGAAATTAACTCTAGTTTACGTTCTAGGGCATGGTGACGCTCACGAATTTCGTATTCATCTTCCAAGCGCAGATATAAGTTTTCTAGCTGTGGGGTTTCCCAGAGTAACTCCGGCTTATCGATAATCTCTACTTGACCAACAATCTTATGTTGAACTAATAGGGTAGTCCCAAGTTGACGCAATAATTCGCGGCTCTGGCGTCTACTCCTGTCTTCACGCTGGAGACTAGCTGCAAACGGTTCAATTTGATCAAATACAGCCGCTAGGCTGGTTTCATAGTGAGACAGCACAACACTCTTGGCGAGAATATCAGCTACTATCTGCAAGCGTTCTACACTAAATTCATGCAGTAAAATTTTTCCTTCCTTAACTCGCTCACTCTCTGCTACGTTGAGATGAATTTCTACCTCTTCTGTTTCTGGGTTGGCAAAAGAGCCACTAACTTGAGAGGATAGTTTGGTCAAAAAGGCTACCTTTTCCACAGGCTCAAGGTTAAACAGGACAACTGCACCATAGTTCAGCAGTACCGCACAGCCGTGTTCACCGACTGTAACTATTACTGGCATAGTCGCCAAGCACACGTAATTTTCCAAGTTCTGTAAGTTAATATTCTTACCAAGGAATAGGGCCTGCGCTCTAAATCTATCTCTGTCATTAAAAAGGAGTTTTTGCATTGTCGCCCTATGCTGTATTCTGTCTGCTGAAGTGCTCAAGTAGCGATGTCTTGCCCCAAAAGAGCGTATTTGTATCATTATTAAAGGGACTTCCAAGTAAAAAAATATTCCATTGCTATTTTTCACTGTTGACCGTTGACGGTTCACGAGTTTTCAGTCAACAGTCAACAGTCAACAGTCAACGACTTGAATGTGGAATAATTTATTTTTTGGAGTTCCCAAAGTGAAATGATATCACATAGCTTGCTTCTCGCGGAGCGAGTATAAATTCGCTTACTCGCAACCATTTTTAATTTTTAGACTTTGGCGTGACACTTCGGCTTACCTCAGCTCTCCAATGTAGTACTTTAGCTTGGACTGCTGATGTGGGCTAGCGTAGATTGGGGTAAATTACTTAGTTCAAATGACTTTATTTTATACTTGCATAACACTTGCTTTATAGTTACTACTTTTAAGGGAGTTAAACTTTATATTCTAAAATCGACTTTACATATTCACTATTCTTTGGAAAAACATATTAATGTGCTTCATCATTTCTTGAATTAAAATTCCTTGATAATACCCATGTAGTAACAGATTAAGTGATTGATATTAGAAAAGTAGTTGAAAAATCGAACTTGTCTAATATTATGAATAAAAAATGGGCTGTTAAACGACTTACAATCAATCTCACATCAGGTGAGGCTGAGAAATTGGAAAAATATTGCTCAAGCACTGGCAGACCGGCAACCGATGTAATTCGGGAATTAATTCGCACTCTGACCACTGAAGGTGAAGAGTGAAAAACCTAAAAGGAAAGGAAATTACACTGGATAAAACTTAACCAAGAGAGAGAATGAAAGTTTCAATTAGCTTGATGGTAGACAAGACTTGTCAGAATAATTCATCATTAATAATTGCTAATTCATAATAGACCTGTCGGGAAATAGCGAGAAAAATCGCTGAAAACCTTGCGACACAGGAACTATAGGTATTTATCGTAAAGTTGCTTCGAGAATGAAGCATTATTTGCGTTTTGGAGTAGAGAGCGATCGCATTGCGATCGCGCCCTCTTCCCAATACCGTAGTCAATCGCCCAACCATCGAACCTCTCAAGAATATCGAAGCCGTGTGTTTATGAACTTGTAAATCACAAAGTACTGCGATCGCATAAATTATAGCGGTTCTCGTTTACGTGAGGTAGACCCTACAACTGGTGATACAATATCTACCGCATCTGAATGGGAAGCGCTATATTCAAATCATCACTAATAGTTTGATAAGCAACTATAAAGCGAATTTTTGCCCCAATTTTTCTTGGGCAAGTAATCCATAGATAGAGCCTCCTTTACTTCGATAAAAAAATAAATTATACCTACCATTTAGAGGACTTTTGGTTATAAATTAAATGTACATTTACATACCAATAAATTGTTAAAATTGATTAGAAGTCGTTTTCTGTTTGTTTTACCGTTGATTATATAGTTCTGACTTTTCACACCATCTCAAAAAGGTCATTTTGAGGGTTTCTCAAGCCCTAATTTTATCATTAGCAGGTAAAAGTCACAGAAAGTTAGAACAAAATGTCATTATGGAACCTTCTGGAACTCTTGCTGGTTTAGACATTCTGGTAGTTGAGGATGATGATGATACTCGCTTCTTCATTACTTCTGTGTTGGAAATGGATGGAGCAAAAGTTATAGCAGTGATATCAGCAGATGCGGCACGCAAAGTATTATCTGAATTGCAACCCGATGTTTTAATTTCTGATATCGGGTTACCTGGGGAGGATGGCTACACTCTGATCCGCAAAATTCGTGCGCTCAAACCAAACAATGGTGGACGAGTCCCGGCTATTGCTTTAACAGCCTTTGCTGATAGTGAGGATCGTATCCGTGCCTTGGAAGGTGGCTTTAACACTCATGTATCTAAACCGATTGATCCTGAAGAACTAGTAGAGATAGTGGCTAGTTTGGTTGGTTCTTGTAATTGGTAATTATGAAGCGCTACTGTTCAATTACTTCCTCTTACCATTTTTCCCCATTCGTGCAACCTGACTTTTCCCGTTAAGTCATGAAACAACGAAGCAGCAAGAGTTTCAGACTAGACTTTATTCTCAATAAATTAATATTACTGACAATAATTTACGAGAGAATAGGGCTTTGGGCTAGGGGTATAGTAAGCGATCGCTCAATCAAGGAGATAACGGGAAAAGTCAGTTCGTGCAACAACGCCATTTTAAGGCAGATATAGCCGTTCCAATACAACATTATATCGCCAGGTGTAGGGGCACGGCACTGCCCACAGGTGTCAACTTAACGTAAAAACCAATCTAGACAAAGCTTTAAAAGATTGCCTCGTCAAGAGTCTCCGACTGGGAATGCCCATCATTGAGGCTCCGCCTCCCGAACTCGCGGCAGAGCCGCAACGATTAGCATTTCCAGCCAGAGGCTGGAAACGAGATATAAATAATCAAGAACGCGAAGCATCTTAAAAGATTCTTCGCGTTTATGTGCAAAAAGAGTACTTAATTGATTGCCGTCTTAAGCTGCAACTTTTTCCTCAAATGGTTTAAAAGTTTTTTTGCTAGCACCGCAAATCGGACACTTCCAGTCATCAGGAATTTCTTCAAAAGGTGTACTAGGTGCAATTCCCGAATCAGGATCGCCAGCAACCGGATCGTAAATCGTATGGAAGTCTCAACCCAACAATGGGAAACGCTAATTCCTAACTCCTAACTCTCTCTAGCTGCGGAAGTAAAGCTGTAAAAGCCTTGCCTCGATGGCTAATTGACCCCTTCAATTCTCGTGTCATCTCAGCAAAGGTCAATTGCAACTCTTTGACATAAAAAATTGGATCGTAGCCGAAACCACCATCACCACGCGGCGCATGGAGAATTTCGCCACGACAAATACCTTCAGATTCTAATACGATCGCACCATCAGGACGAGCGATCGCTACTGCACAAACAAATTGAGCTTGTCGATTGACTTCGTTATCTAATTCTCTCAATATCCTAGCAATGCGTTCTGAGTCGGTTTTAGCGTAACGTGCAGAATAAACCCCTGGTGCGCCATTTAAGGCATCTACTTGCAAACCCGAATCATCAGCAATTGCCCAGTTTCCTGTAGCTTTAGCAATTTGTGAGGCTTTTAGACAAGCGTTGGCGGCAAAGGTTTCGCCCGTTTCTTCAATTTCCAATTCTTCAGGTTTAAGGGTTAATTCCCAACCAGAATTTTCCAGATAAGCTTGCATTTCCCGCAACTTACCTGGATTTCCTGTAGCTACTACGAGTAATTTGGTCATTAGTCATTGGTCATTGGTCACTTGTACTGAGCGTAGTCGAAGTATTGGTCATTAGTCATTGATCATTTACCAAGGACAAAGGACTAATGACTAATGACTAACTAATTAATTTTACTCCGCCCAGTGTTTCGCCCAAGCAAGAGTTTGATGGACTTGCTCAATTGTCGGGGCTTCGCAGTACAAGCGTAAAACTGGCTCAGTACCGCTAAACCGAATCATTAACCAGCTTTTATCAGCGAGGCGATATTTGTAGCCGTCGATTGTTTGGCAATCAATCACTGCTAAAGAGGCAATTTCTGTTAGGGGTTGAGTTTGCAGTTGTTGCAAAAGACGCGATCGCACTTCCATACTTGCTAAGGGTAAATCAATGCGATCGTACGCTGAGGTAAACCCTGTTTGTTTCTGCAAGTAGCGATAATACTCACCTAAATCCAAACCAGATTCTACAATCGCTTCTAAGACGTACAATGCTGACAGCAGTGCATCGCGTTCGGGAATATGACTACCATAGCCAATTCCCCCCGACTCTTCGCCACCCAGCAACACTTTTGCTGCTAACATTCTGTCAGCGATGTATTTATAACCAACTGCTGTCTCAAAAACTGACAGGTTATGTAGTGCTGCCACCAGGGGCATTAAGTCGGAACCACTAACAGTTTTGACTATTTCACCACTAAAGCCACGCCGTAGGGTTAAGTGGTCGATTAATATGGGGATTAAGACTTGAGAACTCAAGAAGTTGGCTTCCCCGTCTACAGCTGCAATGCGATCGCAGTCTCCATCAAATACCAACCCCACCGTTAAACCTGATTTATCTGTTTCTCGGTGAGCTTTGATGACTTCAAATAGCTTTGAAAGGTATTTAGGCAAGGGTTCCGGCGCACCACCACCAAATAGAGGATCACGATTGCTGTTGATTTCTTTGACTTGATTCCCTAGTAGTCTCGCCAATCCGCCAGCTGCCGCACCATGCATAACATCGGCAAATAATGTTAATTTGCCAGAGGCGATCGCTTCTCGAATTTTGGCAATATCAACTTTACCTTCTAGTGCTTCTGTATAACTCGGCCAAGGATCAAATTTCTCTTGCTTCCCTGGAGTACCACTAGCAGCTACTCCAACCGATAACTGCGCTTCGATCTCTTTTGTGACTTCTGGCGGCACCGAACCACCAAAACAACCCTTGACTTTTAACCCCAAATATTTACCAGGATTATGGCTAGCTGTAATTACCAGCGCCCCTAAAGCATTGAGTTGTTTTGCTGCCCAACTATAAGCTGGGGTTGGGGCAAAGCTTTCGCTCAGTAGCACATCAAATCCGACAGATGTGACAGTATCAGCAACAGCACGAGCAAAATCTTCGGCCATGAATCGGCGATCGTAACCGACAATTATTGTCCGGCTACCCACCGTAGAAAAATATGTATCATATAATACTTTAGCTGCAACTGGCGCGACCAGGGCTAGGCGTTCAAAGGTGAACTCATCACCAATAACGCCCCGCCAGCCGTCTGTGCCAAACTTGATTGAGTTAGCTACAACTGGCATCTAGGTATCCTAACTGTCTACTTGAGGATTTTAGCATTTTTACAGTGGACAAAGTAAAAAAAGAATCTAGTAAAAATATGTACCAATAATATTTAACAATAAATTGGGCAAATTTGTGTATTGTAGAAGTGCGATCGTCCCGGAATTCTGTCACTAATGCAGACATTGTTAGTCAATGCAATGGCATTGTTAGCCAAAACAATCGCATTATTCAGTCAGCACAATTCGCAATTCGCTTTTTCGCCCATTCGCAATTAAAGCCCCAGGATTTATCCTGGGGCTTGAACCCTGCATTGTTTAAAATTTATCTATCCATAAATAAATTTAGGGGCTTGTACCATCAAGGAATAATTGGTCAATGCAATTACTAAGTAAATCGGTACAATAAAACCAAACTAGGTAAAAAGATTAACTAGATAAAACCCTCTCCCTCCTGCCTTCTCAAACTATAAATATTTCCGCAGACTTACTTAAATCACAAGTTATTCATAAGTTATATTACTCAATTAAAATCCAGTTCTGTCCCAGATTTATAGTTTTTGAAATGACGAATTATTAGAGGAGTATCCCGCTTTTTAGAGTAAAGCAAAAGTACTAATCATCAAACACTGCACTTTAGCAGGATTAGGATTGTATTCTCTAGCAGCGAAATAAAAACTGTGATGCACCCTAATTATTAGCGTCATATTTGAAGAAACTTTAATAGTTAGAGGAAAATACAGTTATGGTTACGAACGCCTACAGTTACAACGGAAATCTTAGTGATTTTACAACTGCAATTCAGAGCAGGTGGGATGAAGGATACGACTTAGTTGATGTTGAATACGGCAATGGTACTTGGTTTGGGGTTTTTCAAGACACACCAAGTAATAGTGCTTATAGCTACAGAAGTAATTTGGGTGATTTTACAACTGCGATTCAGGACAGGTACAATGAAGGTTATGACTTAGTTGATGTTGACTATGGCAATGGTACTTGGTTTGGGGTTTTTCAAGACAAACCAGGTGGTAACGCTTATAACTACACAAGTAATTTGGGTGATTTTACAACTGCGATTCAGGGCAGGTACAATGAAGGTTATGACTTAGTTGATGTTGAATACGGCAATGGAACTTGGTTTGGGACTTTTCAAGACAAACCAGGTGGTAACGCTTATAACTACACAAGTAGTTTTGGTGATTTAACAACTGCTATTCAGGACAGGTGGAATCAAGGATACGACTTAGTTGATGTTGAATACGGCAATGGTACTTGGTTTGGGATTTTTCAAGACACACCAGGTACTAGTGCTTATAACTATGCAAGTAATCTTAGTGATTTTACAGATGCTATTCAGAGCAGGTGGGATCAAGGATACGACTTAGTTAATGTAGGATACGGCAATGGTACTTGGTTTGGGGTTTTTGAGCAGTAAATAGCTTTAGTTTTGTATTACACAGTGATATTTACAGCAGTTTTCAATTGAACGAGATAGCTCCTGCTACTAGCGCTAAAATCGCTATGGTGATGATATCGGTGAGTAAGTGCCATCTCGTTCTTTCCGCTCTTGGATCTTTTGCTTGTGTAAAATATTCCTGAAATTTACTAGTATGTTGACTACTTCGCTATGCAAGACCAGTATTTCCGGTAAAATCAAATTCTGAGGACTGTGGATTTAGGAGAAATTTGGGGTGCCTACACTTGGCGTTAACATTGACCACATCGCCACCATCCGGCAAGCACGGCGGACAGTGGAACCTGACCCTGTGGCGGCGGCGGTGCTGGCAGAATTAGGGGGTGCAGATGGGATTACGGTGCATCTGCGGGAAGATCGGCGGCATATCCAAGATCGGGATGTGCGGATATTGCGAGAAACAGTGCGATCGCATCTTAATTTAGAAATGGCCGCTACAGATGAAATGCTAGCGATCGCTCTCGATATCAAACCAGATTATGTAACTTTAGTCCCCGAAAAGCGCGAAGAAGTCACAACAGAAGGCGGATTAGATATTACCCTACAAATTGCTAGAATAGGTGAGATAGTCGATAAATTGCAAAGCGCTAACATTCCAGTTAGTTTATTTATCGACGCAGACACATCACAAATCGAAGCATCTGTCAAGGTGCAGGCGCGATTTATTGAATTGCACACCGGACAATATGCTGAGGCTAAGGATGAAACAAATCGCCAGCGAGAATTAGCCATATTAGCTAAAGGGTGTGAACAAGCGATTCAAGCTGGATTGCGGGTTAACGCCGGTCATGGACTCACCTACTGGAACGTCTATCCGGTGGCTGCGCTTCCAGGTATGGAAGAACTGAACATCGGTCATACCATCATCAGTCGGGCAGCATTAGTAGGTATAGAAAGGGCAGTCCGCGAGATGAAGCAAGCTATCACAGGGAGTAGGGAATTGGGAATGGGGAATGGGCATTAGGAATTAGTTATTTTTTCTTGCTTCCCCTGCTCCCCACTCCCCACTCCCCTATAACTAAAAGAGGGGTTGTCTACTGCGAAATCTAGAAATTGAGAGCAAATAGCAAATCTTCAGCAAAAACTTCTATGAGCGCAACACAGTCTAACAACCTGCCGCTTTGGGTACAGGATAGAGATAAGGTGATAGCAGAAAGCACTGATGTTGAGTGGCGCTATGAGACACCGCCTGATTATTCCCGTTCAAATGAGAATCTCGCTCAAGAAAGTACCTATAATCACCTTGAAGGTACACTAGAAGCGATCGTGCAAAACTTGGTGCGAACCTTCGAGATGGAGGTATCCTTTAAAGCTAACCCGCAACAGTGGTTATCTATTGTGAATGACAAGTTTCGTGTGAGTACCAATGGCGGAGTCGAGTACACAGCAGCAGATTTATCAGCCCAAGGTACTTACAATTTATTTATGGCTGATTCAGAACACTACAAGGCTTCAGAAGAAAGCTTTGAATCATCCGCAAAAGTCTTCCACACAACATTTCCCCAAGGATTTCCTTGGGAAGTGCTGGAAGTTTTCTCAGGGCCACCAAATGTCACATTCAAATGGCGGCATTGGGGACATTTTAAAGGAGAATACAAAGGCCATGCACCTACTGGAGAGACAGTAGAAATTATCGGCATGAGCATTGCAAAAGTTACCGATGACTTGAAGGTTATTTCCTTGGAACACTACTTCGACAATAATCTGTTCTTGGAAAAGCTAACATCTGGTGGCAAACAGATAAATGCCCAAAAGCAGGGAAGTGCTTGTCCGTTCAGTTCTTGGTTCAAGAAATCCCACAAGAGTTAGTTTTTAGGGGTACAGAGTGCAGCACTGTGCCCTTAAATTATTCACATAGCAAACCAAAGGATGAAAATGCAAACATATTATTACGTTTTGGCTAGTAAAAAATTTCTTCTCGAAGAAGAACCGACACACGAAGTTCTCAAAGAACGCACCCGCCACTACCACGAACAAGAAAAGCAAATAGATTTTTGGTTGGTTCCGCAACCAGCTTTCTTGGAAACACCGCAATTTAAAGAGCTAAAGGCGAAGTGTCCCCAACCAGCAGTAGCAATTATTTCTACCAATCCGCAATTTATTACTTGGTTAAAACTGCGTTTAGAGTACGTCATCACTGGTGAATTCCAAGCTCCTTCTGAGACAATACCCGATGCATTGGCATCGCTTGCTACTGTTTCCTAATCTGGCTATGGGGCATTGGGTTATTCTCGTTATCTCATTGTCCCTTTGCCTTCCTCATCACCCATTCGCTTGATTAAGTTGATAAATGTAGTTTCTTGCTGACAGCATCAAGAGTAATTGCTGCATACTGTTTAGGGGTGAGGATGCCCGGATAACCCCTCATGGGTAGACGTGCAATGTAATGTCTTCAATTGATCAACCGATTGAGCTTCCGCTTTAATAGCCAACCTAGACCGAAGCCGAAAATTGCAATATTAGTAGACGGTTCTGGAACTGAGGTATTTGTACGCGTTTGGAGTACCACGTTGTCGATGTTGACATCAAGGTTACTGAAAACACTCCTGACTGCAATCTCGTTAAAAGAGCTAATGATCCCAGAACCAGAATCAGATGCTTCTATAGAAAAACCATCAACTGATGCAGTTAGTCGAACTAATTGCGGAGTTAAGCGTTCGAGAAGGAGGTTTGCAGTATGAGGTGCTGTGTCGTTAATAGTAGGTACAGAGGTAGTTAATGCTAACGGAACATTTCCATCACCACCAGTGATGCTATCCCCAGAGCCGAAGTTTTCTTTATTAATTCCCAGTGATTTGGTACCAGCTAGACCAGACAACACCCAATAACCACCGTCATCTTCGATGGGAGTGCCACTGCCAACAAGTGAATTTAAAATATCAGTCGTGACAGGTGTATCACCAGAGTTGTATAAACCAAAACGCAAACCACTACTACGAATTTGCGGAAACTCAGCAGAGGTGCCAGAAAGACTAGGCTCAGTGGTGAAGCGAAAATCAAAGCTTAAATCAAGGGCATCGCCTATATTATTCCCCAAACTAACGGGAGCAAAAGTTCCAAGCGCAAAGTGAGCAGGAAGAAAAGAAGAGTTAAAGCTAACAAAAGAGGGAGTGTCAAGGTTCAAAGCGTTTCCAGTTCCAAGAATCGGATCGTTAACTACGTCTAATTGAATTTGAGGAGGAGTTGAAACTGTTTGATAAAAATTTGATGAAATTTCAAACCAGGAAATATCTAACGGATCGGCACCATTAGTACGGCCACCGTCGGTATAAGTATCGTTAACGAAAACTTGAGCTTTAGCCTTTTCACTAAAAGTAATTACGACACTAACGAGTAAGGTAGACGAAAGAACTACTTTAAGGTATTTGTTCAGCATACGACTGATTTATCTACTCTTATGGGCTGTTATTAAGCATAGGATTAAAGAATAGCATTACAGTCAAAAATATAGGTTAATTGGTAGTTAAAAATTAAAAATATATTGAGAAAACGCTTATATAGCAATGGTTTCAGTCTTAGCAGAACTCTCTGTCCGATTGCTAATTTACCTTTTTAACCTATGGAAAATATCGAGACTACCTAGTTATAAAAGCCTTTTTCTCTAGGGTAGTGACATTAACTACCGTTTTACTGTTGAAAAACCGTAATTTATTTTTCATAAAGCTACCACAGATTATCTCAAGAAGCAAATTCACCATACCCTCACCAAAAATACCAACAGCCGCACCAATTCCCCAGTCGCAAAAGTTTACCAAAAGGGCGATGGTCAATCAATTACTACGTAGAGACAAGTGCTATATTATTTTGGGGAAACAAAATATTTTTTTATAAAATCTTCTAAGACACCTTAATTTACATAATCTAACTTTTGTGCATAGATTTCAGATTTTACCAAGTGTTTTAGGATTAGCGATGTCTACGATGAGCTTCGCTTACGCAGGGTTGATTGGTGGCATGAGTTCTGTCTTTGCCCAACAAACCGTTCCCCTTTGTCAACCACCAACTGCGGGTGAGTATCTTTTATTAGTAGTCAGTCCCACAGCAGATAATCAAAAGCAGTTACGTAGTGCCTTACCGCCAGAACTGAAGACGATTAACTGCAAATATCTCAACGAAACTGTGACGCGCATAGGGGGCTTTAATAAAATTGATGATGCCAATCGATGGGCAAGATATGTCAGCAATATTGTTGGGTTGTCTGCCATCATCACCACTCGACCAACAACGCCAGATGTGCAGCCACAGCCACAGCCACAGCAACAGGCACAGCTACAGCAACCTCAGCAAACAGTTTATAATCCTCAAACATTAGGAGAAGGTTATGCAGTGCTAGTAGATTATTACAACCGTCCAGAACTAGTAAATAGTGTGCAACAAGTAGTGGGAGGGAACGTAGGTTTTGTTTCTTATGGACAACGCCCTTACTTGTTGGCAGTTTATACGACTAACCAAACTGAAGCATACAACACCTTGCAGAAGCTGAACAATGGCGGTTTTGTTGCCAGCATAGTAGATAGTCGTAAGGTAATTTTGCTACGCTCAACTGTACGGTTGTAGTCATTAGTCATTAGTCATTAGTCATTAGTCATTAGTCATTGGTTAATAAACTGTAGACTATTGACTAATAAGCAGACCTAGCTAACCAATAGATGGTTATGCCCAAAGCCGACCCAGCTATTACTTGAACTGGTGTATGTCCGAGTAATTCCTTGAGACGGTCTTGGCTAAAGTCTGGTTTTTCATGAAATAATTCATCAATCATTTGATTCAGGATACGAGCTTGCTTCCCAGCTGCTTGGCGAACTCCGGCTGCATCATACATGACGATGATGGCAAAAATCATCGCAACGGCAAAATCAGGAGATGCCCAACCGAGTGTTTGCCCTACACCGGCGGCTAGAGCTGTAACTAAAGCTGAATGGGCACTGGGCATACCTCCGGTTGTCACCAAAACACGCACATTCAGTTTGCGATTTTTGACGATCTCGACTACGAGCTTTAGGGCTTGAGCAATTAAACAAGCTATCAAAGCAACCAGCAGCACCCGGTTGTCTAAAATGTTGCCTATGTCCTGCATGGTATTTTGGTTAGGTTAGTAAATATTAGCAGCAGTTGTTGGTTGAGGAAACATCTAGATTTAACCCAAAATCCAAAATTAACCTAGTACATCACGGTGGAAACAGACCAATTATTCAAATTCACCCAAAAGCCTACTTAATAAGCTTTTTGGATTTTGATATGAGCGAATTTTGAATTTCGCTAGACGGTGTAGTATAGCATGGCGTAAGTAAACCACCCATTCCAAATCAATGAAACGCTTGCGGTATACGAATTACGAATTACGAATTACGAATTACGAATTACGAATTACCCAAAGCGTTACTAGTTATTGCGGCTGATGATAAAATGAGCGATCGCTTGGAGTGATTTGGCTCTCTCTCCAAATGGTTCTAATTCCGCACAAGCTGCTTGAACTAACTCTTGGGCTTTTGAGCGAGATTCTTCAAGTCCCCAAAGGCTAGGATAGGTCACTTTCTGCGCTTTTTGGTCTTTACCCGCAGTTTTGCCTAATTGCTCTTGGGTAGAAGTGATATCCAAAATATCATCGATGATTTGGAATGCTAGCCCAATATTTTCAGCATAACGGGTCAGTCGCTGCACATCTTCAGGTGATGCCCCACCTATGATCCCGCCACAAACTACGCAAGCTTCCAAAAGAGCGGCTGTTTTGTGTTGATGGATGAAATTTAGCGTTTCTAGGGAAATATCTGATTTACCTTCCGACTCTAAATCGACAACTTGACCGCCGACCAAACCGGCTGCCCCCAGCGCCCGACCAAGACGGGCAATAACCTGCAAGACTAGCTCTCTGTTAACGCTTTGGGGGGTTTGAATGGCAACAAACTCAAAAGCGAGAGCTAACAAGCCATCGCCAGCCAAAATCGCCACATCTTCGCCATAGACTTTATGATTTGTCAGCTTCCCACGACGGTAATCGTCATTATCCATCGCCGGTAGGTCGTCATGAATCAATGACATTGTATGAATCATCTCCACTGCACAAGCGGTTGGCATGGCCATTTCGATGGTTCCACCGATCATTTCACAGGTAGCAAGGCAAAGAATGGGACGTACACGCTTGCCTCCAGCTAATAACGAGTAGCGCATCGCCTCATAAATCTTTTCTGGATAAATGATGGGGATAGCCTGATCTAAAGCAGTATCACAAAGCTTTTGTCGCTCTTTGAGATAAGCTGCTAAGTTAAATGTGGCTTCCTCTGGTGGTGTCTTTTGAACGTTATCAGTTGCTACCATTCTTTAATTCCTGAAATTTTGGGATTTTTGTCTTATACGTCACAATTTTAAGGTGCTGTGGCGCTGAAAAAATGAAGAATTAGGAGTTTGGAATTAAGTTAGGAGTTAGGAGTTAGGAGTTAGGAGTTAGGATTAATAACTCTTAACTTTTAACTCATCACTCATCACTCCTCACTCTTTTTCTTTTCTTGCCGTCTTGGAATAGCTGGCAAATGTATTTTGCAACAATATGGCGACAGTCATAGGGCCAACACCACCAGGAACGGGGGTGATAAATTCTGCTACAGCAGCTGTTGATTCAAAGTGGACATCGCCAATTAAACGGCTTTTGCCACTAGCATCGGTGACGCGATTCATTCCCACATCTACCACAACAGCGCCCGATTTTACCATGTCAGCAGTGATTAGTCCAGGACGACCTACTGCTGCAATTAGAATATCAGCATTTTGGGTGATGGTTTTGAGGTCATGCGATCGCGAGTGAGCGATCGTGACTGTAGCATCAGCTTCTAGTAGCATCAGTGCCATTGGTTTACCTACCAAAATACTGCGTCCCACCACTACTGCCTGTTTTCCCTGCAAAGAAATTTCATATTCTTCTAAAAGCCGCATCACACCAGCCGGGGTGCAGCTGCGTAAACCTGCTTCTCCCCGGACTAGTCGCCCCAAGTTAACTGGGTGCAGTCCATCAGCGTCTTTATCGGGATCAATTTGATGTAGCAGAGCCACAGCATCCAAGTGGTTAGGTAAGGGCAGCTGCACGAGAATTCCATCCACCCGTTCATCGTGGTTTAGTGCAGCTATGACTTCTTCTAACTCCTCAAAGGTCGTTTGGCTGGGAAAATGCTTTCCAAAAGAGGCGATACCAACTTTAGCGCAAGCTTTTTCTTTATTACGAACATAAGCTGCTGATGCTGGATTATCGCCAACCATCAACACTGCTAAACCAGGCGATCGCCCAATTTTTGGTTGTAATTGTGTAATAGCAACAGAAAGTTCTTGCTGAATTTTTGCAGCTAAAGTTTTACCATCAAGGAGTTTGGCAGTTTTTGTTTCCATAAGAATTCCCAGCTATATTCGCCTTTTGTCAAATCACTTGCAACAAGTCTTTCTTTCCCCCTGCCCCCTGCCTCTTAATTGGTGTCGTAGCGTTTTTCTTACAGTGAATCCATAATCTTTATTTTCTCAGATTAATGGCGTTATCTGAAGAATAAAGAGTTAAGGATGAAATTCAGAACATTTTTTGCTCAGTTGAGAGTGTGTTTCTGAAAGTGCAAAGAATAGTATAGATGGGAACAGACCTGATGAAACTGGCGACACAAGCAGTGAAGCAAAAATTTGCTCAATCGGTGGCTTTCATGCAAAAAACGAGAATGTCCCTTTTGTTCTTGTACGGACGCAGTATTGTTCCCTACCGCTTGGGGTTGATTTTTTTATTAGTGGTGGGACTTTGTAGTTGTGGTAGTTTAACCTCGTCTGGCTTGAATGGAACTAATTTTACAATTGGTACCAATGTCACCCCAATTCGACAAATTAAACCAAAACAAGACAATAAGGCTACAGTTTACATCCAAGGTAAGGTGGAAAAGAAAGCTCCTTTGATAAAGCAGTGGGCTTATCAAATTAGTGACTCGACTGGCAAAATTTGGGTTGTCACCAATCAAAAGAATCTAGAGGAGGGGGCACAAGTCGTTATTAAAGGTAAAGTTCGCTACCGAAGTATCCCCTTAGCTGGGAAAGAATTGGGGGAAGTTTATCTAGAAGAAGAGTAATTAGCAATTAAAAATAACAAATGAACAATGAACCGGTACATGTAGCGATCGCAATTCTCTACCAACAAAACAAGTTTCTCATGCAACTGCGAGATAACATCCCCGGTATTCTTTACCCTGGTTACTGGGCGCTATTTGGCGGTCATATCGAACCTGGGGAAACGCCAGAGGTCGCGGTGAAGCGAGAAATTTTAGAAGAAATCGGCTATAATCTTCCATCCGTTGTTGAATTTGGCTGTTATACCGACGAAAGAGTTGTTCGTCATGTCTTTCATGCACCACTCTCGGTGGAATTAAATCAACTGGTTTTGAATGAAGGCTGGGATATGGGATTATTGACCCTAGAAAATATTTACCAAGGTAGCTGTTATTCGCAAAACGCTGGTGAAGTGCGACCTTTGGGGAATATGCATCAAAAAATTATGTTGGATTTTATTCGGACAAACCAACAAACCTAGTGCTGCAAGGTGTAAGTCAGCCCCTTGGGGGAAGTCAAAAGTTAACACTGAGCGAAGTCGAAGTGTCAAAAGTATTATGTAATAAGCTCTTTAGCTATTTTAAATGGTTGCTCTATTTCCGCCGTAGGGTACTAATTTACCCTGCTTGCGTATATTGTAATTGCAGCACGATCTCTTAAATGGTTATATGCTTTTTCATGAATCAAAATCGAAGCCAAAATAGAGTTAGAACTCTTGTGGAGTCATCACTAATGCAATCAGCAAATAAACTACCGCGATGGTTAACTATAGGATTGGCATTTCCCATTATTATTCTCAACGGCTGGCTATTGCTCCAGGTTGTACAGTATTTTCAACCTTTGGTTAGCATTATCGCCGCCGCCATCCTGCTAGCTTTTGTCTTGAACTATCCAATCCAGTTTCTCCAAGAACAAGGGGTAAAACGCAACCTAGCGATCGCAGTAGTGTTGCTTTTGACTCTAGTGGTTTTAGTGGCTTTAGGCATCACCTTGGTTCCCCTGATTATCCAACAGCTCGTTGAGCTAGCTAATATATTGCCCAGTTGGATTGATTCTGGTACTCAACAGTTGCAAACTTTCCAAGATTGGGTGTTAAGTCAACAACAACTTCCGATTAATTTAAGTGGTTTATTTACCCAAGTTCTTGAGCGATTATCTAACCAGCTTCAGTCCTTCACTGGTAGAATTCTTGGTTTTGCTGTCGATACCATTGGTATTGTCCTGAACGTGCTGCTGGCGGTAGTGCTGACTATCTACTTAATATTGAACGGTGAACGTCTTTGGGACGGAATTTTTCAGTGGCTTCCCGCTAATATTGGGCTAAGAGTGCGGGAATTACTGCGAGAGGATTTCCACAATTACTTTATTGGTCAAGCAACATTAGGAGCAGTGTTAGGAGTAACAATTACACTGGCATTTTTAGCGCTCCAAGTTCCCTTGGCTCTACTTTTTGGTATCGGTATTGGTTTATTTTCTCTCTTCCCTTTTGGTACAGGAGTAGGTATCGCTATAGTAAGTTTGTTGGTAGCGCTGCAAAACTTTTGGTTAGGAGTTGAAGTCTTAGGTGTAGCTGTTGCGATCGACCAAGTTAATTCTAATTTTATAGCACCAAGAATTCTTGGCAATTTGACTGGGCTAAATCCCGTTTGGGTAGTAATTTCTTTGCTTTTAGGGGCAAAGTTGGGAGGAGTTCTAGGTTTGTTAATTGCGATTCCTATTGCCAGTTTTATCAAGGATATAACAGATAGCTGGCGGGCTGGAGAGTTTAACAAGATAGATGATATCGTGGCAGAACCTATAAAGATTACCAGTGAGACGGCAGGAACTTATAGTTAAAATTTAATATGTCAGTTAATCTTCTGAATTTGTTAAGAATTAAGTTTAGCTGGAATTTTAATAATAAATTCAGTCCCTTCGCCCAAAGCC
The DNA here is from genome assembly GCF_003443655.1 of Nostoc sphaeroides. Taxonomy (NCBI): domain Bacteria; kingdom Bacillati; phylum Cyanobacteriota; class Cyanophyceae; order Nostocales; family Nostocaceae; genus Nostoc; species Nostoc sphaeroides. The sequence continues at coordinate 6,451,876 of NZ_CP031941.1, forward strand.
GATATACATTGCAGTTGACCACCGTGTTTTTCCACAACAATTTGATAGCTGATAGATAGACCTAATCCAGTTCCTTTGCCAACAGGTTTAGTGGTGAAAAAGGGGTCAAACAATCGGTTTTGGGAACTCTCTGGAATTCCCGTCCCATTATCGGAAATGCGAATAATTACTTGTTTGTCATCAGTGAGTTCAGTCCGAATGCAAATTTTTGCATCCCTTACTGATGACGAATGAGTAATACTTCGACTCCTTTCGACTTCGCTCAAGGCAAGTCGCTCACCAATTTATCGGGGGATTTAGGGGGATCTAAAATTTTTGATACCGACAAGAGGACTTTTCAAACATCCTCTTAATCGGTCTTATAGAAAATAATGCCAAACTATAGGTTTGGCTCATATACTCAAAAAATTTCCGCCGCGAAATCATCCCTACATACTGTTGATTATTATTTAGAATAATTCCCGGTAGTAAAGGCTGTTGCTTAAAGAGGATAGCCAAATCATTGCCTGGATGCTCTACTTCGATGTGAACTTGCCAAAAGGGTAATTCTTGCAAAGTTGACTCTAATCGCAAATTCGACTTGTTAGCATTTGTCACGTCACGCATAGCCAGGATATTCTCAACTCTTGACTGCTGAACAGAGGTAATATTTCTGGTAACATCCTGAATATCCATCTCTATAATTTTAAAGTTAATCAATAGTGGCAAACTTATCTTTCCCACATTACTACCCAAAATTCACAAGCAAGATGTAAAAATGTAGAGTACTTCAGGAAATTCAATAATTTTCTGGCAGCGTAGACTTTTAGCAGCTTGTCGTTAGACATCGCTTTTTCAGAATTATATTTTCAATATAGAATGAACAAACTCTGAGATATAGTAAATAAATAAGTACAATTTTTTCATACTTAATTATTTTTTATTGAATCAATTATCGATTTTTTTAATGGATCGCTAAAAACTATATGGCTCTTGCGTTGTTTTTATGGTACGGCATTAAAATAGCCATTTTATAGAAAGGCTCAAAAATTTAAAATCCAGTCATAGCAAGGAATATAGGCTGTGATTAGATTTTATTTATTATTCTGCTCCATAAAAATAACTGAAGCTCCAACTATATTAGCTGTTCCCAAAACCAAGATTTAACTTTAGCTTTTTGTGATGTTGTTTTCCTATTGAGTATTCAACCACGAGTTAATTTATATTAAGTGTAATTTTAAAATGAACTTACTTTTTTGTTAACCCTTAGATAACCCAATCTTTACTTTTTGGCATAACAGAATATGCTAAGAACTTATCTTGTAATACTTCTTAAGCTTGCCATTATTTATCATGGAATCCAATCGCCCATTGCAACTAAACCGCCGCCAGTTTTTGCTCCGTTCAACTATCACAGCAGGTGGAATTATTGCCACAAATCTTGTATCGAAATCACAAGTTTTTGCTCAAGCGCCTGCCATTATTACCTCTGAAAAAATGCGTCCTACTATACCTTATGGTGTAGCTAGCGGAGATATTTCCAAAGATAGCATTGTGATCTGGAGCCGGAGCGATCGCCCCGCCAAAATGATCGTAGAATATTCCACCAGCGAATCCTTTAAAAATGTCCGGCGAGTTGTGGGGCCCAATGCTTTAAAAAATAGCGACTTTACAGCACGACTTTATTTAAGGAACCTGCCACCAGACCAACAATTATTTTATCGGGTAATTTTCCAAGATTTAGATTATAAAGGCACTTACAGCGCTCCTGTCAAAGGCACTTTCCGCACTCCCCCCAAATCTGGGCGAGATGTATTCTTTGTTTGGGGTGGTGACACCGCCGGTCAGGGATGGGGGATTAATCCTGAGTTTGGTGGGATGAAAATTTACGAAACTATGCGCCAACTACATCCCGACTTTTTTATTCATTCTGGGGATAATATTTACGCCGATGGCCCCATTCAATCAGAAGTAACTTTAGACGACGGCACTATTTGGAAAAACATCACCACACCAGAAAAATCCAAAGTAGCAGAAACTCTCACAGAATATCGTGGTAACTATATCTACAATTTACTGGATAAAAACATCAAGCGTTTCAACGCTGAAGTTCCCATATTGGCACAGTGGGACGACCACGAAACCACAAATAACTGGTATCCTGGAGAATTTCTCCTCAACGATGACCGCTACACAGTTAAGGATGTTAACTTACTAGCAGAAAGAGGAAGGCAAGCGTTTTTAGAATATCTGCCTATTGGGTATGAAACAAATGATCCAGATAAAGCGAAAATTTATCGCTCTTTTAACTATGGCCCATTGTTAGACATTTTCATGCTGGATGAACGTACTTACCGGGGGCCAAACACGCCTAATCGTCAGCCAGTACCAAGTAAAGAAACAGAAATGCTGGGCAGAACACAAATACAATGGCTAAAAAGGCAATTGTTATCATCAAAAGCAACATGGAAAGTGATTGCTAGTGATATGCCTCTGGGACTGATAATTCGAGACGGTAGCACGGACTTTGAAGCTTGGGCTAACGGAGATGGCCAAGCTTTAGGAAGAGAACTAGAAATTGCCGATTTACTACGATTTATCAAAAATAAAAATATCCAGAATGTTGTTTGGTTAACTGCTGATGTACATTATGCAGCAGCCCACTATTACGACCCGGCTAAAGCACAGTTTAGCGACTTTAAGCCTTTTTGGGAGTTCGTCGCTGGGCCTCTTAACTCTGGCACATTTGGCCCCAATCAATTAGAAAATACCTTTGGCCCACAATTGGTATTTCAAAGTCTTCCTCCAGGTACAAAAGCAAATCGTCCCCCAAGTGAAGGTTTGCAATTCTTTGGAGGAGTTAAAATTAATGGAAATACAAAAGTGATGACGGTAACACTGCGTAACTTGGTAGGAAAAATTGTTTACAGTGTAGATTTATCGCCAGAAAAATAAATCGCCAAAATCACAATGAGATGTAGCCAGTTAGATAGAGTAATTATGCAATTTTTTACTTTGTCTGCTGGCTTTGTTGTTTTTAGTGAAAGAATATATTGCAATCTAATTTAATTTTTGCAAAAATCTTATGTAGTAGGGCGTGTTAGCAAAGCGTAACGTATCAAAGTCTTCAGACGATGCCGTACTTTCGTCTAATACACCCTACATGTATTTCAAAAATCAAATATCAAGAGTTGATATTACAGGGTGATAAAGGAGAAGTCTTGAGGTGAAAATTTAGCCTGGTTAGACAAGCTTGTAAGATTAGTCAGATTAGCCAAAACGCTGATTGGGCCGCCGTCATCTAAGTCATTAGAAAACACTACTCTTGAAATGCCAAGTGTAGAGTTGTAATAGACAAATAATCCTTCATCAGATGTAATCTTATTGTTATCAGCAATGGCTTTGGCAGCAGCAGCAGCATTGGGAAATGCATCGAGCAACACTAGTACATTAGCATTACCCGATAGTCTAGAGCTAACGCCTTCATTGTATTTAACTTGGGCACCAAAATCAAGTCCGAGTTGCCCAGTTTCAAAGATGAAATTATCTACACCAATTTGGTAATCGGTAATGTTATCTGGCTGATTCAACACGCTAATACCGTTGGGGCTTTGCACTGGGGAACCATTAGCAAATGGGGGATCGTAATAGCCAAAAGTATCTTGGCCAGATCCGCCCGTGAGTGTATCAATACCTCGACCACCATCTAAGAAATCACTGCCATTACCGCCTATTAAAATGTCATTGCCTGTACGACCATAAAGGTTATCGTTTCCATTCCTACCTGCAAGAGTGTCATTACCCCCCAATCCATAGATAAAGTCATTTCCTCCCCTGCCATCAATAAAGTCGTTGTTGCCTGTACCAGACAGGATATTATTGCCATCATTTCCAACAATATTCGCCATAGCTACTTATCCTTTGCAATTGCAAAATTATGTTTGATGACCTGTATTTATCGTAGAGATTCCAGAAAAGATAAACATCTGAAAAACGTCTCTAATTTCACCACAGACTAATTAGACAACTTCTTTTTAATTATAGTTTTTTGCTAAGTAAATGTCTCTATATCTTTCGTCATAGATCAAAATATCTGTTACAACGAAAGTTATAAACTTATGAATTGCTGTAATGCTAAAGATACAGTTGAGAGTATTAATGAAAGAAAGCTTTGCATTCAGCTACTTCTATGAGTCTGTTACTTCCCATCCGCCCCAATCCTTTTCGCTTTTTGCTCTACACCGAATGGGTGATGCTCACCTGTGCGGTTCACTGGCTGTAATTGAAGGTCTAGAACACCGAAGTATACCTGTTCAACATGTGTTGATCTTGGTATTGCTTGGTTTAATGGCTTTGAAATTACCAAGCGGTCATGCCTGGGTGAAAGTGCTTTATACTGCGATCGCACCAAAAGGGTAAGAATGCTGGAGCGATCGCCACTGATAGGAGCTAAATTTAAGTAGTTAGAGTTTTGGAGTTGATCATGCTTAAGCAACTCATTTTAGAAAACTGGAAAAGTTTCCGTTATGCAGAGCTTCCACTTGACCCGTTGACTGTTCTTATTGGTACAAATGCCAGTGGTAAATCTAATGTAGTTGAGGCTTTGGAATTTTTGAAGAGAATAGTACAAGGTGAAAAAGTTGAAGTAGCTTTAGCAGGAGACAAAAGGCTACCATCCATTCGAGGTGGTATCGAGTGGGCAGCATATCAAACTGAAACAAAATTTACACTAAAGGTAGTGGTTCAGTTTGAAAACGATAGTAGTGATTATATTCATAGTATTACAGTAGGGACAAAACCTTTTCCTCATATTTTGGAAAATTATACACTTGCTAGAGAAGACACAGAATCTGATCAAAAAAATGTTACCAGTTATTTTTTACACAAGCATACTTATGAATATAATTTATTGCAGAAAAAATTAGATGTTATGAATTTTTCTTTTTTAGATGATGGAGAATCCCAAGTAGAAATAACACTTAACGAAATTTTAAAACATATTGAAAATATTTTTATTTTAAATCCTATTCCATCTAAAATGCGTGATTATGTGAAAGTTTCTGAGATATATGAAAGTGATGCATCCAATATGGCAGGAGTGTTAGCAACATTACCTGAAAAAAATAAAGCCGAGATAGAAGCAACTCTTTCTAGATATATCAAAGATTTGCCGGAAGGAGATATTCAGAAAGTATGGGCAGAAAAGGTTGGCAGATTTGGTACTGATGCCATGCTTTATTGTCAAGAAGAATGGAAACCAGGTCATATTACAGAGATTGATGCTAGAAGTATGTCTGATGGAACTTTACGTTTTCTAGCGATTCTCACAGCATTACTTACACGCCCAGAAGGCAGTCAGCTAGTAATTGAAGAAATAGATAATGGACTTCATCCTTCGCGTGCGGAATTGTTAGTCAAAATACTAAGGGAAATTGGCAGCAAAAGAAAAATTGATATTTTACTGACTACCCATAATCCAGCTTTACTTGATGCTTTAGGCCCAGAGATAGTTCCTTTTGTGGTTGTCGCACACCGCGACAAAGAAACTGGAGAAAGCCAGCTTACACTTTTAGAAGATATTGAAAATCTTCCTCTTTTGTTAGCATCAGGCACTTTAGGCAAACTAGCAACTAAAGGCGCAATTGAAAAAAGCCTTTCTAATAATAAGTAAAGTTAAATATGAGAAAGGTTTTGATTATTGACACATCAATACTTTGCGTTTACTTAGGTGTACCTGGCAAAGAGACTTGTGGTTATGATAATGATAAATGGGATAAAAAAAGAGTTGAAGCCCGTTTTCAGCAAGAAGAAAAACAAGGTGCAAAGTTTATACTACCAATAGCAACAATTATAGAAACTGGTAATCACATTGCACAAGCTAATTCTAAGCGATACGAAATTGCTCAAGCTTTCGGTAATATTTTGGTTAAAGTAGCAGATGGAGTTATACCTTGGGGAGTTTTTGAAACTCAAGTAGGTGAACTTTGGAATTCAGAACAATTGAAACAGTTGGCTACTGAATGGCCTACTCTAGCATCTAGAAAGATTTCTATCGGAGATGCAACAATTAAGACTGTGGCTGAATATTACGCCAAAACTAGTAGTACATTTCAAGTAGAAATTTTTACGGGCGATGGGGGACTCAAGGCTTATGAACCAGCTACCCCAGCACCTACACGTCGTAGCAGTCGAACAAAAAGGTAAAATATCCTTGAGCGATCGCCCTTTGCCTATAACATCACGTTATCATCGGATATTGGGGAATTTCCGCGCGTAACTCGATAGCATCTATGACCGCCTCTCACTCTGAAACTCCATCTACCAAGCCTGATGCAAGTACTTTTATTTCTGACCATCAACAGGTGGATCGCAGTAAGCTAAGTCAAATGTACTTGCATTATGTCGAGACGAAGGATAAATATCCTCACGCGGTATTGTTGTATCGGGTAGGAGATTTCTTTGAATGCTATTTCCAAGATGCTGTAAAATTAGCGCAAGAATTGGAATTAGTTCTCACTAGTAAACAAGCTGGGGAACAGGGACGAGTGGCGATGTCTGGTGTTCCGCATCACGCTTGGGAACGCTACGCAACGCTGTTGGTAGAAAAAGGCTATGCAGTTGTAATTTGCGACCAAGTAGAAGATGCTTCAGAAGCTGCTGGTAGATTGGTGCGGCGGGAAGTAACGCGCATCCTGACTCCTGGCACTTTGCTAGAAGAAGGAATGCTCAAATCAAGTCGCAATAATTACCTCGCAGCAGTAGTAATTGCCGCAAATCATTGGGGTTTAGCTTATGCAGACATCTCTACAGGGGAATTTCTCACAACTCAAGGGAGTGATTTAGAACATCTGACACAAGAATTAATGCGCTTGCAACCTTCAGAGGTGCTAGTTCCGACAAATGCGCCCGATTTAGGTAGTTTGCTACGTCCCGGAGAAACTTCGCCACATCTCCCCCAGTGTTTGCCACCATCATTTTGCTATAGTTTGCGATCGCAAGTACCATTTTCCCAAGGCGAAGCTAGACCTAGATTATTGCAGAAATTTAAGGTGCGATCGCTCGAAGGCCTCGGTTGCGATCATCTTCCCCTCGCCGTTCGTGCGGCTGGCGGTCTTCTGGAATACTTAGAAGATACTCAAAAAGAAAACCCAGTTCCCCTTCAAAGACTCCGCAGCTACACTGTCACGGACTATTTAATTGTTGACAATCAAACCCGCCGTAACCTGGAAATTACCCAAACCGTCAGGGATGGAACTTTTCACGGTTCCCTACTTTGGGCATTAGATAAAACTAGTACAGCGATGGGCGGGCGGGCATTGCGGCGGTGGTTGTTGCAACCGCTAATCGATATTAAAGGCATTCGGGCACGTCTTGATACCATCCAAGAATTGATGGAAAATACGCCCCTACGTCAAGATTTGCGGCAATTGTTACGCCAAATTTATGATTTGGAACGACTCACAGGTAGGGCGGGTTCTGGTACAGCTAATGCTAGAGATTTAGTAGCTTTGGCAGATTCCCTCTCACGCTTACCAGAATTATCCAGCTTGGTAACTGAAGCACGTTCTCCATTTCTCAAAGCTTTGCAGAAAGTCCCAAGTGTGTTGGAGGAATTAGCACACAAGTTACACGCGCATCTTGTCGAGTCGCCACCCATACTAATCAAAGAAGGCGGATTGATTCGCCCTAGTGTAAATCCCTTGTTGGATGAGAGAAAGGCAACTGTAGAAGCGGATCAGCAATGGATTGCCAATTTAGAAGTTGATGAGAGAGCTAAAACGGGTATTTCCACTCTGAAGGTAGGATTTAATAAAACCTTTGGTTATTATATCAGTATTTCCCGCACGAAAGCTGACCAAGTACCCGCTCATTATATCCGCAAGCAAACTCTGACCAATGAAGAACGTTACATCACCCCAGATTTGAAGGAACGGGAAGCCCGAATTCTCACAGCGCGGGATGATTTAAATCAGTTGGAATATGAGATTTTTACAGCTTTGCGAGAAGAGGTAGCACAAGAGGCCGAAGTAATTCGCAATCTGTCTCGGGCAGTGGCGGCGGCGGATGTGTTGTGTGGTTTGGCTGAGTTAGCGGTGCATCAAGGTTACTGTCGTCCAGAAATGTTGTCAGGAAGGGAGATAAACATTGTGGATGGGCGTCATCCAGTGGTGGAACAGTCTTTACCTGCGGGTTTCTTTGTGCCAAATTCGACTCAATTGGGGAGTAGGGAATCGGGAGTAGGGAGTAGTGAAGAAGAAATTTCCCCACTCCCCACTCCCCACTCCCCACTCCCCGATTTAATTATCCTGACTGGGCCAAACGCCAGTGGTAAAAGTTGTTATTTGCGTCAGGTGGGATTGATTCAGTTAATGGCGCAGATTGGTAGTTTTGTACCAGCTAGGTTTGCTAGATTGGGAATATGCGATCGCATTTTCACCCGTGTAGGTGCAGTAGATGATCTTGCAACTGGTCAATCTACGTTCATGGTGGAGATGAACGAAACGGCGAATATTCTCAACCATGCCACATCTAGGTCGCTAGTATTGTTAGATGAAATTGGTCGCGGAACAGCAACATTTGATGGTCTTTCCATAGCTTGGGCGGTGGCGGAATATATAGCAGTGGATATTCGGGCGCGAACGATTTTTGCTACTCACTATCATGAATTGAACGAATTGGCAAGTATTTTGCCGAATGTGGCTAATTATCAAGTGACGGTGAAAGAATTACCCGACCAAATTATCTTTTTGCACCAAGTCCAACCGGGAGGCGCTGATAAGTCTTACGGAATTGAGGCGGGAAGATTGGCGGGTTTACCAGCCGTAGTTATTCAACGAGCAAAACAAGTGATGGGGCAAATTGAGAAGCATAGTAAGATTGCGATGGGGCTGCAAAATCTGGATTGATATATGTCGATTGCCAAATTATTTGTCTGCGTTGACAAATTAATGTCCGTATTGCCAAAATAATGTCCCCATTAACTATGCCATCAAATTGTGTTAGCTAACCATTAACAAAATGATATCGTTAGATTTTTCAACATAGTGTGTTATTTAATACATTATTTTGCTACATAATAACACAGCTTTTAAAATTCACGTTGTGTTTAACTTTTTTATTCTCAATTTGCCCCATCTTTCAACCCACCTTACTCTGATATTGCAGTTGAAACTTCACAACCCTCAATAAAGCCTGTGTATAAGTAACTCGACAGAATTAATTACATACTAATTATTTGCTGGGCTAAAATTTTTGCCCAGATTTGGTGTAATTAATTGCGTCCGATTACTTACCTTATCCTTTGAACCCGCCTCTAGCTGGGAGGGGTGTTGAAACTTGAGTAGTGAGATAGAATTCGTTTCGGAATTGTTCTTGCTTTCAACCCGCCTCTAGCTGTGAGGGGTGTTGAAACTAGCCTATGGCAGAAAATCCCGCCAATGCTATGTACCTTTCAACCCGCCTCTAGCTGGGAGGGGTGTTGAAACATGAGTTTCGGAGCAAGCTTCTCTCCATGTCTCCCTCTTTCAACCCGCCTCTAGCTGGGAGGGGTGTTGAAACAAATAATTCTTCACGAAATTAACCAGTAACTCATAATCTTTCAACCCGCCTTTAGCTGGGAGGGGTGTTGAAACGCGGCTGTCGCCCAACTTAATCCACAGCAGCTACTTTCAACCCGCCTCTAGCTGGGAGGGGTGTTGAAACTCTGCCCTTCAAACTCTTGATTTACCAATAGTTCTGAAGGCATTTTTGTCACGTCTCCCAAAATCGCCCGTCAGTTAACATTTAAAAAAAGTAAATCAACTCACACATTAAAGGCTATAAACCTTATTAAACAAGCGATTTAAAGTTTTGGCAGGAGTCCCAGGGAAATCGCCCCCGCTTTACCATGCCAAAAAATAATTAAGGTGGGTTCCTCCTTGGTCGGAGGTGATTCAGTAGCCACCACTGCGGTAAACCCGCACCTCTATCACTGGGGGCGCACCTAATTCCTATCCACAAGGGATAGCAGCATCAAGGTGGGCAGCTACCAGGGTCAGAAAGCAAGACTGTTTAGCAGCAGTCAAACTAACCCAAATTTACACAGCACAGAGGCTTATAACAAGCATGAACTGCGGCGCTGTTGAATTTTCTTATTTTATTATCAAGGTTCGGTGTTTTGTCAATCAGTTTATTTTGCGGGAATGGTAAGCGGAGATCGCTAATTCTTTCGCTTTCTCTTGTGGACTACCTCGAATTGGCTGTTTTGACTCCTCTATCACAATTCCAGCTTTAACAGCTGACGAGTGAATATTTGCCATCAATCTGCCATAACTCCACTGATGGACGCTAACTCGGTACTGTTTAGCATACTTTTGTTGAACTTCTATTAAGTCTGATTTTTGTTCAGTTTTGGCTTGAACCTCACTTTGAACTTGCTCTCGCATATTGTCCAACTTAGGTAGAACAATACTTCCAGCAGAGTATGTTTGGGCGATCGCAATAATCTCTTTCGCTAGTAATCTGTCAATATACTCCCCTAACTCCGATTCTCCAAACTGATTTGGTGCAGCAAGCGTTTGAGCTATTTGGCGTTGGTGGGATAAAAAATGCTTTTGCTGTCGCTGTCGATTTAGCAGTTTGTAATTATCACCCAGTAGTTGTTTGATGCTGCGATAGGTAATTACTTGACCTGTAGTGCCGTCTACTACCGCTAGCGTTGCAGGCTTTTCTAAGCCGAGGCTAATACCAATAAGAATATGAGATTGTCCTTTATATAAAGGTTTAGTGGGGCGAGGAAAAGGGTTATTAATTCTGTCTAAGGTGGAGTTTTTCCGTTTTATGTGGGCTTGCTGTTTTTCATTAAGGTCGCCTTTGGCTTTTGTATTAGTGATAATTTTAGCGATTTCTTCAGCTTTCTCTTCCCTTACTTGATTGGTTCCTTCAGTCGTCCATAGGCGTGTATCCACAGAACAGTAGAGGGTTAAGCGATTAACATTCCAAGGATCGCCTTTGCCTTCCTCTTCTTGCCAAGCAATACGCCCACTACGCAGGGTGAACAGGCTACTAGAGTGCTGGTTTTTACTATTTTTCTTAATTTGTTGATCTTCTAGGAAGCGTTGAAACCAGTGAAGGTGGCGAGAATCACAATAGACTTGAAAACTATGCTCACTCAAACCGTTGAATTTTACACAGATACGCCCAAACTGGTTTTTAAACCAAGTCATGTCTTCGTTGCTTTCGTAAGCTACCGGGAAAGGTACTTTGCTAGATTGCCTTAAAAGGCTGTCTTGCCAAGATTTTGCCTCGGCTTCATTTGTTGGAACGGTGTGAGTGGCAACAACAATAGTTTCTAACCATTTGATAACGGTTAAATCTCGACCTTTGGGAATTCGTGTTTCTAGCTGTTCTCTGATGCGTTCAATCTGAATTTCAAGTTTACGGCGACGTTGAGCAAATTTTTTAGCGTCTTCCTCTTTATCGTTTATTTTGCAACCATTTTTGAGCAAATAGCTGATGGCGCAACGAGTCAAGTTATCTTCTGTATTGCGGTAAGTCTCAAATAAATTCTTTGATAAATTGCGATCGCTATCTGAGTTTTGAGCTTTTTTGCGCTTTTTAGCTTTTTTTACATTTGTTGATGGAGTTTCAGCAGTATTGAGAGAAGAAAATTGAGCCAAAATTTCAGCAGCTTTAGTGCGAAGACTATCTAAGCTGACACCACTACTTTCTAGCAATTCAACATCACTGTTGAGCATTTCCAACCAGCGAATTTTGCCTTCTAGTTGGAACTGCGATCGCTTCATTAGGGCAAACCATGATTTATAGATGTAGTTCACCAATGCGATCGCACTCGTATAAAACCGTCCAGGCTGACCGATAAAGCGAGGGTCAGTTTTCAAAGGTTGGCAGAGTCCTTTGACAATACTAGTGGGGTGTTTGCCCTTTTGTCGCCAAGTCTCAAACTCTGGGTGTTGACTTACCTGACGTAGTAGTTCATTAATCAATGGCGTATTTAACTCAGCCATCAACTTCCATAGTTGCTGGCGTGATGACTCTAAGGCTACAAGAAGACACTGAATAGTGATTTGGCTCATTGCTTTAAAACATTGTTGTTTAATACTAACATATTTGTATTAAACAAGTCTTCTGTAAAATAAATTGTATGCAGGAGACATTTTTTACAAGCAAGGAAGCTGCTGAAATCACAGGCTGCACCCTTCGTCAGCTACAGTATTGGCGAGAGAGAGGGGTGATTGTTCCTGTAATCAGTGATACTGGAACAGGACGTAGTATTTATTACTCAAAGTCTAATTTGCTGGAACTAGCTGCAATGTCATATTGGCTATCTGTGGGGTTAAGTTTTGACATAGCCAGCACCACGCTGAAAAAGCTGAAAGACCAAGAACCGGAGTTATTTACTTCAGGTAAAGGTAAGCGGTTTATGTTGTTGTCCCAAGCGCATGAGCGATCGCTTGAGCTTGTGGAGTTTGACAGAAAAAAAGCGATCGCATCTTTGGATGAAGGTAAGCCTGTAATTCCAGTGTGGTTGGATGTTATTTATAGCCGTTTAGAATTGAAGCTATCAAATAAGAAAAGTTAGATTATAGCGGTTATCGATTGGATGAGAACACCAAAGTCCTTGCTGTCAAATCATTCCAGCATTTTTTTTGTATCTCACTGAACTGCACACCGCTATATATAGGTTAATCAGTTGTTGCTGTAGTCAATTCCAACTTTTTGTCTAAAAAATCTACTTCTAAGCTATTTCCGTTATCGCGTAACCAGTTTTGGTTCTTGCGTATTTAACGTGCTAAATTAATATTATAGTGCCAAGAAAGTAAAGCTCTAATTTCAAAATTACGAAAATTTCTAAAGCCAAATCCACTTCGCTTTATTAACTTCAATTTATTATTAATTCCTTCTACTACCCCATTAGTAGTTTTTCTTTCAAAATATCCTACTACTTCTCCAAACCACCGTTTAATTGTCTTAACACTTTTTTGATAATAAGGTTCAGCTTTCTTTAACCAATCAATTAGTCCTAACATTCCTGCTCCTAAATCTTCACTCCTATCAAATAAATTACGAAACTCTTCTTTCAATGAATGCATCATTCCTATTAAAGGAGACGCTTCTCTAATTATATCTAATTTCTCTTTTTGTTTTTCTGTTAGATTCTCTTCTGCTTTTAAAATTGTATATTTGTTACCTTTTAAACTATCAAATACTTTTTCTCTCAACTCAACATTTAATGACGATGCTGTTTTCTTTTCTGCTATTCTAGCTTGGTTTAACTCTTCATGTATGATTTTTGTAACATGGAATCTATCCACTGTCACAAGGGCGTTTGGGCATATCTTATGCACTAAATTTTTATAATTCCCGGTCAGATCCATACTAACTTCTTCTATTTGTTCTAAAACTTCTTTACCCCACTTTTTCATAACATTTTCTATTTCAATTTGTTTTCTTTCTTTTACTAACCCTATTAATTTCCCTGAATCTATATCTACGAGTACAACAATAAATTTTCCTTGCCCTTTGACCAAGCTAATTTCATCTATTCCTAACCTTTTTAAATTGCTCACATCTATTGGCAGCACATTTTTGGCTATATCTTCAAGCATTGAATTAACTTCTTCATCGGTTAATCCATTATTTTTTGCTACATTACTTATATTACTATTAATAAGTTGTTTAACAATATTTTCCGCGTATCGATGCGTATACCCTTTTCTCGCCCCTACAAAATCAAGCTCTTCATTAAATGTTTTTCGACATATTTTACACTTAAATCTTCGTCTATTTACGTTTAGTATTACTTCAAAATCTCCCATCGGTAAATCTTTTACTAAGTATTTTTGATTTTGGTGTAGATGTTCTGACTTTTTCCCACACTGCGGGCATACTGCGCTTTTTGCCTTTTTACTTACTGTTAAAAAGAGGATTAAATCCTCTTCTATACTTGATTCCACTACTACTTCAGGTAAATTTAAAAGTTGGGTAAGGATTCTTTTCATAATTTATTTTACTAAATAAATCAAGATGTATCTTAATATTTTAGCACGTTAAGTACGCAAGAACCCTTTGTGCGGGTATTGAAGCCCAAAATCCAGCAGTTTGAACTTCTTGCTTAATTAAATTGAAGGTATGTAAAGTTAAGTTGACATTTTGAGCAATCTCATCTTCATTAAGTTCGCGGTTATCAAATAGTTGGGCTTTAAAAATCCGAAAAATTGGCATTTGAGTTTTCCGATCTAGCCCGTAAGTATTTTCCTGTTCCTTTGATTTAATCTCTTTTCTCAGTTTTTCTACTTCTTCATATATGCGTTCCCAATTATCGGCAAATTCTGTTAATATTTCTTCTAATTTTTCAGCGAAGGAAAGGAATAATTCAGGATCTTCGTTAAGATTTAAGTTGATATAATGTCTAATTGCGTGTTCTACTGTGGCGGCTTTAGTCTTTGTGCGGGTGCGGCTGTTGGTAAGGGTTTCAAAGTTATCATCTATAATAGAAATTGGTGCGACTTTCTGCTCAATGCCGTGAGATTTGAGAAACTCATCAGCAATGTTACGCAATTTTTTAGGTATGCCTTTGAGACTAAAACGTGCATCCCGAAAATGCTTATAAGCTAGGTGATTAATCACAATAAAATTTTTGTAATCTTGCCAGTAATCCAGGGCTTCTTTACGTGGCATAACTACATTAAAGGCTTTGGTTAGTTTTTTGAAGGCGAGAATATAGGCAAAGCGGATATCTTCATCATAGAATAAATCATAGAAGGCATCAGCATCAGAAAAATCTGTTAAGTTGTATTCTTCTAAGAAGTTCCAGATTTCTCGATTTGCTAAGATTAAATCATTAATTTCTTGTTGTTCGTCGCGGATTTGGCTAATGATTTCTTGTTGTTCTTTCTCTTGATAAGTATCTAAAGCTTTTTTGAGATGATGTCCAATGCCAACATAATCTACGACAAAACCTTTATCTTTGTGTTCTTCTCCTACTCTATTGACACGGGCGATCGCTTGTAATAAATTATGATCACGAATCACTCTATCTAAATACAAAACTTGCTCGATGGGAGCATCAAAACCAACCAATAGCATATTATTGACGATAATTATCCCGACTTTGCCATTGATAGAAGTATTTCCGGCTGTTTCAGTTGCATCAAAGGATAATTTAAAGCGTTGAATGCTGGTATTGTGATAATTACTATTGGTGTAAGCTTTAATATGAGGCAAATCGTTATTATTCCCAGAAATCACTACAGCTGTCTCTAATTCTCGCAGTCTGGCTATATTGATATTGAAGGGATTGTTGACTTCTAATTCTGTAATTTTAGCTTGAATGGCTGCATCGAAACATTGTTTATATCTGCAAGCTGCTTCTCTGGATGTAGCGACGACTTGGGCTTTAAATCCTCCAGAAAAGACATATTCGATATAATGATCTACCATATCACGGGCTTTTGCTTCGATGATGGGCATGGCTTCTAAATAAGCGTCACGAGTTCCATAACCCAAAATTTGCAAGCGTTCACTCAAATTATATTCACTGAAAACATCGCTAAACTTAGCATCCATTCCGGCTTTATCGCTAATTTCGGCGTTGTGGGTACGTCCTTCGTAAACAATTTCTAAGGTTGTTCCGTCTGCAATGGACTCCCTCATGGTGTATTTGTCGATATAGTCGCCAAAGGTTTCTTCGGTTTTATCAATGGGAGTTCCTGTATAGGCGATTCTGGTTGCATTGGGTAAAGCTCGGTCTAAATTTGTCCCCAGTTGTGTATATTGGGAACGGTGCGCTTCATCAATCATCAGTAAAACATTTGGGCTTTCGTTTAATTTTGGGAAAATTATCTCTAAGTCTTTTTCTTGAAATTTTTGGATCATTGCCATGACAATATCGGGGGTATCATTGGCAAGTAGTTCATGTAAACTTTTATTAGGTTCGTCTGGTTTGGGTTTTATCCATTCGGCTAATTTGATATTTTGCCCAATTCCTTGACTTGTCCCTTGTAATTGGTCTTGTAGTTGAGTTCTATCGGTAATAAAAACTATTTTCCAACTACTTAGTTGGGTATGTTTTCGCATTTCTCGCACCATAAACAGCATGGTTAAAGATTTGCCTGAACCTTGGGTATGCCAAATAATTCCACTGCGTTGTTTGCGATTTTTTCCGGTAATTAAGCGTTCAACGGCTAGTTTGACGGCGCGGAATTGTTGGTATCTGGCAACAATTTTGATGGTTTCGCCTTTGTCATTGTTGCTAAATATGGTAAAGATTTGAATAATGCTTAAAATGTTTTCGGGGTAACACATCCCTGTAACCAATCTTTGTTGATCGTTGGGGGATGTACCGATATTATTTTGAATATCATTTAATTTAAAAGGATGGGGATCTATCCAGCGATAAAAGCGTTTTTCGGTGCGGGTAGTAATTGTGCCAAATTTCGCTTCTTGTCGGCAAGTGGTGATAATAAACTGATTATAATAAAATAGTTCTTGGTTGCCTTCGGATGTTTCGCCGCGTCGTTGACTATAGCGCATTAATTGGTCAATAGCTTCGGGAATGGCATCTTTAACTTTTGGTGATTTACATTCAATGACGACGACGGGAAGACCGTTAATAAATAAAGTGATATCAGGAATAATATGGTTGTCTGTGCCAGGAATGCGGACTTTAAATTGAGAGATGGCAATAAAGGAGTTATTTTGTAAAAAAGTTTGAGGGTTAAAGTCAATATAGCGAACAGTGGGGCTTTGTTCTTGGGTATTGTGGTTAATGGAGACGCTAGTATTTTCTAGGAGTAGGTTGAGAATATATCTATTATTTTCGATTAAGGTATTTCTGGGAAAGGTGATAATTTTTTGGACGACTTCGTTTATTTGTTCGTCTCGCAGGAATGGGTTAATTTTTTGTAAGGCTTGTTGGAGTTGGGGTAAAAGGATAACTTCGCTGAAGTTGTTACGGTAGCTATCGCTGGGTTTTTGTTGGTGCATTTCTAGGCGGATGACTGTCCAGCCTAAGCCTTCTAGTTGGTTTAATAAGGGTTCTTCAACGTGGTTTTTTTCATCCAGTCGGAGGTTTTCTCTTTGGCTTTTGGATGCACTCATGGTTGGTTTGTTAGTAAGGGTTTGACGGAGGTTTTTCCGGTTAGGAGGTCTTGCATTAATCCGGTTTTGATTTTTTGGAGTTTGGTTAAGTATAACTCTTCGTTAATAAGGCAATTATTATACTTTTTCCAAGCTTCTATTAATCTATTTTGTTCATTACAGCTAGGAACAGGAATTAAAAACTCTCTTATTTCTTCTAAATGAAGATTTATAATAGTTCCTTGTTTAGCTCGCATTCTAATTTGTTCATTCACAACGGGAGATTTTAAAATCTCTTCTAAATACCAGGGGTTAACTAATGATAAAATTGGTTTAATTAAACAAAGACTTACAAAAATACTAAATTCTCGATACCAATCAATGACCTTAGTTAATCCTATAGTTCCATTTTTTGAGTAAAGAATATCTCCATACTCAGGTTTACATCTTTGAGTTAAAAATTGATGTTCTTGTAAAGAGATTTTCTTAACATGATCAAAATGTATTTCAGTATCCTGTATATCCGTTACCCTGAGAAAAGGAACTCCATGATCAATATACTTTGGAGTAAAATGAGTCCCATCAATAATTTTAAATGTAATGCTACTTAAATCTTTCACTTCCCACTCATCGGGAATCATCCCTAAAGGCGATCGCTTAAATTTATGAGTTCTTGGATCGCGCAGTTGACCATTTTCGTCTATCCCGCGAGTTAGAAGGTCTTGCATTAACCCGATTTTGATTCTTTTGTACTTGGCGATGAGGGTTTCTGTTTGTGCGATCGCTTTATCTACTGTGTCTAATATTCTCGCTATTTGCTGCTGTTGTGGAATAGGTGGAACAATTATAGGTAATTTAAGTAGTTTTGATTGTTGAATCCCTGTTGCTGTTGTTCCACTAGAATAACTTTTTAGCCTATTCTGAAATAAATCAGAGAGTAGGAAGTTTTTCAAAAAGTCATTATAAATTAAATCCTCTTTTGTTTTAAGTAATATAACTCTTTGGCTTAATATGTATTTTCTGTGATCTGGAATTTGAGCTATATTACCTAATGGTGCTTCCATTGTAATAATAATATCGCCTTTTTTTGTATCTCCTTTATTCATCCACTTTTTATATAAAGCTTCTGAACCATAGTTTGTTTCTTTTGCTAAATTAATTTTTCCCATTTCCACGTTATTCGCAGATAAAGCGGGTATATCTCCACCTCTCCATGTCATACCAATTTTTAGCGGTGTCTTTCCTCTAAAATCAATAATTGTATAAATTATTTATTCAATATTCCAAACATCCCAATCCCTTGGAATCATCCCTAAAGCTGAATCTTTTGACTCTCGATTATCATCCAATTGATTAACCACCACAAACCCTATAAAAAATTAAATATACTTTGTAGGTTGGATTGAGGAACGAAACCCAACAAAAACACGAAAATATTGGTTTTCACTGCATTATACATAACCTACTAGATAATGACAGTACCATGATGATTTTTCCTCATGATTATGTATTAAGCTGTAGGTTTAGTTTTACTGCGTTATAGCTAACCTACAATTATAGTTATTTTCAATCCGGTGAGGTACAAGTATCCAAATAGACCTAACCCCCATTCCCCCTTCCCGAAGGGGGAATGGGGAACAATTCAAAGCCTCTCTCCGCTTCGGGGAGAGGTTTGGAGAGGGGTTTCTAGGATACTTTGCGACTTTTCAAACAACCTCTAAATATAATTCAGCTTACTCAAAAAATCATTTAACTCTTGTAACGTCTCCTCCCGTTCCCGTTCCACACTCCCAGCCGCCACCGCATATTTATCCCAAAAATTCTCAAACACAAAAATCACCGTTCTTCTAATTCCATTTAAAAATCTATCTAACTGTTCAGATACTAAATCATAATGCTTTTGCAAAATTAACTCCTTCGCTTCCTCCTCCGTAATTACACCCCCAAAACTTGCCATTAAATCCTGAATATTCACAATTCTTGCTTCTAACTTTTTAATATCCCCCGTCAAAGCTGTAAACTTTTTCTTTTTATCCTTATCCTTATCCTTTTTAACTTCCTCTTCCGTCCCCAACTCAGCCAACTCTTTCCTAGCTTGTATTAATAACTGTTTATGTTCATAAATTTGATCCTCAGCCCCAAATTTCTTTAATAAAATCTTTAACTCAAACTCCAGTTGTTTCTGCTTAAGAGTTGCCTTAAAATTCTTTAACTCATCGTCCGCTTTTTTAAATTGTTTCAAAACTTGCTCATATCCCTTTACTTCCGCTTTTAACTCCTTAGCATTTTCCCCAGAAAATAAAGGCAGAGCGATTTTTTCCTTACTCCTTTTAACCCTTGCCGTTAGTTCATCCTTCATTAACTTAGCTGTAATCTTCTCATCTTCTTCAGCTTCATACTCTAATAATTCTTGTGCTGTTTCCAGCAACGAATCAATCTCAGCATCCTTTTGAGCGATATCACTTTCTAACTGCTCAATTTCATCAGCCTCAGCTTGAAAAAATGCCCTAATAATATAAGAATCAGGGATTAAAGTAGGACTCCAACCATTTTGGATAATCGTTTTCAAATCATATCGAATATTATCCCACCAATTAACAAACACACCCGCTACTTGAAACAAATCCAACACCTTCATAGGCACTAATTTATTTTTCAAAGAATCAATCAATTCTTGTCGGACATGAGGTAATTGATTGCTATTTTTGACTTCTCTAGCATTGGGTGAACTTGGGGCTAAACTAGCAAAATCATTCTTAGCTTCTTGCCACCAATCCACTAACAAAATATCCATATTATCAATAATTTTACATAAATCCTGATTGCTTTCAATTAGAGTTTTTAAATCATCTTTTCCCTGAAAATGAGCATGAAAATCATAATAATCAGCATCTTTATCTTGAAACACCAAATCAGATTTTAAACCCAACTTTGCCAGTATATGAGACTTAGCACCCACTTCTGGCTTAGGAATACCCCCCAATAAATGCGCCCTAACATCTTCCGGTTCGGGTTCTGGGGTATTATCAACATAACGACGCACGTTAAGATTCCAATCATTACCCTTAATTTCTGCAATATCCACCAACCGAGAATACTTGTCTATTTCTTCCTTACGGGTAAAGATATAATCAATTTTTTCAATATCTTCAGACCTTAAAAAGTTACGATTCTTCCCTTCTCCATATTCGGCATCAGCATTAATAAAAAATACTTTATTTTGTAGTGCATCTGGCTTATTTTTATTCAATACTAAAATCACCGCAGGGATACCAGTCCCATAAAACAATTTTTGAGGTAAGCTAATAATGCCTTCAATCACTCCACCATTATCTTTTAACATTTTCTCGCGGATTTTCTTCTCATCACTACCGCGAAATAACACCCCATGAGGCATAACTACCGCCGCCCGTCCGTCCTGTTTTAAACTAGCCAGAATATGCTGCACAAACATTAAATCAGCTTTTTTCGTTTCCGGTGCAAATCCATAACTAAAACGGTTTTGATGCTGGAGTGCGGCACTATTATAATTTTGAGCAAAGGGCGGATTAGCAATTACAATATCAAACTGAAAGTCTCACCATAGCTATTTTTGTCTGTTAATAACTCATTAATAGTATCTTCGGGCAGATGCCGATAATCTTTACGAATTTTAGCCCGTTTTTCATCAAAAACATCAGACATCCGTTTCAAGAACAGCATCCCAAAAATATATTCTTTATATTCGGATGCGTCCATTTTGCCCCGCAGAATATCCGCCGCTCCCATTAAGAAGTTTTCTAACTGGGAAAGTGTAATTTTATTTGTATTCATTTACTTTAGTTCTTTACTCTTTAAAGTATGGAAATAATTTTTAGGTTTAATTTTAGTGAAATTCTAATTTACTCCTTTTTGGTACTTCACCATTTCACCAAACGGCAAAAAACACCTTTGACACTAACCGTCACCCCATAATGCTGGAACTTAAACCTTACCCCACAATTAGGACATTCTGACAGCAAAATTAATTTATGCTGCTGACAGCCCTGAGTCACCTTAAACTGCCACTCAATCTTGTGATAGGGCGAATCAATATAACAAGCAGCACATAACCGAATCGGCTCAAGCTTCATCCCCACCCCAGCAGGTGGTAACATCTGCGCTAACTTATCGGCATCAACCCCCACAACCTTAGCCAATACCTCCAACTGCTGGCGAGAAGGAGGAGGATTAAAACGAAACTTTTCCATCGTGCATCGCCTCACTTGCCCTTACCAGGCGGCGAAATCGTTCCATCCGCCTGCGCTTGTTTAATAGCTCGTTTCAGAATTAACACTGCCATTTGCGACAAAGAACGCTCCTCTGCATCCGCCAGTTGTTGCAGAGCTTCTTTGTCTTCTTCTTCCATGTAAATACTCAATGTTACTTTTCCCATGTAACTATTATCAGCTTCTCTATGTGTTTTTATATTAAATCACTAAAAACAAATAAATTTAAATAGAAGCACATAAAATTTATGTATAATTACTGATAAGTCAAAAGCCAGGGCGCAACTTTCTCAGGGCTGACGCACTGGCTTCTGGCTCCTTCTCACAGGAGACATATTCCATGTTAAGACCTGTTTGCCACAAAACAGATGAACACAGAAGTTATCTACAAGCTTTAGATGACTTCGGTATTGCTGAACTATTGGCGAAACTCAGCAATTATTGTGAACAGCAAGAGCAAGAAAGTTTAGCAGGGTTATTGATTTCCCAATTAACTCAGAGTCTTGATGCTGAATTAGTTGCTAGTTATTTGAGTGCGTTGGCTCCTAGCCTTGCCGAAGGTATCGCGCTCAATCGCCACGATTTACTCCCAAGAATAATCAACCAGAAATTTTCTGCTAGTTCTGTTGATTTACCTGACGACTTTCCTACTACAGCAAAGACACCCCGCTTCTTATATGGCGACAAATTGCGTTGGATTGGATCTGACACTGATTGGGGAACTGCGATCGGCAGATTTTATAGCTTTGCTCCCCATCTTTGCTGCTGGACTTGGTGCTACCTGATTTGGTTGAGCAAAGATAGCCCTAGTGCCACTTGGACATCTGCCGATATTGCTTGGGAACAAGATTTAGAACCAGTGGAAGGGTCGCTGCTATGACTAATCCGCGTCCTTTACAGGTAAGAGAGCAAAATTTGATTGATCTATACAGTCATTGTCAATTAGGAATGACACCCAAGAATTTTTATGCCAAATGGGATGTTAATCATGAAGCGATCGCTCGTATTTGCTCTCGTTCACTTTCAACTGTCCGGCGTTGGTTTTCCAAGGGTCGCAATTACCGCAGTCCCATGCCCAGTGATTTACGCCATCTTGCCCTGATGGACTTCCTGCTAGAACACTTCGAGGAAATTCCCGAAGAATTTCTGAAGATACTCTGTTCTCTGACAGGGCATCAGTAGGAATCGAAAAGTCAACAAATTGCAATGTCATACTGATATTTTTTTACCAGCCACTCTCACAGTAGGGTGGCTTTAGTTTTGAGAATGTTTAAGTCACTTTTGTCTATTATTCGACTGCAATTTACCAGCTAAATCATAAGTATGAGCAGGAGGTTTTTATGACCTACATTGAAAAGCTAAATCCTTGGTGTATAGTTCGCCATTTTCCTAGTATGCAACATCAAATAGTTGCTCGTTTTCGTCGCCGCAGTGACGCAGAGGCTCATTCACAAGCTCTACACCGACTGATACCAAGTGCAACTTTCACAATCATTTTCAATCCAGCAGTCGAGCAACCAGAGCAAATTACCCCATGATTCTGTCGTTCTGGAAGTCAACTTAACTTGTAGCAAATTCTCTTGTTTATTGAAACATACGATATCTCCCCTTGCTCATTTTTTTCCATGAAAGTACGGGGGGATAATTTGTAGCTAACATTTGAAAAGTACTACTTTATTTGCACAAACTCTGTCATCGATAAGACTTTTGATACTTTACCATCTCGGCAAAACTCAGAAAACACCGTTGACACCAACCATCCGCCCACACTGCTGGAACCTTAAATCTTGCCCCACAGTTTGGACATTCTGACAACAAAATTAATTGGTGGCGATCGCACCCTTGCGTTATCTTCAACTGCCATTCAATCTTATGATAAGCTGACTCAACATAACAAGCAGCACATAACCGAATCGGCTCAAGCTTCATCTCCACCCCAGCAGGCGGTAACATCTGCGCTAGCCTATCAGCATCAACCTCTACAACCTTAGCCAATGCCTCTAATTGCTGGCGAGACGGTGGGGGATTAAACCGAAATTTTTCCCATCGGGCGATCGCACCCCCAAGTTTTGTGGCTTTACCTAATCCAGTAGGCGTTAAATCATTTGCCCGTCGAAAACGCCCTAAAAAGTGACTCAAACTTTCTCCCTGTAAAGGTTCTATTTGAAACAGCCAAGGTTGAATTTCTACAACTTCCATTACTTGTACTCCGCCGTAACTTCCTTCAGCGTCTCCAAATCAACTTTCTGTAATCCTTTCTTTAACGCCCGAATTGCTGATTCTCTCAAAATCATATCTAGCAAACCAATATAACCCCCCGTTGCCTCACCTAAAGTTTTTAGCATCGTCTTGCTGGAAAGATTAGAAGCAACTGGCAGTTTTAAAACTTGCTTTTCCCAAATCTCCACAGTTCGCTTAAAATCTTCACCAGAAAACTTACCAAACCGATGACAGGCACGAAAGCGGTTATAAACTTGCTCATCTCGCTTGATTACAGCGTCTAATCTGTCAGTACCCACCAAAATCACCGCAATTTCTAACTTGTCAAAAATATCTCGCACTTCAGCAAAAGTTTTGGGTTTCAAGCGGTCAGCTTCATCAATGATCAGCATCTCAACCCCGCAACCTTTAAGAACTCGAAATGTGCGTTCTCTAATCTCAGCTACAGTTCCCTTATTCATCTGATACTTTAAATGCTTAAGAATCTCATTGAACAAATCTTTAGCACTACAATCAGACGGAATGTCTTCGAGAAAAGCAATAGGCACGAATGGTGGTTTTCCTACCTCTTGCTTGGGTTTATGCCGGAGTCTGTAGGCATCACAACCCATTGTTTTACCAGTTCTGGACTCTCCTACAATACGACCAGACTGACGTGCTTGACGCTTTCCTTCTAGCCAGTCATTAAGAATTTTAACTTGCTCCAAGAGGATACAAGTCTTCCGGTTCAATCTTTGAATTTCTGCTTGTAATTTTTCACCATTGGCTGAAATTTCACCTAATTGTTGGGCAACTGCTTGAGCTTGTTTTGAAGTCATCTTTTACCACCCGTAATCTTCACGCATTTGTTCGTAATCAAAGGCCTCTGGCATCTGGTATTCTGGCTCACTATCAAACAATGCCACTTCAATTTCTTCTGGTTCAACTATCAATGGTTGTTTAGCTTTTTGTACTACAGCCTGTTCCGCTTTTTGACGTTCCTTTTTGGTTTTCTTTTGGGTCAGGAAAGTTTCGCGATCGCGTACCTCTGCCAACATTGAGCGATTGCTAATCATCTTCCCTGCTTGCCGAATCTTACGACTACTAGCTTTAGCCTCATCCAAAGATAATTGCTCAGTCTCCAACTCCTGAGCAAATGCCCTAGCTAAAAACTCTTCTTTATTACCACTTTGGCGGTAAACCAACACAGTTGTAATGTCTTTGGGGTCATAGCGCAGTACAACGCTTTCACCTGCATAACCTGCCAAATTTTCTCCCCGATACGTCAGATTTTCAAATTGCAGATATCCACCTCTATAAATAGAGCGTCGAGTTTGCTTCATCAGGCAAATACGTAACTCCTCTTCTGAAATTACATTAGGAGAAGCAATTAACCCTGCTTCCCATCGTTGATAGCGAGTTTGATCGCCAAGACGCGCATCAGGACGCTGGTTATATTTATCCACGATGTAGCGTACAAACCTATGTTCCAACTCCCGTAAAGTCAGACAAGCCTCCTTCTCAGCTTGCTCTGGACGTTCCTGCACATTTGATCCTGTGTATCCCGGCATATTAGAAAAGAAGTCGGTATTAAAAGTGCCAAAAGGACGCTCAACAATACCACCTTCACTGGGGCGATCGCGTAAATGACAAACAAATCCCAATTGCACACCTATCTGTTGCAAATGGTTTGAGCGAAAATCTTTACCACCATCGGTATAAAAATGTTCTGGTTTCCCGTAGGTTCCCCATTCTTCATGAAGTCCATATTCTGACCCATACTGCTTTGGCAAAATTGCATGGCGCAGTGCTAATGCTACTACCTGAGAACTCGGAGGATCAAAGCCTAAGTTTATCCCCATGATGCAACGGGAGTAAGTATCAACAACAGTTGTCAGCCAAGGACGAGCCAAAAGTTCACCATGCTGATCTACCAGCAATAGGTCTACACGAGTATGGTCACACTGCCAAACATGGTTGCTATATTCTACTGATAAGTCTTTACCATCGCGGGTTTTAACTGATAATCGAGAACCATGCCAACCTCGACTTCTAACACCTGCTTTTTGTTCTTGCTGCTCAATAATGGGTTGTAGAACTCGATACACAGTCCTATAGCTGGGATATTTTTTTTGTCCTAATTCAGCCGCCCTTGCTTGTACTCTGATTGCCACTTGTTGGGGAGTAATTCGCTTACTACCTTTATTGCCTTCCTTATAAGTTTTGATGATGAACTGTTGCCAATCAGTGTCTATTCGATGTTTGCCTTTGTCAGCCCGTGTCGTAGTTTGAAGTGCAGCTAAACCTTCCTCTTCCCATTTTTTTACCAGTCGCCGTACCGTTCGCACAGACTTGCCTAGTTTGGCTGCGACCTCCCTTTGTCTTTCTCCATAGGTGATGCGATCGCACGGTTCTAGTAGTTGCTGAATCATATCCAGCAAATGCCTATCAGCTGCTGAGAGTTCCGTCACGATCTCATCCTTTTCTGCCTCTTGCTCGCTATTGGTATGATCGTCCAGCATTTTTACATAATTGTTTAATACAAACGTAGTTGTATTGTACTATTTAAAGGACATTTATTTTGTCAATTTTTATAAAAATGTATGCTCACAGCATTTTTGAAGAAAGGACAGATATTTTGTCAAAATTCCAAAAGAGGACAGGTATTTTGGCAATAAGCCTCTAGTAGCTTATTTTCAGGCTAAAATAGTAAAACCCTTATCAAGTAAGGGTTTTAAACTCAATATTTTTGAAGACATTAATTTGTCAAGTGGTCATTTAATTTGGCAAACGACATGTATCACCGCATTTCCTTAAGAATGCAGACCGATGTATTGCGTGTTCAGGTAGCGAAAATAGCACCAAAATCGATAACAGTTTATAAATTGCTATCATGTAAGTACGTGATGTACATACGCTTGAAGATGAGCAACTCCTACAGCATTCGTAGTACCAAAATTGGTAACAGTGCAGGGTTTAGGCTACCAGCTGAGTTTTATCGGGAACATCCTCAGTTTGCCAATGCAGATGGTTGGATAGAGGTATTGTCGCCGGATACAGCAATTTTGCGGATTTTAACTCCATCTGGTGATGATGAAGACGCAGAAGACTCAGTAATGATGCGGCTGTTTCTCGATTTTGCTATGAAAGAAGCGCTCAAGAATAATACACTGCAACCTTATACAACTGAAATGTCTGAGGCTGCCCACGAACTAATTGCAGGTGTAGAATTAGACGATGAGTCATTAGAAGATGGCTAAGTTTGTCAGTAGTGGATGGGAAGTTTATTTTCACCCACAACTATTTGGTACTCAATATCAAGAATTATTTGAGCGCGTTTCCCGTTTACGGGAGCAATTACCAGAGGCTGAATATAAAACCCATGCAACGGTAAAATTGTTTGCAGCAATTACTGTTGCAATTGAAACTAAGATTCCCTCTGACCCGTTTGCAAGTCATTTTGCTTTGACAGGGGCGTTAAAACGCTATGGACGGGTGAAAAAGATGGGTTTACCGGAACGGTATCGCCTGTTTTTTAAGGCGTTTGATACGGAACAGTTGAAAGTGATTGTAATTTTGTGGTTAGGATTTCCACGTAAAGAAGGAGCGAAAAATGACTGCTACCAGATGTTTACTAAGATGGTTGAACGAGGGACATTTCCAGACAGTTTAGATGAGTTGTTGACAGATTGTGAAGTAACGGAGGATTAAAAGAGCAAAAGAGTTAGCAACTAGTTGAAATCTTGTCAACCTTTATGCTTAAAATTACACAAGAGGTTTATTTAGCATCTACTAAAAGCTAAAGTCAACCCTTTGCAGGACTCCCATAAGCAATGCTGACTGAAATTTTACCTTTTTCCTTTGAGTTAGACACGATCGCGATCGCCGGAGCGAGTTTGTGGTCATTGGCGCTATATCTAGGTTTTTCCCAAGTTAATGAATGGGTAATCGAGCAACTCAATCGCTGGTTTAACTTTGCCGAGCGATCGCTTTATACCAGCCAGACAGAATTTGAAAAGACTCGTAAAGCTAGAGAATCCCAAAACTCTTTCTACGCTTCATTATTTAGCATTGTACCTTTTTTAGTAGTCGGTGCTTTATGTAACTGGATTCTAGAAATTAGTTTAGGTGAAAGTTGGGGAATTAGTACAGGTATATTAGCTTGTATGGGTGCCGGTATTTATGAACTTGGGCGCAGGGATGGCGAATCTTCGGATTAAATTCATACACCTTCAACAATAGCTATTTCCTCATCAGTTAATCCATAGAGTTCATACACTAATTGATTTATTTGTCTATCTGTGGCATTAATCTGTTGTTGAACTCTTTTTTTAGCTATTACGAATTATTTAACAATCTCTTCCCTTACTAAAGTTGCTATCTTTTGGGCTGCACCGCTTTCGCCACGAATCTTACGGAGTTTAGCGCGGATATCAACCAATTTTTCTGGATGCGCCAAAAAGTCTAAAACCATTTCCCCAATTTCTTGCGGTTGAAGTTTACCCATAAGTTCTGGAACTATCTCTTCCTGTGCCCAGATATTTGGCCATGCTAATAAACCTTTGCGTCTGACAAATCTTAGGAATAACCAATTAATTACCTTGGTAAAGGGCGTACCTACACCTGGTAGATTTGCCAGCAACCCAGGTAAACCATCCCAAGCACGCATGGCATCAAGTTGCTGTGTTGGCAACAAAACAATCATTGGTACTCCTAAAGCACCGAGTTCAGCAGTGTTTGCCCCCACTGTAGTCAAGCAGATGCAGCACTGGGATAATAAGTGATATGCAGGGTTTTCTTGCCACAGTTCCACAGTTAAGCCCGTTGTTGTTTTGAGCAATGCCTTACTGCTAGCGTCTTCTGGGATAATTAAATCAGCACCGCCAAAGCCAAAGATTTCAGCAATAGAGTTATTTTTGGGATCAGCAAAACTAGCTAAAGTTTGTAAATCCAAAGTTGGGGCTACAGGAATCACAAATTTAGTTTGGGGCCTTTTAGCGTAAATGTATTGAGCGATCGCTAAACATAATGGCACTCCTTGGGCTAATTTTGCCGCTTTTGATCCAGGGAGTAAACCAATGATTGGGGGGTGGGGAGTAGGGAGTAGGCTTGCCGTGAGCGTAGCCGAACGGGAGTAGGGAGTGCTGACTTCTTCTTGTGCTTCTACCATCAAATCACCGACAACGGTAAATTTGTGAGCATATTTCTGGGGGACACGGGCAGCAACTTCAGGTTTCATCACGCCAAAGCGATCAATCCACTTATGCCAACGGGCTTGCCATTCGGCGTAAACTACTGTGCGATATCCCAGCTTTTTGCCTATGACTACGGGGAAAATTTGATCGCCACCGAGAAACACAACTACACCGTGACTTCTCCAATCCCAATTCTCAAAGGTTTTACCCCAAAGCAAAAATTGCCAAAAATGCTCTGCTCCTTGTACTCTATCTACTTCTGGGTAAGAAAGAGCGATCGCAGCTTCTTTTCCACTAGCATTTGAGCAAGGCGATAGAACTACACTGATCCTCACTTGATTTCGGTCATCGCCGAATTTTTGCCGTAACGCTTTTACTACTGGGCGCACCCAGGTTGTTACCTCACCAGGGCCATTTGAAAGGATGAGAATATCTACTTGAGTCATTAGTCAAGAGGCAAATATTACCTAATTCATTCTTATGTTATAGGTATATACTGTAGCTTGTAGGTGGGATTTGATAACCTGTTCTATATTTAATTTGCATAGAGTCGGCAGTCAGAATACAGTTTAATCTTGAATGCGTGAATTTTGAATTGCTTATCTGTCGTCTAAATGCCTAGCCTGAAACTATCGTTGAATGGACTGCAAATTGTCAAACAAGCTCGTCAGGAAAAAGGTTGGACAATTGATAATCCACGCTGGTTAGAGGAAGCAAGTCAAATTCTCGAACCTGGGCGTGACTGGGAAAATGCGGAAGTTTATGCAGCAGGTATATCTTTACCGACATGGAAACGCTTTCTCCAAGGTAATGCCATTGATGCTTCTGTATTCAAAGCGTTTTGTCAAGTTTTGAGTTTGAATTGGCAAGACTTGCTCGAACGTCCCCTCAATTCGTCTCTATCTGGTAAAACCCAAATCCCAAATATTCCTTTGTTCTTTGGGCGGCGTTATGAACTGGCGACACTCACCCAGGCAATTGAGCAAGGAACGCGCTTGATTGCAATTACCGGAATGGGGGGCATCGGTAAAACGGCAGTAGCAGCAAAACTTGCCGCAGCTTCTGAATCTAGTTTTCAGCAAACTTTGTGGTTTGGGTTTCATTTGACTCCACCAACAATAGATTCGCTTCCGTCTTTACCACCAAAAACTCTGTTAGTTTTTGATGGTTGGGATCGGATTTTAGGTGGTGATCTACGCCAACGCGCGGGGCAATATCGTTTAGAATACGAATTCTACGCTGGTTTTCTGCGATCGCTAGTCCAAACAAATCATTCAAGTTGTGTGATTTTAACCAGTCGAGAACAACCAGAGGGATTAAATCTCTTGAGTGGGAATGGTGCAGTTATTTTCCCACTCGGTGGTTTGATGGAAGGTGCGATCGAGCTTTTGCAGCATCATCAACTCACCTTTGATGCCCAGCAGTGGATTGCCTTGGTAAATCAATATGGTGGCAATCCCTTATTTTTGAACATGGCAGCAAATTTTATTCACGAATTATTTGCTGGGGATGTGGGAGAGTTTTTAGCCTCTGGAACCATAGTTACTGGTGAATTTGAGCCACTAGTGGCGCAATGGTTGAGACATATTTCGATATTGGAACAAACCCTAATCAAGTGTTTGGCTACACAAGTGCAGGGATTAACTCGTGAAGAAATACTATTACACCTGGGAAATTATGCTTCAAATGGAGATATTTTGGCTGCGCTTTTATCCTTAAAGCGCAGGGCATTAGTAGAAACCATCAAAGACGGTAACAAGGAACGCTTTTTTTTACAACCAGTGATTTTCAAATGCGTACAGCGTTTGTTTCTGTCCAAAGAGTAGCAACCAAACTCATTTAACCACCGCCACCACAACCGCCACCACAACCGCCACCGCAACCACCACCCCCGTCACCGCCACCCCCATCACCGCCACCACCACCTCCGTCACTAGCACCAGAAGGGCTGCCTGTGGAACTACTGCCAGAACTTCCACGGAATATACTAAATATTATGAAAATAAAAATTCCCAAAAAAATCAAGGGATTAAACGAATTTGAACTTTGCCATTGAGGAATTTTTATGTCAGTACCTAACTTATTAAATGCTACTTGTACTTCTAACTCTTGCTGTGGTTCAATAGTTCCTTGAGCAACAAACTCAATGGTTTTAGCATCGACTTTGCGAAGTTTTGCAGGAACTCCAAAACTTTCATAATTATTGATACTATCAGTAACTTCTTGAGGGAGTTCAATTCGCACTTTTGCCTGTTTTATGGGAGCTTGACGGTCAGCAAAGATTGCTTTCCAGTATACTTTTACATCATTTTCATCTACATGTAATCCACCAACAACGCGATATTTCAAAACAAAAGTATGGCTTTCAGGTGCTTTGAGTTTATGTGACCAACGAATCCAGAATTGCTGATTTTCTATACCTGTTTCGCTGGGTAGCAATTGACCATTTTCAGAGACAGAAATATCGGTAATTTCGTCTACTTTATCAATGAGGATGTAGCGATAACGTTGATTATTGTAATCTCCGGTGAATGTATATTTTTGAGTTTCTGAAACTAACATATCACCGTTATTTTGGACGGCAATATCAACATTAATAAATTCCCAATAAAAAGGTACTGATTGCGCTGTCGCGTGATTTATACAAAACCCCAGACTGAGCAAGAAAGCCAAGCAGAATACAACAATTCTTTGGGCTGATTTAGTCCACATAATTTAAATCACTCTATAAGTTGTAATATTGAATCGTATTGATTTATCAAGAAAAATTCAGGAATTAGTCGTCAAAATTCATTTCTGAATTTTCACTCTTAGAAAGAAAACCTCGCTTCCATTCCTCTCCCCTTTTAGGCTACGGTGTACACACATCTTTGTATAAAACCAAAACTGTTGAAGATCCCCCTAAATCCCCCGATAAATTGGGGGACTTTGAGAAGTTTTTGCCCCCCTTAAAAAGGGGGGTTGGGGGGATCAAAAGCCTGTGGGACAACTTTAGAATACTTGTGTGTACACCGTAGCTTTTTAGGAGAGAGGCCTTGAATTTTACAAGGGTTGCTTCCACTAATGTCTTCTTCAAAGTTCGTCTTTGCCAGTCAAGTCTTTTTCTGCGGTGTCAGCAATGTTAAGAATTTTAATAATCTCTTGACGTGCCGAATCTGGATCGTCTTTGAGAGGTATACTTTTGTAGTACAAAGTAAGATGCATCCCGTTTTTATCAATTGTTCTCCAACCGCTTAAAGGATCAGAAATATTGCTATCTAATTGCTTCGATATTTCTGCATTCGGAGGAGTCTTTGAAATTTGGGACACAGAAAGGACACCAATGTATTCAACGTCACCAATCTTGATAATTGTCGGCACGATGAATCCCATTTGAGTCCGACCACCATCAACTCCAGCCATTACTGCAAAATACTCATCTTCTTTGACATATTTCATGCCTAAGCGATCCAAGAAAGCTGGAACTGGAGAAGATTTGCTCTGAGCAATTGCCTGACTTGATAACGAAACCACCAGCGTAACCGTAGCAACAGCAGCGAAGATAAAACGCTTCATAGATTTTTCCGTAATCGTTGGGTATATCGGTAGTTTCGCTGTTTTAGATTGTGTAATCTAGTTAAGTTTTGGCTCACCACCTAACTGATCTAAAAGTGAGCTTGAAAAAGCCGGAATCGAGAGGTAAGAATGTGTTGTATGGAATTATCACTACCCTCAACACAAAATTGAAGCCCGATGGAACTGCTGCACCAGAAGGAAGACATCATTGCCCATCAGTATCGGATTCTAGATACTTTGGGACAAGGTGGAAGTGGGACGACATACCTTGCTCAAGACTTAAAAAGCACTCAACAAGTGGCGCTTAAAGCCTTATCACTGCACCGAATGACCGACTGGAAAATGATGGAGTTGTTTGAGCGAGAAGCAAAAATTCTCTCGCAACTTAATCATCCGGGTATTCCTGAATATTTAGGATATTTTCAAATAGAAACCCTCGAAGACCGTTATTTTTACATTGCCCAGCAACTAGCAGAAGGTAAGACACTGGCGGCGTTGGTGGAGAGTGGATGGCGCACAAGTGAAGATGAGGTGCGGCGCATTGCTATACAAATATTAGAAATTCTGGTTTATTTGCACTCCCTCAAACCTCCTGTAGTCCATCGAGATATCAAGCCGCAAAATATTATTCGCCGTGACAATGGGCAGGTATTTTTGGTGGATTTTGGGGCTGTGCAACATACCTATTACACAACTTTTATGCGTGGAAGTACAGTAGTAGGAACTTATGGTTACATGGCTCCCGAACAGTTTCGCGGACAAGCCGTACCTGCTACTGATTTGTATGCTTTAGGAGCAACTTTATTATTTCTTTTGACACACTGCTCTCCCGCAGATTTGCAAAGTGATGGGTTAAAAATTAATTTCCGTCCCCGCGTGCAGATTAGTGAAGAATTTGCCGATTGGCTAGAGAAAATGTTAGAGCCAGATACAGAAGATCGTTTCTCTTCGGCACAGGAAGCCTGGGAAGTATTGCAGGGTAAGCGAAAGCTGACTGTGAAATCGAATGTCTCTGTTCAGTGGAAAAAAATAGTTGGAGTTGCTGTTACTGCTGTTGCTGTTAGCGCCATTACTGCTATTACTCTGTTAAATTCCTACAAGGAGAATATCTTAAGCAGCATTGGATTTACGGATATAGCTGGCGAGACTGCACTGCATTTGGCAGTAGAAAAAGGCAACAAGCAAGTTGTAGAACGGTTGCTTTCCAAGGGTGCTAATGTTAATGCCAAGAACAGCGATGGCTACACTCCACTTCATTTGGCAGCAAAACGAGGACACAAGGATATAGTAGAACTACTGATTACCAAGGGTGCTGATGTCAATGCCAAGAACCACAATTACACTGTAACGGATTTGGCACTACAGCAAGACTTTGTACAACTGGAGATTGTTAGGAAGAGGGATGGCGAGACTCCACTGCATTGTGCAGTAAAAAGTGGTTACAGGGACATAGTAGAACTACTAATTGCTAAGGGTGCTGATGTCAATGCTAGGACTAACTATGAGAACAATACTCCACTGCATTTTGCAGCAGAAGGAGGCAATAGGGACATAGTAGAATTACTGATTGCTAAGGGTGCTGATGTCAATGCTAGGGCTGACTATGAGAACAATACTCCACTGCATTCAGCAGCAGAAAGAGGCGATAGGTACATAGTAGAACTACTGATTGCCAAGGGTGCTGATGTCAATGCCAAGACGAGGGATGGCAAAACTCCACTCCATTGGGCAGCAAGACGAGGTCACAGGGACATAGTAGAACTACTGATTGCTAAGGGTGCTGATGTCAATGCTAGGACTGACTATGAGAACAATACTCCACTGCATTGGGCAGTAAGACAAGGTCACAGGGACATAGTCAAACTACTGATTGCCACGGGTGCTGATGTCAATGCTAGGACTGACTATGAGAGGACTCCCGCACAACAAAGGGTAGAGTCTGAGAGACGGAAGCGTGAGATGAACGGTCTATAGTCGAACGCAATTAATTACATCAAATCTAGGCTGAAATTCTTGTTTAGTGAAGAATCAGCATGTAATTAATTCTGTCGAGTTACTTAAGTATTGATAAATCTAACAAAATACCACTAAAAAAACATGGAACTATTGCACCAAGCCGAAGAAATTATCAATCAACGGTATCGCATTCTACGTAAATTGGGACAGGGTGGAGTCGGTATTACCTACGCAGCCGTTGACTTAGAAAGCGGTAAAGAAGTAGCGCTGAAAGTTTTATCATTGCGCCGCATGAGTGACTGGAAAAAGATGGAGTTGTTTGAAAGGGAAGCACAAATTCTTTCTCAACTCAACCATCCAGCAATTCCTCGCTACTTGGATTATTTTCAAGTAGATACTAACTCTGACCGTTCCTTTTATATAGCTCAACAATTAGCGCCTGGAAATTCTCTGGCAACGCTAGTAGAAAATGGCTGGCTTCCTGATGAAGAAGAAGTTAGACAAATAGCTATTCAAATATTGGAAATTTTGATTTATTTACACTCCCTAACACCGCCAGTTATTCATCGTGATATTAAGCCGCAAAATATTATTTTTACTTCTGATAGTAAGAGGTTATTCCTAGTAGATTTTGGAGCAGTAGCCGACACATATCATAATACTGTGACTGGCGGCAGTACAGTAATAGGAACTTTCGGCTACATGGCACCAGAACAGTTTCGCGGACAAGCTTTTCCATCTACTGATTTATATGGTTTGGGAACAACCCTACTGTTTTTGTTGACAGGAAAATCACCCTCTGATTTACCACAGCGTAAACTCAAAATTGATTTCCGTTCTGACGTTAATATTTCCAAAGATTTTGCAAACTGGTTAGAACAAATGTTAGAACCAGTCACTGCTGATCGTTTTCCTTCCGCAGAGGTAGCCTTAGCAACTTTATTAGGTCAAATAGCATTCATACCCCGGCGACCAAAGAAAAGTCATCTAATTTCGATCGCAACTGAGAATTATTTAATTGTCGAGATTCCACCAGGGTGCTTTTACAACAATTACAGTTTTCCATTTTTATTTTTTTATCTAGTTGTTTATGGGATTTTGGGGCTAATTTCTTGGATTATATTTTTTGATTATAATATTAGTTCCCTTTTCTGGCTTATATTATTCTCATTATCACCGGGGATTATTATATTAATAATATTTATTACTCCTCAAATAATAATAGTATTTACTCCTCAAACCCTTTTATTACCTGTAAAATTATTCAAGCTACTATTCTACAAACCTTTGTCTCCGATAATTACTTTATTTTTGAATTCTGTATCAAGTACCCTGCTGCAAATTGACCAGGACTATATCAGCCTAGAACGATGGTTACTTGATTGCTGTATTCAGCGAATCAAAATTTCCAAGTCAGATATTATTAGTGTGGGATTCAAGGGGATGATGCATTATAAATTTTCTAATATCCTAATTCTTTATTCTTTGAAATCCTCTGAAATTGAAGAAAATAAACGTTTTCGATTTGGTGCATTTTTGACGCAGCAAGAGAAAGAATGGCTGGTGTGGGAGATAAGGAACCATCTATAGACAGCATTGTTGACCCCTACTTCGTTTTCTGGTAGCCTGTGGGAAGCTAGAATTTTGTGTCTTCTGAAAGAGAGTCTGTCTGGAACTCTGTCGTCTCTGTCAATTGCTGCGTAAAGATTCTGTCTAATTTTCAGTAATTTTAATGCTGTTTGCATCTAGCCAATCCTGAGTTTATGGCATACTGCATCAATCCAGATTGTTCGCAACGAGAAAATCCTGATAATTGTGCAGTATGTGAAAACTGTAAAACGCCACTTATACTGCAAAACCGTTACCGAATTAAGCATCCTCTGCAAATTGATAGATATCGCTATACAGAAGTATTTGAAATTGAAGATTTAGTTAATCAGAATCAGCCGAAGGTTCTCAAGTCACTCAAGGAAGTTACGCCGGATTTACTACGATTATTTGAGCAAGAAGCATCAATCTTAACAAGTTTGCAGCATCCTGGTTTACCTGCTGGTGAAATAATATTTCCTCTAGTTTTGAATACAGGTCGCCAATTACGCTGTTTGGTAATGGAAAAAGTTGAGGGTGAAGATTTACAGAATTGGCTAAATCATCATCAATACGTAACATCCCATAAACAAGCATTAGATTGGCTAAAACAATTAACGCAGATTTTGCAATTTGTGCATGAAAATGGCTATTTTCATCGAGATATCAAGCCGTCAAATATTATGCTCCGCCCTGATGGAAAATTAGTTTTAATTGATTTTGGTACGGCGCGTAATTTGTCGCAAACTATTGTTAATGGTAAATCGATTACGGTAATTCATTCTGTTGGATATACTGCTCCTGAGCAACTTGATGGACAGGCTGTTCTTCAGTCAGATTTCTACGCTCTTGGTCTGACTTTTATCTATTTAATCACAGGTATTGATCCAGCTAGCGATCGCCGTCAAGATTTACGCCATTGGTATATATACGTTAAGGATCAACAAACCCCTCAAAAATTTATTGATTTGATTCAGGCGATGACGAATTATCATCCACAGAAACGTCCGCCAACAACTCAAGCAATTCTCCAAAAAATTCAGAACATTGATAAGTATTCATTGGTGCGATGGCAAAAATTATTACTGAGTGCCACTTGTGGTGTTTTGCTGTTCGTCGGTGCAAAATGGGTTTATGAGGTAATAACTCTGGCTCCGACTTGCGACTATATCCAAGACGATCATCTCAGTTGTGGTGAAGAAAGCCTAATTCCTGCAAGCTATTGGGGAACTAATGATCAGCCACCACAAACAAAGCAATTAGCTATTGAACAGTATCACAGCAAAAATTTTTCGGCAGCTAAGGATCTATTCATAACTGCTTTTAATCAGGAGTCAGATCCAGAAACTTTAATTTACCTCAACAACGCCAAAATTCAAATGCAATTTCCAGCAGCAAAGATTCGCACGATCGCTGTTGCAGTTCCCCTAGAACGTCGTACTACCATAGGTCTAGAAACACTCAGGGGTGCTGCTCAAGCTCAGACTGAGGCATTGAAAAACGGTCTACCCTTACGGATAATTATCGCTGATGATAGTAATCGTGACGATAGTAAAGCTGGAAATGATGCCCGCAAAATTGCCCAAAAGTTGGTGAAATATTCAGATTTACTGGCCGTTTTAGGTCATAACAGCAGCGAAGCGACCAAACAAGCCCTACCAATTTATACCAAAGCAGGGGTAGTTTTAGTTTCTGCAACCAGCACCTCAAATAATCTCAAAAGTCCTTTTTTCTTCCGTACTGTCCCTAGCGATCGCATCGCCGGCCAAAAAATGGCAACCTACGTGTTCTCCCAACTACGACAAAGGAAAGTTGCTATTTTTTACAGTAAGGGTAGCGAGTTTGCTGAATCTCTATCTAGGGCCTTTCGAGAAGCTGCTAAATCGTTTCCGGGTAATGTTCTTGACTACCAACCAGCCTTCAATCTCGCCAGCGATCGCTTTAATGCCAAAGCCTCATTAAATCAAGCAAAAGCCCAAGGTGCAACGGTGATTGTCGTCATCCCAGATGCAGGTGTAGGATTGTATAATGCGATTCCCAATGCCTTAGAAGTAATTCGGTCGAATGTCAACCATTCTTGGATTGTTGGGGGTGATAGTCTCTACAATTCTGACTTACTCAAACCAAATAAAGGTCTGTCGCTAGAGCAAATCCAGCGTCTGGCATTAGCGATCGCATGGCATCCCCTAAATGATATTAACTCCTCGTTTGTACAACAAGCTCAAACCCTCTGGAAAATCGATCCAACTGATATTTCCTGGCGAACCGTCACCAGCTACGACGCAGTATTGGTATTAAGCAAAGCCTTAAAGACAAATTCTACCCGCATCGGGATTCAAAAAACACTTGCAATGCCTAAATTTTCTGTTAAAGGCGCAACGGGAGACATTCAATTTCAGGGGAGCGATCGCTATAATGGCACAATTGCGATCGTTGCAGTGCGTCCCAAGTGTAATTCTAGTGGTTTTGTGTTTGTAGCGAGCGATCGGCCTCTGGTCTGTTATTAAAACAATTTATGGAAGCGTCAGTAGCGGTACGGCTTGGCGATTTTTGCAATTAGAAGAGCAAACGCTGAGTATTGATTTGAATGATTATCCCGTTCCGCCAGTGAAAATACTATTGGGAATGTTGGTTTGGATGGTGCGCGAAGGTTGAAGAATAGATTACTCTCCAGTTTTTTTCATTTTTACTAGTTTTATTCTCTAAGCGATCGCTCTTGTTGATCTGATTGCCAATAAAAATTTATAACCGCCATAGGATCAATACTGGTAGATTAATATTTAATCATATTTACAATGTCTTATGGTGATTATCTCTTTAAAAAGTCTTGATGCTGTCAAATGCTATTAGTTATAAATTAAAATGCTAGCAAGTAGCAAGTTACATGAATTTCCCACTAATTGAGGCAGTTGCAGATTAATTTTTAGCTATGTTTTGGAGTAATCAATAAATCAAATATGAAGAAAATATATCAGATGCGATCGCTCCTGTGAAAGTACTGAATCTCAAAGCGATCGCATCTGAATATACAACAATAATAAGATGAAGATTTCATGAAGTAAATTGGTTGAATATTGTGTTTTTACTATGTTGTGTGCAAATATTCTAATCAACCGTGTTATTGACTAGATAGCAATTAATTACTAGTGGGAGCATTTTAAATTTGCATATCTATACTGATGGTTAGAAATTGCACAACAGTTCCTTAAAGTCACGATTAACCCGCGTTTGACGCAACTTGCATCTCAGTTTTAGTGACTTGTTCAAGCAGCTTTGACAAAAGTGAGATTATGCTAATTAGGTGTTTATATATGCCATTATTTGCCATATATACAACATACTAACTTGTCATATTGTCATATTGATCTATGCAGCATCTATTTTCTTGTAAGGAAAAAATTTAATGAGAACTTTGAACATTCTGAAAACAGTATCCACAGTGGTTGCTGCTTCTGTGGTGACAGTAATTGCTACCACAGAAAAAGCAGGAGCTATCTCTATTTACTTGGGAAACGGTATTGATCAGCCTCAAATTGACTCAAGCTTTAACTTTAGTCAAGATGGGATTTCGCTGACAGCAACAGGAGTTACAAATACTGGTGCTAGAAATGTTTACCAAAGCATCTTGGGTTTGGGAGTCTCAGATACTAATAATCCTATCGATATAGGTACTAATCAGATTGGTGGAACAATAAGAGTTGGGGAAACACTCAAATTGGCTTTTAACCAATCAGTAAAACTTGTCTCTGTCACTTTTAGTCGTGTTGGTAATAATGACAACTTTAGCCTCTTAGTAAATGGGAACCAATTTGTTGCTGCCGATATTCCTGGCGGCAATATTTTAGATATTGACGTTAGTAAATTCAGCTTTAACCCTTCTCCAACAGGTAATATTTTCGGATTTACTGTTGCTGATAACAATGATGATTACCTAGTAAAAAGTGTTGAAGTTGAGGCTGTTCCTGAACCAATAACGCTTGCCGGAATGGTTATGGGATCTGGATTTGGAGGAATACTCTTTAGAAAGTACAAGAAAGGAGCAAAATTCTCTAGTAAATCGAGCAGTTAATTTTTAACAAGTTCCGTGGGTTTAAGTTCCGTGAGTTTAAGTCCCCCGGTTCAATAAATAAAAAAGCAAGCTTTGTGTTGGGGTTAAATCCCCATTACAAAACTTAATTACGAATTACGTTAGCTGACTTCTTATTCAAGATAGGAAACTTTTTAGTAACTGGAATAGCCCTCTGATAGACAAGATTAAGGCTCTTACAAATGTATTTTTAGGTACTATGATAAAAATTTATTCTATTGCCAAATCACTGAAAAATGCCGAATTTTGGCTACTAGGAATAGGATCATCATTAATAGCAATTAACTTGACTACAGTATTAAGACATGAGAAATT
This sequence comes from Nostoc sphaeroides, assembly GCF_003443655.1. Classification (NCBI taxonomy): domain Bacteria; kingdom Bacillati; phylum Cyanobacteriota; class Cyanophyceae; order Nostocales; family Nostocaceae; genus Nostoc; species Nostoc sphaeroides. The sequence continues at coordinate 6,492,075 of NZ_CP031941.1, forward strand.
TACAAGTGCTTATATAAGTTTTTTATTTTTTCTAACTATATATTTTTTAGTCCAAGAAAAACGTCATAACTTAAATTTAGAGAGTGAAATTTTCTCTAGTTGTTTAGGTACATTGGTGATTGTATTAGTATTTATTAACAGTACATTTCAAATAAATATTGGTATCCTATCCATATTACCACCTTTAATGTCTGGCTTTGGTGTTGCTCTGCTGGCTTCTGGCTATCAGGGACTAAAACAATACCGAAAAGAGTTGCTAATATTAGTTTTTCTGACTATACGCAGTTTTTTGGTATTGCTTCCCTATCAAATAGATATATCGCTTCTAGCTGCTAAATTATCTACAGCCCTTCTTTGGTATACAGGCTTTCAAGTCAATCGTTCTGGAGTGATGATAAATCTCCCAACAGGAAGTATAGAAGTGTATCCTGGCTGTGCTGGGATAGACATAATCATAGACTTATTAAGTTTAGCAGTACTATTTATTTTTCTATTCAACTTAAGTTTGCAGCAAAAAATCATTGTACCAATAGTAGCTGCAACATTAGGATTTATTGTTAATGGATTTAGGGTTGCCCTCATGGCTATCTTTGTAGCACAGGGCAATAAGCAAGCATTCTATTATTGGCATCAAGGTGATGGTTCCCTAATATTTTCCATGATTGCTACTCTATTTTTTGGTTGCTTTTGTTGGTTTTTACTCAGCAGAAATGAGCGAGAAAATCAAAATACTACAGATTACTCAAGGTGATGTACTGGAAACAAACCCGCATTAAGTTTTTGGCTTTAATATTTACCACTGGAATGTTAGTTTTGGGAAAAACTATATTATTTCCCAATCCAGATAAACCGAAAATTAATACCTTCGTTTTTCCAAAAGAAGTACCTTTAGTAAAATGGCAACTAAGTGTATCTAGCCCGATTAAATCTTTAACTAAGGAGAATCCAAACTTAGTAGCAGAAAGACATTATAAATACGTTAAAAATAACCTACCTCTAGATATTGAAATGCTTTATTTGCAGAATCTTTACAACGTAGATATTGGTGCTTACATTCAACAGTATTATCCTGACGCATCCACTGCTGTGATGCGTCAGCAAAAGGGAGTAGGCTACTACGGTGTGGGGATAGATAGACAGAAAGCCTATTTAAGCAGCTGTATCAACCCACGGGGAAATAGTACGTTTACTCATACACAGTTTAGAGAAAATCGCTATTTCCAAGATATCAGCTTTGCTCGGATAATGCCTATTTTACGAGGACAAGAGGCACTTTTAGACAAACGCTGTCTATGGGTGCATTTATCGATTCCTTTAAGAAATTCTTCACCAGAAGCTTCCTACCAGTTACTAGAGCAAGCTTGGTTCTCTTGGTATAAATGGTGGCAAACTCGGTTTCCAAAACCTTGAATTTAATTAACTCTATACTTTGTAATTATCTTGAATTTATGCCTGAAACTGACATCCGCGAATTAGTTGAAGTAGAATTCACCAAATTGAGTAAATCAGTGGAGACTATACAGCCTCTACTAGAGTTAATTAATCTTTGGCGGTTAATTGGATATGGTCTTTTATTGCTCTCATTTCTAGACATTATTGATATTTTTGTGCCCGCAAGCTTCATGAATCCTAATTGGGAATTTCAAACAATAGGGAGATTAGTCAACCAAGTAGCTGTCCCCTTAATGGGAATATTGTTTGTATTTTCAGGTAAGTTAGCAAAGCGAGGTAAATGGGAACCACGCATCTTGGCTTTATTATCTCGTTTAACCCTGTTAATTGGATTGTTATTTATACTACTAGTTCCTTTAGGAATAGTTAACACAATACGTTTGTATAATAGCAATATTGACCAATTTAATCGCGACTATAATCAAAAAGTGACTCAAGCTAATCAGGTTGAACAACAATTTAGCCAAGCTTCACCTACAGATATAGATAATTTTTTCAAGCGCCAAGGTCGCTCAATAGATGGCAAAAATCCTGAAGAATTAAAAAAACAAATCCTCTCAGAACTTACGCAAGCCAAGCAACAACTTAAGAAGCAAACGGAACTAAATAAGTCTTCTACGACTCTGGCTTTATTCAAAAATTCTGTGAAATGGAATCTAGGATCTTTAATATCTGCGGCTTTGTTTATTAGTATTTGGAAGGAAACACTTTGGGCGAGAAAGCATTAATCTCTAGATAATTGGTTCTTGCGTTGATTTTATGGTAGAGCATTAAAATCGCAGTTTTATAGAAAGTCTCAAAAACTTAAAACCAATTCACTGCAAGGAATACAGGCTATGCTTAGGTTTTATTTATTATTCTGTTGCATAAAATGAACTTAAGAGCCGGATAATTTAAATACGAGTATTGCTTGATAATCTCTGAATTTAAACCGAAGTAAACTTGTTTCTCTGCTACTTAGTATAAGTCACAACTACATAATTAAAGTCTGCCTATGCATATCCAACCAGTTTTATGTAGAAATCGAATACTCTAGGGAACGTGGATTATCGATTCTTTTGGAAGCGTCTAATATTTCTAGTCCGATAATATTTCCATGTTCATCGTAATCTAAAATTACCCCTGGCTTTTCTTCGTCACTATCTTCTATGGGTACATCACTCAATATGATCCTTAATATATCTACTTCTGGGTCATAGGTAATTTTCATATTTCTCTCCAGTATTTTTCAATCTTACTAAGATATCAAGTTTCTATTGTTTGGTGTTGATGTTGATATAGCGGTTTTCAACTGAACTGTATTCTTTGAGAATTTCTCGGTTTAACCCGAAAGAAACCCTGTCTCTCTGCTATTTAGTATAATTAGCAACTACGCAATTTAAGTCTGTCTATGCTGACTAAATATTTTTTAGTCAGCATAGGCAAGCTTTGTTTTGTAAATGCAATAAAATCGTTAAATAGTTATTTAACTATAAATGCAATAAAATGTAACAAAAAATTTACATAAGTGGAGTAAACACTTTTATATAAAGTCAATAATTACGAAGAAATATTTCGTTTTTTATATCGATTTGTGTCAGATAGAGGATAAAATGCCCAGTGGGCAAGCGTTTTCTGATAAAAAACACATATTGCCTAAAGATCACAAGTTACCTGTGGCTGATGATGCCGCTAGGAACTTCCTTCAGAGAACACGCATCAAAGGAGCCGAAGAAGCATGTTCACACACGTCAAGTCCACCATTAGACACATTGCGCCTGATAACTTACGCGGACGTAGTTTAATCAAGGTGGTCTATGTCGTGCTTGAGTCCCAGTACCAGAGTGCTTTGTCGCAAGCAGTTCGCACGATTAACGCGAACAATCCCAACTTGGCGATTGAAATCAGCGGGTACTTGATTGAGGAACTCCGCGACCCCGAAAATTACGAAGAGTTTAAACGAGAAATTGAGAGTGCGAATATCTTCATCGCTTCCCTCATTTTCATCGAAGACTTAGCACAGAAAGTAGTAGCAGCAGTAGAACCACACCGCGATCGCCTGGACGTTTCCGTTGTCTTTCCCTCTATGCCAGAGGTAATGCGCCTGAGTAAAATGGGCAGCTTTTCTTTGGCACAGTTGGGTCAGTCGAAGAGTGCGATCGCGCAATTCATGCGGAAACGCAAAGAAAAATCCGGTGCGGGATTCCAAGATGGAATGCTGAAGCTTTTGCGAACCCTCCCGCAAGTGCTGAAGTTTTTGCCAATGGACAAGGCACAGGATGCCCGAAATTTCATGCTCAGTTTTCAGTATTGGCTAGGTGGTTCTCCAGAAAACCTGGAAAACTTCTTGCTGATGCTAGCTGATAAATACGTATTTAAAGGTTTAGACAAACAGAATTTTGCACCTTCTACTTATGAACAGCCGGTGGTTTATCCCGATTTAGGGATTTGGCATCCTTTGGCTCCTGGTATGTTTGAAGATGTCAGAGAGTACCTCAATTGGTACACTGCTCGTAAGGATATTTCTAGCGATCTAAAAGATCCCCTAGCTCCTTGTGTCGGGTTAGTATTGCAACGCACTCACCTAGTTACAGGCGATGATGCCCATTATGTAGCAATGGTGCAGGAGTTGGAAGCACTAGGCGCACGGGTATTACCTGTATTTGCTGGTGGTTTGGATTTCTCCAAGCCTGTGGATGCCTACTTCTACGAACCGACTACCAACACACAATTGGTAGATGCAGTGATATCGCTGACCGGTTTTGCTTTAGTGGGTGGCCCAGCTAGACAAGATCACCCCAAGGCAATTGAATCACTCAAACGCTTAAACCGTCCTTACATGGTGGCGTTACCCTTAGTATTCCAAACCACAGAAGAGTGGATGGATAGCGATTTAGGGTTACATCCAATTCAAGTAGCTTTGCAAATTGCAATTCCTGAATTGGATGGAGCAATTGAGCCGATTATATTATCGGGTAGAGATGGAGCTACAGGCAAAGCGATCGCACTGCGCGATCGGGTGGAAGCTGTAGCCGAACGCGCCTTAAAATGGGCAAATCTCCGCCGCAAGCCGAAGCTGGAAAAAAAAGTCGCCATCACCGTTTTCAGCTTTCCGCCAGATAAAGGCAACGTCGGAACCGCCGCTTACTTGGATGTATTCGGTTCCATCTACGAGGTAATGAAAGCCATGAAGAATAATGGCTACGACTTACCAGAATTGCCAGAATCCGCCGAAGCGTTGATGCAAGAAGTCATCCATGACGCTCAAGCGCAGTACAACAGCCCAGAACTGAACGTTGCTTATAAAATGTCGGTTCCTGAGTATGAAGCGCTTACCCCCTACTCTCACCGCCTAGAGGAAAACTGGGGCCCACCTCCGGGACATCTCAACAGCGATGGACAAAACTTGCTAATTTATGGTAAGCAATTCGGCAACGTCTTCATCGGCGTACAACCCACATTTGGTTACGAAGGCGATCCAATGCGGTTGTTATTCTCCCGTTCAGCGAGTCCTCACCACGGTTTTGCTGCTTACTACACTTACCTAGAGCAAGTTTGGAAAGCTGATGCTGTACTGCACTTTGGTACACACGGTTCCTTAGAATTCATGCCAGGTAAACAGATGGGGATGTCTGGCGATTGTTATCCAGATAACTTGATTGGCTCAATTCCCAACCTGTATTACTACGCAGCGAATAATCCGAGTGAGGCGACAATTGCCAAACGTCGCAGTTATGCCGAAACAATTTCCTACTTGACACCGCCGGCAGAAAATGCTGGTTTGTATAAAGGTTTGAAGGAACTCAGCGAGTTAATTGCTTCCTACCAAACCTTAAAAGATAGTGGACGCGGTGTTTCCATTGTTAACAGCATCATGGATAAATGCCGGATCGTGAATCTGGATAAGGATATTAACCTGCCAGAAACCGATGCCAGAGACATGAGTACTGATGAGCGGGATAATATAGTTGGCAACGTCTACCGCAAGTTGATGGAAATCGAGTCGCGGTTATTGCCTTGTGGTTTGCACGTCATTGGTAAACCGCCAAGTGCAGAAGAAGCGATCGCAACTCTCGTTAACATTGCTAGTCTAGATCGTCAAGAAGAAGGAATTCAAGGCTTACCGGGAATTATCGCTAACAGCATTGGACGTAGCATTGACGATATTTACCAAAATAACGACAGAGGCATTTTAGAAGATGTCCAGTTATTGCAAGATATCACTTTGGCAACCCGTGCAGCAGTTACCGCCCTTGTCCAAGAGCAAATCGACGCAGAAGGACGAGTTTCTTTAGTTTCCCGGTTGAATTTCTTCAACATGGGCAAAAAAGAACCTTGGGTAGAATCATTGCATAAAGCAGGTTATCCCAAAGTTGATAACGCCGCCCTAAAACCCCTATTTGAGTATTTGGAATTCTGCCTAGAACAAGTTTGTGCCGACAACGAACTGGGAGCATTACTCAGAGGCTTGGAAGGTGAGTACATCCTACCCGGCCCTGGTGGCGATCCCATCCGCAACCCGGATGTGTTACCCACGGGTAAAAATATCCACGCACTCGATCCGCAATCCATCCCCACAACAGCAGCAGTACAATCAGCCAAAATCGTTGTAGATAGGCTTTTGGTACGTAATAAGGCTGAAAATGATGGAAAATGGCCAGAAACCATCGCCTGCGTCCTCTGGGGAACCGATAACATCAAAACTTACGGTGAATCCCTAGCGCAAATTATGTGGATGGTGGGCGTGCGTCCAGTTCCCGATGCTTTGGGACGGGTGAACAAGTTGGAGTTGATATCTTTAGAAGAGTTGGGACGACCCAGAATTGATGTAGTAATCAACTGTTCTGGTGTATTCCGCGACTTGTTCATCAACCAAATGAACCTGCTAGACCAAGGGGTGAAGATGGCAGCTGAGGCGGATGAACCCTTAGAAATGAACTTTGTTCGCAAACACGCTTTGCAACAAGCCGAAGACATGGGGATTAATCTGCGTCAAGCCGCGACGCGCGTTTTCTCCAACGCTTCTGGTTCCTATTCGTCAAATATCAACTTGGCGGTAGAAAACAGCACTTGGGATAGCGAAGCCGAGTTGCAGGAAATGTATCTCAACCGGAAATCATTCTCGTTCAATTCCGATAACCCCGGAATCATGGACGAATCCCGGCAGATTTTTGAAAGCACATTAAAAACTGCTGATGCAACTTTCCAAAATTTGGATTCTTCCGAGATTAGCTTAACGGACGTTTCCCACTACTTTGATTCAGATCCTACTAAGCTGGTGGCAAGTCTGCGGGGTGATGGTAAAAAACCAGCATCTTATATTGCAGATACAACCACAGCTAACGCCCAAGTGCGGACATTATCAGAAACCGTGCGTTTGGATGCGCGTACCAAATTGTTGAATCCAAAATGGTACGAGGGGATGCTATCTCACGGTTACGAAGGTGTGCGCGAACTCTCCAAGCGGTTGGTGAATACAACAGGTTGGAGTGCGACAGCCGGCGCTGTGGATAACTGGATTTATGAGGATACTAACGAAACCTTCATCAAAGATGAAGAAATGCAGAAACGTTTGCTGAACCTCAATCCCCATTCTTTCCGTAAGATTGTATCAACTTTGTTGGAAGTGAATGGACGCGGTTATTGGGAGACTAGCGAAGATAATTTAGATCGTCTGCGCGAGTTGTACCAAGAGGTTGAAGACCGGATTGAAGGGATAGAGTAGGATTACATGGGCAGGCATCAAGCCTGCCTTAACAATTAGATAAGGTTAAAGAATGAAATATAAATGATTCAAACATTTCAAAATAAAGCATTAGAAAATTTATTTAGAGAAAATTTTAATAAAGGAGTTCCTGCAAACTTAGAAAAGAAAATTAGAATCAGACTTGAAGTTATAGGGAGCATCCCAAATGTGCAAGTTTATTTTTATATGGGATTTTGGCTTAGAACAATAATGAAATAACGAACCGCCAAGGACGCCAAGATCGCCAAGGAAAGAAGTTTGTACAAGGTTTTTCTGTCAGTCCTGTACCTTTTGGCAATATTGGGATGCTCCCAAGTTATAGACTCAGCGTTAATTGTAGAAGATATTAGATTACCGGGTTATGATTTACATGAATTAAAAGGAGACAGGAAAGGAACTTGGTCAATTAAGGTATCAGCAAACTGGCGTATAACTTTTAAATTTGAAGATGGCGATGCTTATGATGTCAATCTTGAAGATTATCATTAAGTCCTGTGTTAATATGATCTTAATTGGCTAGATAATGCTAAATAAGGTTGACCAAATTATTAAGTAAGAAGTATTAATTATGGATAATTGGCAAGATATTACTGATAATAGATTAGTAAGACCAATACATCCTGGAGAAGTAATTGCAGATATTTTAGATGATTTAGATATTAATACTGCAAATTTTGCAGAAATTTTAGGAGTATCTAATCAAACAATTCAAGAAATCATTAATGGTCAAAGCTCAATTACAGTAGATATAGCAATACGTCTTGGTAAAGCTTTAGGAAATGGCCCAAGACTTTGGCTTAATCTTCAGCAAAAAGTCGATCTTTGGGATGCTTTGCAAAGCCATAAAGAAGAATATGAGCAAGTTATTACATTGGTTTAGAAGAAATTGTGAATAATTATTTTTTGAATAATTGAAATTTACACCAATTTTCAGGTAAATGAATTGATTCTTAAATAGCGAAAAAATAGTAATAGTATTATACACTCATACTACCCAAGTCTGTCCAGTCTGTTATATCTGATTCTGCAAGAGATTTGTCTGATGTATTGGAATCTGGTAATAAAGGTGCTTCTAAAGTAAATTTTGATTTATTTAGGTTTCTGTTTAATCTTCTTTTATTGCCTAAATCTGATGTAGTTAGGCTTTGCTGATGCTGCTCACATTCATAGTCTTCATAAATATCAATCCATTCTTGCGGAAAAAGTAAAGTACGCCAGTTAATATTAGCAGATGTAGACAATCTTCTTTCGATATTTACAATATGATAAGACCGCTCATCTTGATGTCTTCCTATAATATATTTTCTCCAAATTTTTAACCTTTCATTGTGAGGGTAATGACAACAATAGTTTTGTATGTTATTTACCTGATAAAAGGCAGATAAAAGAAGTTGTGTATTGAATGTTCTTCCATTCCAACCATGATTTAATAGATATAGATATATATTAGGAATTTGATAATCTACATTTTTTAAAGCCTTTTGTGCTTCTTCTTTAGTTTCGTATGCTTCTAGATATAAAATTGATTTATCAGATGTGTTATTATTTTGGCAATCCATAATTATTACAGGTGTTGTAATAACCCCACATATAACTTTTTGATTCTTATTATTTAATTCAGTATAATACTGAACTAAATACTTTACTTCGTTTTTTCTAAGTTTTTTGACCGTACTAATATCAGATGTTATTTCAGAGTTGTCAGATTTTTTTCGACTTGAACGATTTCTGATTTGCTCTCTTATTTGAACCGGATCAAATATTTCAGCTAATACATCATGATCAATATTATTTCCTATTTCATCCCATAAGTGTAAATATTTAGATGTATTGCTTAAAAAATCTTTAAGCGTTATTTTTGTACCAGTCCAACCTAAATTAATGAGATGACGATAAGCAAAATCCATTCTTGCTACTGTTCCCGCACATTCGACTTCTAGAAATGTTTGTCTACCACGCGAAAAATCATTATTTGTCAATAACCCTCCTCCTGATTTATTCCATGCTTGTTGTTCTACTTTTTCAGCATCTTCTCTAGTTTTAAATGGTAAAGTATATAAAATCCACATCTGTCCTTTTACTGTTTCTTCACGGGTTGACTTGACTTCACCACGATAATGTTGTTGCATTCTTTGGGTTAAATTTGATGTCATTCCCCAATAAATCGCATCTAATTTTTCTAAATATAGACAATATATAAAATCAACAGTGCTTACTCTCTTAATTAGTTGTAACTTCTTAAAATATTCACTAAAATCAATTGGAGGTTTAACTTTTTTATTTCTAGATAAGGGATAATAAGCATCTAGGGAATTTAAGTCAATATCATCGATGATATCTTCACTAATATTTATAGTAATATTAGTCTTCTGCTCAGGCTGAGAAGTTTCTAATATGCTAGTTTTTTGATTTAATAAAAGACGTAAACTCTTAGCTTCCTCTTTACGCTTTTCTGTATTGGTTACTACTTCAAAAGTAACGCGCATTCCTTCTGGTAAAGAAACAGGGTGAAAATTATTTGTTGCTGATATGTATTCCCACTCTATCGCTTTTGGATCTTTGCTAATACTCCATTCATACAAATTAGGTTTTAATTTTTCAGATTCAATAATACTTTCTTCTACCCCTAATCTTTCAGCCAGTTCAGCAACCGTATAACAAGCGTTATCTTTGTGGATATAAATTTCATTACTGTCTTCACGATTAATAAAACCAAAATTAATTTTCTGATTTCTTCGGTTCTTGCCAAAAAACTTAATTACGCCTGTTTCTCTCATAAAATATATTATTCAAAAATCATTATCTATAATTATTTATTGCCACTATTGTATTTTGCACAATCTAATAATATATTTGTTAACCGTATAATTACGCAAAAATATAAAAACCTGTTATTAAACTGCCTAGAATGGTTTCTTGTTTGGGAGTGTGGGGTGTAATTGTTCTTGGGGAGATTTTGGGAATGTAATCGCTCACTCTTCCACAACAGCGATCGCTTAGTTTTTGAGGTTTTCTGGAAGGCGATCGCGTTCACCCTTCCACAACAGCGATCGCATTATTTTTGAGATTTTCTGAAAGGCGATCGCTCACTCTTCCACAACAGCGATCGCTTAATTTTTGAGGTTTTCTGTAAGGCGACGCCGAATAGCCCGTCGTAGACATCCCACTATTGGGCATCAAAGCAGATGCAGCGTTTGATTTGATGGACAAAATCTTGTCCGCTATATTTAAGGTGTACCAGTTGCTTCCTCACTCCAAGTTAATCAGCATGGATATCACAGCTACTTTGAACGAAATCGCAACTCTTAGTGTTGAAGATAGAATCCGTATTGTACAGGCAATTTGGGATAGCATCGCAGCAGAGCAAGTTTACCCTGATTTAACCGATGCACAAAAGCAAGAGCTTGATCGTCGAACTGCTGACTATAATTCAAATCCAGATAATGTGCTGACTTGGGAGGAAATCAAAGCATCAATTAAGGGGTAGCAATGAATTATGTCCTGGTGTTTCGCCCAGAGGTTCGAGAAGAACTCAATGAGGCGTACAGTTGGTACGAGAGTCAAAAACCCGGTCTGGGTGATGAGTTTTTAGACTGTGTAGACGAGACAGTGAATCTAATTTGCCAGATGCCAGAATCCTATGCAGTTACCTACCGTGATGTTCGACGAGCAATAGTAAGACGATTTCCGTATGCTGTGTACTATCGAATTGTTTCGAGTCGAGTAATTGTCACAGCAATTTTTCATGGTCGCAGAGATCCAAAATCTTGGCAGATGCGAACCTAACAGTGCAATTTAGTAGACAGACGAAAGCCGCTACGCATCTACGCTTTGTTTTTGAAGTTTTCTACAAGGTGATCGCCTAAAATGACATCATACAATCAGCGATCGCTTCTATATTAAATTTTATGGGAATATTCAAGTTGAAATTTTTCTATGGATGCGTTAACTATCAACTTTGCTCCTGTTCTTCAAATAACAGATGAGCAATTCTTCCAGTTATGTCAGATAAATGAATTAATCAGATTTGAGCGTAATGCTGATGGCACATTGCTACTAATGCCTCTAGTTGGAGGTTTAACCAGCAACCGCAATGCTAACTTAACTGCTCAACTTGGAGTGTGGAATCGTGATGAGTCACTAGGTATAGCTTTTGGTTCTTCGGTTGGGTTTATTTTACCAAATGGGGCAGTTCGTTCGCCTGACGCATCTTGGTTAAGACGTGACAGATGGGATTCTCTCACAAAGGAGCAAAAAGAGAGATTTCCGCCTGTATGTCCTGATTTTGTCGTGGAATTGCGTTCTGATACTGATTGTTTAACAAGGCTACAAAATAAAATGCAAGAGTACCGAGATAACGGTGCTAGATTAGGTTGGTTAATTGATTTAGAAACTCGGCAAGTAGAAATTTATCGCTCCGGTAGAGATTTTGAAGTGCTGGAATCTCCTGCTAGTTTATCAGGAGAAGATGTGCTGCCGCAATTCATGCTTAATTTTGAAGATATCTGGTGAATTGATTAGAATACGAAGTGCGTTAGCGTAGCTCACCGTAGGTATCGCATTATTTTTGAGATTTTCTGAAAGGCGATCGCACACTCTTCCACAACAGCGATCGCTTTATTTTTGGGGTTTTCTGTAAGGCGACGCCGAATAGCCCGTCGTAGACATCGCTCCTCATAAACTATCGAAGCATAAAATTAAAGCATGACTATTCATAAAACAGATATGCTAAGAACGCTTTGGGCTACTGTTCGAGAAGGAAAAATCGAATTGCTGGAGTCAGAGGAATTACCGGAAGGGACAAGAGTGTTAGTGACGCTGCTTCCTGATGATGAAACTGAATTTTGGCTTCAAACCAGTCAAACATCACTCTCATCAGTTTGGGATAACGCTGAGGATGATGTCTATGCCCAACTACTCTAAAAATGACATCATTTTGGTTCAGTATCCCTTTTCAGATTTGTCCAGTTCAAAAGTTAGACCTGCTGTTGTTGTAAGTGCGCCACACGTTTCTCAAGACATTTTAATCACGCCCTTGACAAGCAAAACTGGAGCATTGCTAGAAGGTGAGTTTGTCTTGTCTGAATCCCCAGTGATTGACTAAAGCTTGCTTTCTTCTTCAATCTTGCGTAGATCCTGAAATTCCCTAATTTTAAAAGTTCCCTGCGTCTGTAGGAAGTTTTCAATATCCTTCATAGAAGTGTAAAGGCGATTAGTTCGATGCTCGACCGTTTGTGAGACTTGAGCAATCAACAGGGTTACGGTGTCTTTCCTGTTTATATAGTCTTGAATATGCAGATCAAGCCTATGATCTAATTCACTAATTTTCTGGGCGTTGTCAGCGTGTTCTTTTAAGTCTTCTTTTATTTGAGTAATAGAACTTGAAATATTATTCAAATTATTAACAAGCTTGACCGCTAAAGTTCCGAGGACTGAAATACTCACCAAAATGCCAGTAAATACGCCAACAGATTCTAGAGTTACAGTGATTACTGGACTTGATGTATTAGCTATTGTAGGTTGCGTAGTATTCATATATAGAATTAATTAACCCAGCAAGCTGCTGGGTTAATGGACTTATTAATAGAAATTAGCTTTTCTGATTCCAGAAATGCGTTCAATCTTGCCCTTGTCTACGCCAGCAAGCTTGTAGGTTTTATCCTCCAACTGATCACTGGCAACGTCACCAAAAAGACCTGCAACTTTGCCTTTAACTACTAGCAACTTAGCAGATTTCATTTTTCCATTAGAATCTTTGTATCTGATGCCAATTCGCCAAAGAATGCCAGTTCGCAACAATTCTTTGACTGGAACCGCTTCTTCGTTACCCTTTACATCTGCGACTTTTTCAAGCCCCGTTTGCGCTTTAATTCCTTCGTAGGAATCGCTAGTTTTAAGATAGTAATAATCGTTAGCAGCAGTACCAAAAATTGCCTTATGTAAAACAGGAAGTGCCATAATTTTAACCTAACCTCATGCGACGAGCGATATTAGTTGTTTTTACATCTTGTCCGCCTACTTTCTTTGGTAGCAATCCGCCCATTGCTGAGGAGAGCTTGCTTGAGACACACAAAACCTCTTTGACCTTTTTGTTTTCTAATCGGCAGCGAATACGGACTAAATCGCCTTCTGCAATTGCTTTATTAATCGTGAGCTTGCCCTTATATACTGTATTGTCTGGATTGGGTGCTTTTGCGATGCCCACGACAGCTTTAATGTCTTCGTAAATATCAGGTAACACCGCAACGTATTTGTCAGCGTCAATTGTTATAATGTGTGGAACTTTCGGCATAAATTCAAGTTTGAAATGCTTGATTCAATTTAGCCTTATTTTTGAATGCTTTCCGACGGGGGGGGTTAAGGGACTGGGAAGTTAAGCGTTTCTCGAAAAGCTCTAAAAAATCAATTTCTAAAATATTTAGACCAACTTGGTTTAGCGTTCTTAGTTCCTTTTGCATAATAGTCAACCTTGAAAATACGGACTTTTACTTCTAATAATTGCTGCCCTTGGCGTTGTCCGATTTTTTGGAAGGAATTTTCTAGAAAAACATCAGCTACTAAAGGCTTAATTTGGTCAATCATGCGTTGGCATTCAGCCATTGACAGAGCATTAATAAATACTTTGGTATTGTCTTTCAATGTCAACATTAATTCCCAACTGCCTTTTTGATAGTCTGATAATGGTCGGTTCTCAGGGGGTGTTGTGCTTTTTGGATGGGGAATTGTCATCGGATACATTCGCTCTCCCCATGTGTCATTTTCAAATACTTCACGAAAAACAAGAATTAATTGCGGAATGTGCCCGTCAACTGGAATTTGATAGCGTTCTGGCAACGTTAAAACACATTCTTCTGAATCAGGACACTCGCATTCTTTTTCGTCAATATTAATAACTGTGGTGTTAATATTATTGACTTGTCCTTGTATTTGAGTAGTTGTATTAGTTATGTTAGTAATTTTATTGTCAACTTTGTTAACCTGATTAGTTATGTTAGTAACTTGAGTATCAACTTTGGTAATTTGGTTAGTTAGATTAGTAACTTGAGTATTAACGTTAGTAATTTGGTTAGTGACGTTATTAATTTTATTGTCAACTTTGGTAATTTGGTTAGTGACGTTATTAATTTTATTGTCAACTTTGGTAATTTGGTTAGTGACGTTATTAATTTTATTGTCAACTTTGGTAATTTGGTTAGTGACGTTAGTAATTTTATTGTCAACTTTGGTAATTTGGTTAGTGACGTTAGTAATTTTGTTGTCAATTTTGTTAACCTGATTAGTTACGTTAGTAACCGTATTTCCAAGTTGAGTAATATTATTATTTGTTGTATTGACAATGTTTCCAGTATTTACTATTACTGGCGTTATTGCTTTCATCTGAGGTACTAAAGTTTGTAGATTATCAACTTTTTGAGGAACTTTAGCTAGTGGTTGATTATTCATCCAAGAATCCATTGCGCCAGGAAAACATTTACCATTTTCCAATTCTTGACAAAATGCCTCTTGCATTTTAGAAGGGATAACATCTGTTGCAAGTCTTCTATTATCTTGAATTACTTCTATTGGGACTTTTTTGATGGCTTGTCCATTAGCAATAACACCTGCATTTATGCCGTTTAAATTAGTAGCAATATTTGATAGTTGAGCATTAATTCCTGATAATTCTGCCACGTTAAATTTACCATCCTTGCCATCTTTTCCTGGGATACCTTGCAATCCACGTTCTCCGGGCTTGCCATCTTTTCCTGGGATGCCTTGCAATCCACGTTCTCCGGGCTTGCCATCTTTTCCTGGGATGCCTTGCAATCCACGTTCTCCGGGCTTGCCATCTTTTCCTGGGATGCCTTGCAATCCACGTTCTCCGGGCTTGCCAGGATCACCCTTGCCTCCCTTGGGAGAGTTATTGATTTTTTTTAAAGCCTCGTCAGCAGTATTTTTAGCTTGCCCTGCTGTACGTTCTATTGGTGGTATGGCCCTTTTAGCTTCGCTTGCCTTACTACTAGCTTCGCTTGCCTTACTATTAGCTTCGCTTGCCTTACTATTAGCTTCGCTTGCCTTACTATTAGCTTCGCTTGCCTTACTACTAGCTTCGCTTGCCTTACTATTAGCTTCGCTTGCCTTACTATTAGCTTCACCTGCCTTGCGCTTGGCTTCGGTTGCGTTATTGTCAGCCTCACCTGCCTTGCGCTTGGCTTCGGTTGCCTTACTATCAGCCTGATTGATTCGCTCTGGCAATGGCTCTACAAATGCCAAGACTTGAGTGATTTTTTTATTAGCTGTATCAGCTTTATTATCAGCAGATATAGCAATATTTTTAATTGCTAATAATAAGCCCAAAGTTTTAGAAACATCATTACCTAGTGAAATAAACCCGTTTTCAACTGCATCTATCCGACTTCCTAGTATTTGCAAAGTAGCAATTACTCCAAGAACTGCCGCGATGCTGGCAGCTAATCCTGCAAGTTTTGCTACGGCTGCTGCTGCTGTAGTAGCAGCCCCGGCCGCTGCTGATGCCGCTGATGCTGCTGATGCTGCTACTGCTGCTAAAGTTCCTTCTACTGCCGTAATAGCTGCTTTTACTGGTGCAAGCTGCAAAAGAACTATAGTCCCGATTAGAGGCACAATTAAATTCTGTGCTTCAGCGACAGAAGATTGAATAATTCTTCGCTCATCTACTTTAGGAATCCGCGCCACCTCTGCCCTTAGTGCTGCAATTTCCGCCGCCAAACTAGCACAAGTATCAGCCATTTTTCCCCCTTAATTCATTAGTAATAGCGCGAATACTTGCGGCAGCGGAAGCGCAGTGCAAGCAGCAATAGCCTGGGTATTCCGGCGTGGGACATTCGCAAAAACCGGGGGGACACCTTTCATCGCAAGAAACTTGATAATCACATTCGTTTTCTTCTTCGTGAATCAAAGTACCTTGAGAGTCTACTATCCGAATAACATTATTTTTATTTAAGGTAGAGCCTGTTTTTGTAATGTTATCAATTGAAAATCCTAAAACATAATCTTTGACCGCTGACCCTGTAGCAAACCTTAAAGGATACCAGCCATACTCACGCAAAGAGTAGTCACTAGTACCACGGCAAAGACACTCTATTGCGAAGCTGTAAGTATTACCATAAATAAAATTTTTGATTATTCTAAATCCTCGAATTTCCCCTTTAACAGCATCATCTGTAACCGTATAAAAAGTAGGATTCCTATAGAGAGGATTATAAAACATTGTAAAAGTCACGCTAAAATTTCCCTCACCTGTGGGTAATTGATTTCTTTGCCCACAAGTAATTGTTATAGGTAAGTTTTCAGTTACAATTATTTGCTTTTTTGATGGATTAAGCGTGACAACCGCTTTTTTTGTAGAGCTTGAACAATAAGACGACATTACAAGCCCTCAATTAAAATTGGAGAGGATGTATCTATTCTTCCAAATAAATCAATAGGCTGATCCATTACTTGAAACCAATAAGTTGTATTTTTTATCCCATTATCAAGGCTTGCACCACCATACAGATATTTGATATTAATAGCCTGGAAGCTACCAAAAAAAGTATTGTTCATTATTCCCGCGAACAAGCTTTCTGCTGTATTAGCACTTAGTGGTGTTAATCCTGCTATTTCCGTTTTTTTGATAATTATTTGAGTTCCTGATTCAAAGTAATTATCACCAAAAAACGTTTGCTTTGCCGTCCTATTTTGGAAACAAGATACCCTCTGAGGTTGCCCTGTTTTTACTTTAGTAATAACTCTAGAAAAAGAATTGTATTTAGTAGAACCGGGGCGTACTGTGGGCTTTACTGGAGAGAATTGATTTAGCCTTATCATGTGTATCTAATAGCTATTCCTCCGGCTAAATTCTGAATGATTGCATATATCTGAGAAGTGCCAGGGGGGATTGCATCAGTGAACCTTGTTTGAGTAGAAAAAGCACCAATACCAATATCCTCACTAAAACTTGCACCTACACCCTGATTAGATTGGGACAAAAGAATAAGCCCCTTAATTAAGTCAGGCTGTCCTGTTTGACTGTTGATATTTGTTAAGCGAGAATTTCCAACTAGTGAGACATCGAAATCACTATTTGCGTATGGGTTATTGGTTGAAATGACCCCACGCAACACAGCCATTGAAGCGGTTGTGAAAAAGAAACCGTAAGCCCACGAATTTAAATCCCAAAAAGGTTGCTTGTTTTCGGGAACTACTAGACCTAAAGGAATTAGAGCCGTACCCTGAGTTAAGACTACTAGTCGAAATTCTGTAGAGTTGAAAGCTGTAAAAGTAATAGTGGTAGCAGCACCCAAGGCTGTATAAGTTGCTTCTGTGCTGCCATTTGTGCCTGTTTTAGCGGTTGTATTCCAAGCTGTAAAAATCTGCTGGGCAACAACAAGAGCAGTAGTTAAACGGATTCTAAGATAAACTTTCCCGAAAGTTTTAGATCCATCAACAACTAATTCATAGACAACTATCAAGTCAGTTCCGCTTGTGTAGTCGTCATAGGTACTAGCAAATCCTGCATTAGTCATTGCTGCCTTGATAGCAGCAAATAATAAAGATTGAGTTATGGTTGGGACAAGGCTTGTAGTTATTTTTGTGCTAATAGCCATTTTAGAAATTGTCTGGATCTAGTGTTGTTGAATCATCAACTTTTTGAAAATTGACATTGTAAGTAGTTTGGCGATACTGAATAGAATTTCTAGTGATGATTTGCGGGTATCCAGAATCAGCAATAGTAATTTGAATGTCTGTATTTGTAGCTTGGCTAGTTTCATTCAAATAACTGGACGTTAACAACACAATTGCAGCTAAGAGCGACTCAGCCGTATTGCTAGCAGATATAGTCAATCCTTTGTCCGCTAATGCTGATTTTTGAATAGTAAGGGTGGATGCATCTTGCGTAGCACCTGCTCCAAACACTTGAACTAAAGTTGGTTCTGCCATACAAAGGATTTTTTGAAGTGAATAAATCTGTTGTATGGCTGATTGAAAATTATGTAAATGTTCCAGTTTTATGTAAATGCAGAACAATCACTGATGCAGTGTAACTGTTGCTGCGAATAGGATTGACCCAGTTTTTACTAATAGTCCAAATTAAAAATGTTCTGGTTTAACCATTGCAACTGGTTAAACCAGAACATCAATACATTGAAAGAGAATGAAAAATAACCGCAATGGTCAAGCGGCTATTTTATCTAACACGGAATATTCTAAGATCCGTAACCAGATAAAAAGCCAAAAATATAAACTACTTTTAGACCTGGCGTGGTACACCGGGGAAAGATGGGGCGCTTTGGTCAAGCTGCAAGTTGAAGATGTTTACAATCCAGACGGTAGCCCCCGCGAATATATCAATTTTCGGGCCAGAACTCGCAAAGCTACACCTGATGGTAAGCGCAAAACTCGCCAAGTACCTGTGCATCCAATATTGGCTGAATCACTGTTGAGTTACATTGCTCTTACTAATTCTCTGTGGCTGTTCCCTAACCGTGAAGGGGATGAACCAATTACTAGCCGTTGGGCTGATGCGATTTTACGTAAAGCTGTTGATAGAGCCGGGTTAGTGGTTAAGGGTATCAGCACCCACAGCACCCGGAGGACTTTCATAACTAAGCTGCACCGCAACGGAACGGATTTGTACACAATTAAGCAGATTACCGGACATCAAGATTTTAAATCCTTGGAGCGGTATGTGGAAATTGACAGCGATCGCGTCAAGGGAGCTATCAACGCTCTATGAACGCCAAAATCCTATTCCTGCAAATTGAAATCTTCTTCGAGCGCTTGCAACGGGGGGAATATGACCATCCCCTATATTTAGCTATGGCATTGGAGAATCTAGCTAGTCAGGCATGGGATGAGGTTGACCAAATTTACCCCGATCTGTGACAAATCGCACTATGCAAGGATAGGCTGATCTTTCGCCTGATAATACTCAATTGGATTTGATTGTGCGATCGCAGTTTTTGGGGCGATCGCATTTTTCATTGGTCATTGGTCATTGGGGCCAGAACTGTTGCAGGAGTGAAACCTTTACGGCATTGCTGACAAAACCATCTTTGGACTAGCCTGTTATCTGACAATTTATAACTACCGTTTTTAAAAATTCGTATTTCCTGGTGGCATCTTGGGCATGGTGGACGGCTCATATTTCCAGCCTTGAATCAAGTCCTTTATCTCAAATGGTAATTTACCATCCCAGATCCAAACCTCGATATCTGCCTTTTTCCGCTTGGCGATGATACTGTCCACGCTACCCAGGTAAAGGCGGTTTTTTTTCCTGCCTACCATCCAGCAATAGCGGTAATACCAATATTTATTACCAGACCGTTCAACCCAGTATTTCTCTATCCAGTGGGTATCGTGTTGGGGCGCAGATTTTTCAGTATCTAATGTAACCTTCCCACCAACACGCGGTTTTACTGTGATTGAAGTAACTTGCGCCCCAACAAGTATCTCTTTCCCAATGTCAGGCATCCCAGGAATATCTTCTAATTGTTGGGGCGCAATTATTTCATCCCAGTAAGGATCATGAATGGTAGTTCTCGTTTCAATTGTTGGGGCAACAGTCAACAGTGTTAACTGTCCTGGCACATCAGAATTATGTTTCATAATGTTTGTGGATTAATAGAATTTGCGGACGTTGAGAGCGTCCGTTTTTTTTATACATAGAAACTAACCAGAGGGGAATAATTCATCCCATTCTGTAGAGTTCCCAAACATGGAAAGTAAACGATTATAGTTACGCGGGAACTCCCACCATCGTCCACGCAAACAATTACGTATAAAACCTTCAGGATTCTCTATTTTTTCAAAACCACCACGGAGATTAAAGATTAAAAGCGCCAATTTAATCTCATTAGTTGGACGTTCTAGAACTTCTTTTTCTGAAGAGTCATAATGTATACCCGCTTCCTTGAGAGTCTCTAGATTAAGATCGGAATTAGAATGCTGCTGCTGTATATTCCCCGGAACGATAGATTGCTGATTTGAGGTGGGTAAAGTGTAACTAAAATTATGGTTTTGTAAGTTTTTTTCTCGCTTCTTTCTCGGTGGCTTCAACCATTCGAGGAGTCTTACAAGTAACTTAAATATCTTCCAAGAGTACTGTTTAACGACTTGGATAACTCTGTGTTCTACTAGCTGATGAAAAATCTGTTTGAGGTAGTTATGTGAGTATCCTTTACCTCTTGCCTTGGCTACTGTGGCATTGAATTCTGATAAATCTGGTTCTACTTCCTCAGCTATTTGTCCCTGTCTCATTAGCCATTGCCAAAGCGATTTAGCGGCGGGGCAAATATGATGTTTGTAGCAGAATGCTTCGTGTTCTTCCGTCCAAGGAAGTGCATTTTTAAGTGAATTTTCTGGCATAATATTGTTAGTTTGTTTTCGGAAAGCCACCCATGATCGCTAAATCTCTGGTGGCTTTTTGATTTTTTTAGACAATCCGCGATCGCACTCCAGAGGTGGTGAACGCGATCGCAATGAATAAAGCCGTCTACCCAAACAGGTAAACGGCTTTATTCTTGATTTTCGATGGGCTGTAGAGACTTACCCTCCTCTGAAATTAATTTGTAAATCTCTTGCTCAAGTTCTTGAACAGACCTCTTAAAAGCTTCCTCTTCATTTTTATTCTGATCAAGCCTAGCTTCTAGGTACTGTTTATCCCCTTGGAGGTAAAACAAATGCTTGTTTTCAATAAGCTTGAGGCGCTCTAGGATTTTCCCAGGAGAATCGTTTCCTTGGATGGTTGACCCAGAGTAATCTCTCCCTGAGCAATCTTGGTTAAAAGGTCTGATCTGGTTAGTCCCATCGCTGAGGCTTGAGACTTTAGTTTCTCCCAATCGGCTTGACTCATTCGTACTGTTACCGACTTCGAGTCCTCGGCGTGCTTCCTTGGTCTGACCATTATTACATTCCACAACAACTCCCCCATTTTATGCAAATGCAAAACCTTTAAGCAAATGCAAAACCTTGACAATTGTTTTGCACTTGCATAATACAACATTTAGGTTTTGCGTTTGCAAAACTGTTTTTGCAACACAACATCGCTCCCCAACGCCTAACCCTTTGCGTTGCAACTGGAGCAAGCACCCGCGCCATTGCATGAAGCCCCGGCGCGGAAACACCCTTTATCACCAGAGAAGCGATCGCGGTAACGAGTTTACCGAGCGGTGATATTTTGATGTCTGCACACTTACCAACCCAAAAAACCAGATGACAACCACAGTTTTAACCAATGGAGGAACTAACACGAAAACAATTACTTGATGCGAGAAATTGGATTAAAGATTGCTGTCCGTGGGGTGATCTAGAGGAAGAACAAGTTGATGAACTGACCGACGATGAAGTGACAGCAGGGATTGCCAGACATTTTGAAGGAGGAATCAGCGAATTTAAAAAGACTGTGCCGACTGAAGAGTAAAAAGGCGATCGGTATCTTACCAGGGATTGCGATCGCCAGAAAATGTGTCGTATTTAATATGTAGGAGATTTTACCAATGTCCAAGCCGATTGAGCAAATCAACTGGGGGCAGAATGCAGCAGCTGTACACCACTCCTGAGGCAGCCAAGTTAACCAACATCCCAGAAAGCACGATCCGCAGTTGGTTACGCCGATATCCTGAAGTATTCCAGTTTGATATTCACGTTGTCAGCGATGAACATGGGGTCAAACTTTGGACTGAGGCCGGGATTGAACTGCTCAACAGCCGACGTGCAACGAAAACTGCAACAGATGACGATGCAGAAATTGATGCAACTGATTTACTTGAAACGCTGTTAGAGGAGGATGCACAGCGCCTTGCTAACGAATATTGGCGATTGTTGCCGGGTCGAACATTGCAACGCATTAAACAGATGCGGCTTAATCCCACACCTGAACAACGCCAAATAGTGCAATTATCAGTTCGCGCTGCACTCAACGCCGGAACCGAGCATCTACTCTTACCCACATATCAGCCAAGATTTTTAGAGGGAGGGGGAGATGAAACAGACTAAACAACAGCTTACCAGTAAGGTTGTACCATTCACCGGCGAATTTTACCCAGTTCCCGATCCTGAACCAATAACCACATCTGGTAATAACCTCGCTGCATTTTTAGTCATCATTGCAGCTGCACTAGTTGCCGGATTAAGCCTGGGTGCAATGTCAACTTACCAAAGCGCGGATCAAGTGCAACTGCGCGAGATGAAAGCGCAAAGTCAACAACTCGAAAAAGTTAAAAGTCAAGTTTGCAAATAGGAGTAAATTAATGGGAATTCTTGCCAGAATTACCAGCGCTACAAAGTCAAAATCTAGTGGCAGCAATGAATCATCCCTCTCTAGTGGGGGACACGGGATTGATAAAAATCAGGTGTTAGCCCCCACAGATCCGACTGTCATCAACCCGATGAACGCGGGAACCTGGGACACTGTGAGGACAGCACCAGTAAGCCATACACCACGCTATTTTAACAAAGCTGAAGCTGATGCACTCAAGCAGTTGTCAAGGACAAAAAGAGAAGAAGCGCGTCAAGCCAAACGTGCTTACAAATCTCTGAAAACCCTTGAACAATCCGATGCACAGGTACACACTGCTCATCGTAGCTATATTAAGGGCGTTGCAGATAGCGAACTCACTAAAAAACGTTCTGATGCATCCACAGCAAGGCATTTACACACACTCAGACCGGAATACGCAAGGCTCGGCTTTGGTTTAGACCGCGCTGAAAACAAAGCACAGCAACGCATTGATGAACTGAAAGCCAAAATCAAGGAAAAATACTAATGGCAAAGGCGGTACACCTGGGGGCTTGGTTCCTTCTGGGGTGTATCGCCTCTAGTTCTGTGGCGTGGCTAGGGGCGTTACATCCAGCTTTATTCCGGGTGATGTGGGTTATCTACATTATGTCTGGTGTGGCGCTAGTCCTTGCACTGCTTACCGATGATGCGGTGAGACAGTTTCTCAAGTTGTCTGAACCAGATTATTATGCCTTGCTAATTGCGATCTCCGTTTCGATTATTTTGGGGGGAATGCTTTCGTGGCTTCTCGGTGGTTAAAAACTAATTGCTTGTTAGCTAGTGCAACGGCTCTTTGGCTGGCTGCACTTTCTCCAGTTCCCCCAATTGCCAAGGGTATTAGTTACAGCTTGGCACTGGTGGCATCAGTCCAACTCGTTGACGAATCACGCCGACTGATAGCGCAAGATGCCCGACGTGCGGCCTTGTCAGCCATGAACCAAGAACTAGAACAGGTAGAAATTGCACTGCACAGCCAACAGCAAGAGCAGGCACTTTATGAAATCTATGGCGCTGCACCGACTTACCCCAAGGAAGTCAGGGAGGAGTTAACCACTAGCCTAGAACACTTATATAAGGAGCCAAGTGCAGATCATAGCGGTGAAACTTCCGCTTCCACTTCCAACGATAAAGCCTTTTATTTGGCTGTCATTGGACTTCTGGAAGCCAAAGGGGAAACTTATGTGATTGAGCAAATTTTGAAAATGGGGGGGCGACGCTGGGAGGAGGGCAAGCGGCGATTGCAGCAGATATTGCAGCAAGGTAAACAAAACGAATGGGACTGAAATTGCGATCGCAGTGCCGGGAGGAGTGCGATCGCTGCTAAAAATAAATCAATTCGCACACTTCAGTGGACAAGTCAAAAATAGCACACAACGAACCGCCTGATGAATCGTAATTGCGATCGCGCTGCATAAGCGCGGGCTACTTGACCCCGTAGCCGAAACGTGAGTTTATCTCACGTCGCGGACTGGAGTCCAACCCAGACGTACAGCACATACACACAGCAGCTTAGGGCTTTTTGTCTGAATCAAGCTTTTACGGCTTTCGCCCATTCGCAAGCTCGGCTGCTGTGAGTGCGCTGTTCCCTCCCTATGTCGCCGCAGTTTGCGCTGCGGCATTGCCTTGAGAGTGAACTAGGCTGTTGTGGCCTTCGGGTGATTCGCAGGCATGGCATCAGGGACATAAAACAAAACCACCCAGGAGGAACCAAATGATTAGAATTTTGGGGCTTGATGTTAGCAAGTCCTCAGTTTCGGCTTGCCTGCTTTTGGAGAAGCCAGAAAATCCACGTCAATTTTATTATGAATGTCCGTTTTTTAAGTTGAGCGCTGATGCAAAGGGAATCCAGGATTTACTCGCGCTGAATGCGGACATTGCACTGTTAGAACCAACTGGTAATAACTACAGTAAACTGTGGGGTACTCACTTGGCACGAAGCGGGGTAGAAGTTCGGCTAGTTGGTCATAAAGAACTGAGGAATTATCGAGCCAATCACTTGGCACTCCCAGATAAAGATGATGATGCCGATGCCCTAGCGCTGGCTTGTTATTATTTCGATTACCAACAAGACCAACGGCGATTTGTCCAAATCCGCGATCGCGCTATTGTCAAAATTCGGGAATTGGTGCTGAGACTTGCTCACTTAAACCGTGTTCAATCCCCGATCATGAATCGGGCCCGGCAGGATTTAGCGTGGCAGTTCCCAGAAGTTGCGCTGGTAAAATCCCGGCGGGGTGAATTGGGTGAAGCGCCTTTGCTTTGGGGCTGGCTTGCAGGAATTCGCAAAAGTACACGCTATGACCGGCTTTACTCGCAAACTGTCGGCTTAGGAATCACGCAAACAGTTAAAGAACACGCAATGCGTATTTGTGACCTGCAACGTGAGGAACACCTCATTGAGGGAGAATTAAGAGAATTGCTTGCTGATTCTCGGTTTGACCATTACCGCACAGTCTTTAAAAAGTTTGGATTTGGCGATCGCTTAACTGCGATCGTTCTCTCCCAGATTTACCCCATTGAGGGATTTTTAGACGCGGACGGTAAACCAGAGGTGAGGATACGCCAGGGACGAAATTCTAAAAAGCCTACTAAACGCCACCTTTCATTAAGAAGATTTCAGAAAGCTTTGGGCGCTGCTCCCTCAATGGAAGCATCAGGAGATAGTCGCAAAAGCAAAGTAGTGGGCGGTTCAGATTTGTGTCGTAAATCTTTATGGCAGTGGGTTTTTACGAGAATTGAACCGCGATCGTCGCGCCTCAAAAATGATATTGGTAAAATCTTGGGCGAACAGTTAGATACTGAAAAAGCGGCAGGTCGTCCGGTGAAGCTTGTCCGAAATCGGATTGCAGCCAAAGGAGCGCGGTTACTGTTTAGAGAGTTGGTAAAAGCCCACTATCAATTAGAGTGAATGGGCAGCAGCAGGGCTAAACGTGTCTACAGCAGTCAAGAGAGGTTTATACACAGTGCATAAAAGCTTAATTGTCAAAGTGATTGGCAAGTTAGCTGATGCTGATGCTGAACTTTTAGAGCAATCTTTGCGGTATTGGTTGGGGTTGTGATAGGAGTCAGCAATAGTATTGGCAACTTCACAAAATTGATAATTGAATGCCTAAACAAGGCGATCGTATATTCTTCCACAATAGACGATCGCATTGTTTTTGAGGTTTTCTGTAAGGCGATCGCTCATTCTTGGACAACAGGCGATCGCATTGTTTTTGAGGTTTTCTGTAAGGCGATCGCTCATTCTTGGACAACAGGCGATCGCTTAGTTTTTGAGGTTTTCTCTAAGGCGATCGCTCATTCTTGGACAACAGGCGATCGCATTGTTTTTGAGGTTTTCTGTAAGGCGATCGCTCATTCTTGGACAACAGACGATCGCTTAGTTTTTGAGGTTTTCTGTAAGGCGATCGCTCATTCTTGGACAACAGGCGATCGCTTAATTTTTGAGGTTTTCTGTAAGGCGATCGCTCTTTTGTTAATTATTATTTTATTTAAGGCAAAATCTCAAAGCTATCGCAGTGCTGAGGTCGATATAATCTAAAATCTCGCTGATCTAAGGTAAATATTTTTTTAATCCCATAGCGTTCAGCTATTGCCATAACACTTGCATCTACAAAATCAATCCGACTATCTGCATACTCATCCAAGATTTCCGCTACAGGAATTACATCTTGGTCTGTTAAAGCTACTAAACTAAATCGACTCGCAGATAGTCCTTGCAAAAAAGCTATTACTGTCGCTATACCTGCATTACGTCCTACCAAATAAGCTAATTCTGCCAATACTGTTTGTGGTAACAGAATTTGTTTTTGTTGTATATATACTGTTGCAACAACGTAAGCGTTCAGGGGGTATAAAGAAGACGAAAAACCACCCCCAAAATCAAGGAATAAAATTATGCAGCAGTCAACAAGTCAGAATCATCAGAACAAGTAGTGGCTTCAGGAAGCAGAGAAGGAGTGGCTGTACCACCACGAGTAGCAACAACAGCCTGGGTCATAAACTCCAAAACATTACGTTTTTGAGACTTCAGGGTTGTTACCACAGTCAGCATCCGAGCCACAAAATTACTACCAGTCTGGGTTTGAGAGCCAAAACTAGTCCGTCGCCAGATTACAGCAGGACGGATAGCTCGTTCAGCAGCATTATTAGTGGGTTCAACACCTTGGGTGGTCACAAACAACCACATCGCCGGCTCAACTTTCAGTAGTTGACGACAGGTGCGAACAGTTTTTGCTAGGGGTGTTTTTTCCCGTGTACCAATAGAATAGTTATCAGCTTCAAGTAAAGTTGCTTTGATTGATGAG
This sequence comes from Nostoc sphaeroides, assembly GCF_003443655.1. Classification (NCBI taxonomy): domain Bacteria; kingdom Bacillati; phylum Cyanobacteriota; class Cyanophyceae; order Nostocales; family Nostocaceae; genus Nostoc; species Nostoc sphaeroides. The sequence goes on from NZ_CP031941.1 coordinate 6,518,839, forward strand.
CGAATCTCTAGAACCAACTCACCAAAATCACAATGAGATAATGTGCCATCTCTAACTCGATGCCATAGTTCAAACAATTTTTCTTGCTGTTTAACCAGTGCAGTTCCTAATTGTGCCGAAACTCCAGGACGCTCGGAAATTTTGATAAATTCACGTCGCAGATGCGCCCAACACAATTGCCGACGTTCTAGTTCTACCCAATTGTAAGCACCATGACGGTCAGAGTTTAAAATTCCTCCAAAGTTATCACCCAATAAGTTCTGAGCTGCTTGGGTACAACGAGTTAGGGCAATTTCAAAAAATGTGACTAGGGGGGTGACAGCAACCCATAACCAAGCCTTTCTTTGTTGAGGATTAAAACCGTCAATATTTCCTTGGTTAAAGCTGGTTTCATCGGCTCCAACGATGTTTGCTTTTTGAATATAAAGTTTGGCTTCATCTACACAGGTCGCCACTGCGTTACTCGCTTCCAGTCGCAGTCTGTTGACTGTTCCCAATGATATTGAGATTCCAAACACCTCTTGCATTGCACTTTGTACCATCCTTTGACTGTTACGGTACACTCCACTCAGCAGTGCCACTAGAGCTACTACTCTGACTCCGTAACCACTTTGGTTCACGTCTTCTGGCAATTTTGCACGAGTACTACTGCCACATCCAGTACAGGTCAATTGATGTAAACGATGCTCGATGACTATGGGACTGATGGGTGGAATTTCTACTATCTGGTGACGATAGGGGTTTGTATCAACTCCACTGAGGGTTGCTCCACAATTCGTACATAATTGCGGATGATGTTCTATTACTGAGCTACATTCTTCTATGGGGTATAAGTCCCGGCTATTTCCTTTATGACCTGGCTGACCCCCTCGTTTTTTGCTGCTTTTCTGTTTGGGTGGCTTTTTGGAGAATCCTGGTGGGTCGCTTGAGGGGGGTGATGATGAGTTCTTTGATGTCTGATTTATTTTTTCTAATAGCTGTTCTTGAACTGTCAGGACTTCTGTTAGTTTCTTTTCCTGTTGTTCTATTTGCTGCGCCATCTCCTCCACCAGTTTTTTGACGCTGGTTGGAGTCTTTCCCCAATCTTCTGGGGGTATCTGTTCTAAATGACTGACGCGCTTGTGTTCCATGTCACTTAATTTATCAGATTTTGGGGGGAATTTTTAGCGATCGCTCTCCTACCCCCCTGAACGCTTACGTTTCTTTTTTTGTCTTTAAGTCAAATATACACAGCGATACCTGCGGTAAGCTACGCTAACGCACTCACTATTGCACAACAGGCGATCGTCTACAATGCCATCATACAATCAGCGATCGCTTAGTTTTTGAGATTTTCTGCAAGGCGATCGCGTTTGGCATTTTTATGGGAATATTCAAGTTGAAATTTTTCTATGGATGCGTTAACTATCAACTTTACTCCTGTTCTTCAAATAACAGATGAGCAATTCTTCCAGTTATGTCAGATAAATGAATTAATCAGATTTGAGCGTAATGCTGATGGCACATTGCTACTAATGCCTTTAGTCGGAGGTTTAACCAGCAACCGCAATGCTAATTTAACTGCTCAACTTGGAGTGTGGAATCGTGATGAGTCACTAGGTATAGCTTTTGGTTCTTCCGTTGGGTTTATTTTACCAAATGGAGCAGTGCGATCGCCTGACCTATCTTGGTTAAGACGTGACAAATGGGATTATCTCACACAGAAGCAAAAAGAGGAATTTCCACCTGTATGTCCTGATTTTCTAGTGGAATTGCGTTCTGATACTGATTGTTTAAGAAGGCTACAAAATAAAATGCAAGAGTACGGAGACAACGGTACTAGATTAGGTTGGTTAATTGATTTAGAAATTCGGCAAGTAGAAATTTATCGCTTTGGTAGAGATGTTGAAGTGCTGCAATCTCCTGCTAGTTTATCAGGAGAAGATATACTACCTGGATTTGTGCTTAATTTTGAAGATATCTGGTGAATTGATTAAAACACGAAGTGCGTTAGCGTAGCTCACCGTAGGTATCGCTTAGTTCTTGAGATTTTTTGCAAGGCGACGCCGAATAGCCCGTCGTAGACATCGCATATTCCAATACGGTTCAGTTAAGGATTTTTGGTACTAATTTTAGACCTGTAGAGACGCGAAATTTCGCGTCTTTACCAAGGTTTTTGGGCTTAACTGAACTGTATTGTCGCATATTCTTCGACAACAAGCGATCGCTTGCTTTGTTTTAAGGTTTTCTGCAAAGCGATCGCTCTATTGGGCATCAAGTCCAAGCGCGTAAGTTTCTGAACGGATGCTAATTTTACTCCGTATACATCGTATTCGCCTTATGATCATTTATATAAAAATCTCTTTCTTTGTTAGCAAAATGTCCAAGCGTAGTTACGCCATTCTAGGAACTGGTGCATTAGGTGGCTTTTATGGTGCAAAACTGCAAAAAGCTGGTTTAGATATTCACTTTTTGCTGAAGAGTGATTATGAATATGTCAGTAAATCTGGTTTGGTTATTGAGTCAAAAGATGGTGATTTCACCCTGACTCAAGTCAACGCCTACAATGATATAGAAAAAATGCCACAATGCGATGTGGTAGTGGTAGCACTAAAGACAACACAAAACCATTTATTACCGCAGATGTTACCGCCACTTGTCAGGGATAATGGGGTAGTGTTGGTATTGCAAAATGGACTGGGGGTGGAAGAAGAAGTTGCCAAAATAGTTGGCAATGTCAGCATTATTGGTGGGTTGTGTTTTCTCTGTTCCAATAAAGTCGCAGCAGGACATATCCGCCACCTCGACTATGGACAAATTACCATAGGGGGATATGCTTCTAGCTATAATCCTACTGGGATTACAGATAAAATGCGGCAAATTGCCGATGACTTGAAGAGTGCTGGTATCTCAATAGAATTAGTTGAAGACTTATTACTAGGGCGATGGAAAAAATTGGTGTGGAATATTCCCTATAATGGACTGTCTGTAATTCTCAACGCTAGAACAGATGAATTAATGTCCTATGTCCACACCCGCAAATTAGTTGAACAGTTGATGTATGAAGTTGCAGCAGGATCAAAAAGTTGCGGACGCATCATTCCTGATAGCTTCATTCAAACAATGCTGGATTACACCGTGAAAATGAAGCCTTATCGTACCAGCATGAAAATTGACTACGACGAAAGGCGGCCTTTAGAAGTAGAAGCAATTTTTGGGAACCCATTACGGAAAGCGCAAGCAGCAGATGTGAATTTACCGCAGATTAGCTGTATATACCAGCAGTTAAAGTTTTTGGATGAGAAAATAAGAGTATAGGACTAGCCCTTTCAAGGTGGCCAACGAAGATACGTTGTTTCAGTGCTACCATCTTGAATCCTCTGCTCAGATTTTGGGCTTTTTGAAGGTTGAAATAACCAATTCTCGTTCTAAATCTCACCACCTTGAAAGGGCTAGAGTATAGGACTTGCGCACTTTACACATTGACCATGATATGCCAAGTCAGCTTGTTAAACTAAAAGTCTTGCCCCACCTCGTTCCCAGGCTCTGCCTGGGAATGCGATCAAGGTGGGCTGCTGCCTGCTTGTTTGACTCTAGGCAGAGCCTCCCACAAGAGCATTACAAGGCAGAGCCTTGTAACGAGAGGATTCATTTGCTTGTTGAGTAACAGCATTTGCTTGTTGAGCGATCGCATTTGCTTGTTGAGTAACAGCATTTGCTTGTTGAGCGATCGCATTTGCTTGTTGAGTAACAGCATTTGCTTGTTGAGCGATCGCATTTGCTTGTTGAGTAACAGCATTTGCTTGTTGAGCGATCGCATTTGCTTGTTGAGTAACAGCATTTGCTTGTTGAGTAACAGCATTTGCTTGTTGAGCGATCGCATTTGCTTGTTGAGTAACAGCATTTGCTTGTTGAGCGATCGCATTTGCTTGTTGAGCAACAGCATTTGCTTGTTGTGTTTATCCTGAAACAACAAAAGTGTAAGTATAAACACATATCGAGCATTACTTATTGCGTTGCAATTAAATCCACAAAAATACTCTTATCACGCAGAAAGACATCCCAATATGCTGAAATAGAACTATTTCATAAATATTTCCTATGTCTTTAAAAACTCGCGGTTCTGCTGCTGTAGACAAAGCTCAACGCCGTCTCGCCCTGCTTAAATCCATCAATGAGAATCTAGATTTAGGGCATGGACTAAGCATTGAAGCTTATACCCGCCTTATTGATAATACCCGTGCCACACTAGAAGCCCATAATACGCTTTTGTCTAATCTTGAAGAATCCCGTAAGACGATGACTCAGATGGACAATGCACTTTCGGAACTGTCTGAAAGGATGCTTACTGGAGTTGCGACTGTCTACGGCAGAAACAGCATGGAGTATTCAAAGGCAGGCGGCTCTAGTCGAAAGCGGAGTGCGAGTAAAAAATCTATTTCACAAGTTTCTTCAATTGTTGGGGTTCCCGCTACTCAACCCACCCAGACTGCAACTAACGGCAAAGGCAGCTTGAGCAATGTTTAAATTTGTTTTACTTAATGGGGGAGCTATTATTCATTAAGTTCATAGGGTAGCACAGCTAGTTGTGCTACCTTACTGCAAAATCCACGCAGCCTGAAAAAAGTCGCGTTCGCAAAACATAGCATAACGATAGGTTGAATGCACAACAGAATTAGTAACGGCATAATTGTCAACCAAATTTTCTAATTGTTGTGTTAGTGGTTGAAAATCTGCACTACTATAAGTACGAATCCAGTCTGCATATTGATGATTAGGAATGCCATTACGAGCTAACTTTTCTCCCAAAAAGGCATACAAACGCATACAGGGAGACATCGCCGCAGCAGTTAAGCCCACATCTCCACCCCAAGCAGTTGCTAACAAAAAGTCAGTATAGTGGCGGGTAGCGGCTCCTGGTTCTACAGAATGCAAATTGACTCCCCATTGAGAAGCATAGCCACTATGCAACCGCAGTTCTTCTAAAACTCCACTAGCTAGGTTATGAAATGTGGTGAAACCTAACCAGTCTGGTGCTTTAGCTGCGGCGATACTGTACGCACGGGCAAAAGCTTCTAAGAAAAAAGCATCTTGCCCTACGTAGTAAGCAAATTTAGCTTGCTCAAGAGTACCATCGCCAATGCCTTGAACGAAAGGATGCTCTAAGCAAGCTTGGGCTAAGTCTTGATTTGCTGCCCATAATTCCTGAGATAAAGTCATTTGTTATTTGTCATTTGTCATTTGTTATTATCCCCTTTAAAAAGGGAAGAACTGGAGCAAGACTGAGCCAAGACTTCCCAAAAAGTCCACAAAACTAGGACTACCAGCACTTACCTTCTCATTTACGGGTGTTTGCAGTTCTTTAATAAAAGCTTGGGCTGTTTGGGTTCCAGGGGTATTGCTTTGGGATGTAAACAACTTTTCAGCAACTTGGGCATCTTGGAATGCACCTTGTCTATCTAGTATTTGGTAACGAGCGATACCACGAGCTAAATAAGCACCTGCAAATTCTGGTTTAATAGCGATCGCTTGATTAAAATAACTGATTGCTTGCTGTTGATTGCCTTTTTGCCCTTCTGCTACACCCAAAGCGTAAAATTCTTCTGGTGAAGCAATTTGTGATGGTATACCAACTGCACCTTGGAAGTTAGCGCCATTCAAGTTTGCACCAGTTAGTTGTGCATTTGCTAAATAAGTATTTCTCAAATCAGCACCCGCTAAATTGGCCCCACTAAATTTAGCTTCACTCAGGTTAACACCAAATAAACTCGCGCCACTCAAGTTTGCACCCCGCAAATCTGCGGCGCTCAAGTTTGCTCGACTGAGGTTAGCACCTGTGAGATTAGCACCGCTTAAATTGGCTCCAGATAAATCAGCCATCACTAAACCTGCATTAGTCAAATCGCAGTTTTGACATTGCTTGGTTGCCAATAACTGTTTAACATGTTCAGAATTTGCTGCTTGTACGGTTGTTGCCATAATTGTGGTTAAAAAGGCAGCTATGGGTAGAACTTGCTTCTTCATATTTGTGTAATATTTCTTACTCAATATTTAACGTTAACTGAGACGGATTTATACCTCAGCATTATGATATGAGCAATCTGAACAGTTTGCCCTCTGTAGTTGCCTATATCACTTGTAAATTTGAGTAAACACTTATATATACCCTGATTTTAAATAAATATGAGACTATAGAAGCATTAAGACAGCCATAAAAACGTGAGTCAGCAAGACAAACTCTTAGAAAAGATCCTTTCTGGGACTTCTGATACAGACATCCCTTTCGCCCAACTGTGGCAACTTTTATATCGACTAGGCTTTGAGGAACGGATTCGTGGCGATCATCGGATTTTTAGCAAAGCAGATGTTGAGGAAATATTGAATCTGCAACATAAGAGAGGAAAAGCCAAAAGCTATCAAATTAAACAAGTTCGTGCAGTAATTCTCAAGTATAAGTTAGGAAATAAAAATGATGTTTCGCTATGAAATTCTTCTCTACTGGAGTGAATTAGATGAAGCCTTTATTGCGGAAGTACCAGAATTACCAGGCTGTACTGCTGACGGTGATACTTATCAAGAAGCTCTGCATAATGTAGAATTAGTGATGCAGGAATGGATAGAAACAGCTAAGGATTTAGGGCGTCCAGTTCCTCAGCCTAGACCGCGTTTGATGTACATTTAATTGATACACAAGGAAAGTCAAGCTGATTTTTTAACATCATCAAGAATATTTAACGCCATATTAGAGACAGAGCAGAAAAATCTTCGCTAAAAGAACTAAAAAATTCTACCGACTGTCATTATCGTATCTAAGTTATAGATCAATACAGTTCAGTTAAGAAAAATTGTAGGTTGGGTTAAGCAAAGCGCAACCCAACAAAGCCCCGAAAATGTTGGGTTTCGTTCCTCAACCCAACCTACACAGTTTAAGGTTTTTGGCGCTAACTGAACTGTATTGAGTTATAGATAGCGATTATCATTAAATACACAGGCTTGTAGCTAGAGAATTCAAATGCTATTTGACATTGGCAAACTCTGCCATTAAGGGAGCGGTATAACATCATTGGTGTCAACTCAATACGCTTGGTTTGAGCAGCAGTGAAACCCAACAAAGCCTTGATAATGTTGGGTTTCGTTCTTCAACCCAACCTACGCCAGTTTTAGTTTTTAGTCTTAACCCAAGCGTATTGAGCTATATACTTCAATGTCCTGTAACTTTGGCGTTTTGAAGATGACAGAAAAAGTCTAATTGAAAAGGTTAGCTACTGGCAACCTTACAAATCACCATAATATGTGATTTGTATTTGTTAATATTATAGTGAATAAGTTGCAATCCAGAACATTCTAGTTCTTGCAAAAGTTTAGGAATTTCATACTTATGATGTCGCCAAATAGTAATTTCTTCACCTTCAGATATTTCAATCTTCTTATCTATCCCCATCCGGCTGAAATTTAAAGTGTAACTATGGTGGAGTTTCATATTAGCAACTATACTATCTGTTTTTAAATCATACTTTCTCACCAATTCACAATCTTCAGATTTAATCCCAATCTTGCTTTTAACCCATCCATATATTTCTTCTACATGATACTTGCAGCCACCTCTGACGTTTCCATCCCATTTAGAGTTAATACCAGTTTCATTAGTAAATACCAGAAAATCATTTTTCCCCATGCTATCTCTAAAGTTTTTTAGTACTTTCTCTCTATTTTGATGATTACCGATGGTAACACCTAAGTGGAAAAATATTTTCGCTGTGTCGTCAATTTCCAAACTAGCTTTGTTTTGGAATAATTTTCTGGGTACACAACTATTTTCTATGTCAATTGTGGAACTGATAAACTCGACAAGAGGAAACCATTTTGTAAAATTATTTTTGGATAAATTAAGTAATTCTTCGCTAATATCTAAAGCTATATATTTATTAACTTTTCCTTGTTGATGAAGTCTTTTAATAAAATTCTTAACTGGATATGAGTTTCCTGCGCCAACATCTACAATATTGACTTTTTTGCCACATTGAATATTGCCATTCAAGTAGTTAAAATTTTCCTTTAAAAGGTCAATTTCTACATTCGATGTTCGATACCATGTTGGGATAACATATTTTCGATAAAAATCGTCCCAGATTTTTGCGCCTCTACCTTTATAAGAATACTTGAGAGGTATTTCTCGTCTAACTTCTAATGCATGAATTATCCCTAAAACTTCTTCTTCAGAAAAAATAGAGTAGAACTCAGAACTTGGCTTTGCTGTGCGATTGATAGCAGTTGACATATCCGAGGAAAGTTGGAAATTGCTATGAAAATTTTGAGCCATTATTCTTGTTCTTGGGTTTTCTGAGGTATTTTATTTTAATGGATTAGCTGCAATGCTTGCCAAAGAGGTATTTTCTCATGCCACTGTCCCAAAATTTGAACTAAATTTTGGACTTACAAGCAGAAATAGATCCTACGTTACGTATTGGGCAATTGGTTTTTTACATCAAAATACGAGATAATTTTTCAAAGATACAGGGGTGAATTCCAGTGGTTCAGCAACCAGAACTCCAGGAAACTTCGTCGATACAGCCAATTCAGCGTGTGCTTAAGAGTTTAAGCACTTACCGATGGACTTCGCTAGGAGCATTGGTCAGCCTGTTGCTGTTGACGATCGCAAACGCAGTTACCCCACAACTATTTCGGTGGGGAATTGATCAGGGCATTATCCAAAAAAACCTCCAAATTGTGCTATATAGCGCCGCCTGGATGGTACTCGCCGCGATCGCTCGTGGTGTATTTAACTTCGGACAAAGCTATCTAGCAGAAGCAGCGTCTCAAGGTGTAGCTTATGACCTGCGAAACAAAATTTTCAGCAAAATCCAAAATCTCAGTTTCAGTTATCATGACCAGGCGCAGACTTCCCAACTGTTAACCCGTGTCACCAGCGACATTGAGCAGATCCGTACCTTTGTTGGTACTAGCTTAATTCAGGTCGTCGGTTCACTTGTGACATTGGTAAGTATCTCAGTGGTTTTGCTGGTGATGAATTGGCAATTAGCACTAATTACACTAACGGCAGTGCCTATAGCCGCATGGTTAATGGCACAATTTGTGACTCGGAATAATAAACTTTTTCGGCAAGTACAAGAGCAACTAAGCGACCTGAATGCTTTATTGCAAGAGAACTTGTTAGGAATCCGGGTGGTGAAAGCATTTGTCCGGGAGTCAACCGAAAGGTCACGTTACATCACCATGAATGATGCCTTAGTGAAGGCAAACATGAAGACCATTAACGCCATCCACAATACCTTCCCGTTTATCTTTTTGGTGAGTAACTTGGTAACACTGGCAGTTTTCGCCTACGGGGGAGCGCAAGTGATTGGGAATCGGTTCTCCATTGGCGAACTGGTGGCGTTTAACTCTTACCTAGCCTTGATTCTCCAGCCAATTTTGTTGATTGGATTTGCTGCACCGGCGATCGCTCAATCAGCTGCTTCCGCCGAACGTGTCTATGAAGTTGTAGATGCAGAAGTAGAAATTAGCGATCGCCCCGGTGCTGTCCCATTTGAAAGCTGTGGCGGTAGAATCACCTTTGAAAATGTATCCTTTCGTTATCCGGGAGCGACAACTGAAACTCTCAAAGAAGTTTCCTTTGAAACCAAACCCAACGAGCTAATCGCCGTTCTAGGGATGACTGGTTCCGGGAAAAGCACAATTATGAACTTAATTCCCCGCTTTTACGATGTCACAGGGGGAGCAGTTCGCATTGACGGACGAGATGTAACAAGTTTCACCCTCAAAAGCCTCAGATCGCGAATTGGCATTGTATTTCAAGAAACCACCCTCTTCTCTGGCACAATCCGCGAAAATATTGCCTACGCCAAACCCGATGCAACCCTAGATCAGGTGATTGAGGTTGCCAAAACTGCCCAAATGCACGATTTTATCAGTAGTCTACCCGATGGCTACGAGACGATTGTGGGTGAACGGGGCGTGGGCTTGTCTGGTGGGCAAAAACAACGAATTGCGATCGCTCGTACCTTGTTAACCGATTACAGCATTCTGATTTTGGACGATAGTACCTCGGCTATAGATGCCAAAACTGCTGCCCAGATTCAAGCCGAACTAGATAGCTTAATGCGCCAAAAAGCTTGTACAACTTTTGTAGTAGCTCAACGCATCAGCACCGTTAAAAATGCCGATCGCATTTTTCTTATGGATAAAGGACGATTGGTAGCACAAGGCACACACGAAGAATTGATGCAAAACAGCCCCCTCTACGGTGCGATTTTGGAATCTCAAGTAAAGGCAAAAGAAAAAAACAATACCAAATGATAAATAATCCAATACATGTCAGTTAAAGGACTTCCAAGAAATAAATTATCCAAATGAACGTAGATGCAAAGCAGCTTGCCGCAGGCTACCACAGAGACAAGGCAGCGCGGTCTTCTCCCAAGGGGAGACGCTAAGAGCGATGGGGGTTTACTCCATGAGCGACTGCCGCGCAGAGAACACAGAGATAGGAGAAATAGAGAAGATTTTTGCGTCAGTTTTGGGATATTTTTTTATTTGGAAGTCCCTAAGCATTTCTTCTTTCTCTTCCTTCTCTTCCTTTGCGTCCTTGGCGTCCTTGGCGGTTCGTTAAAAATTGACTTTGACAAACAGTCAACCCTTAACTGAACCCTATTAATAAATAGTCTCGTTCGAGATTTTTATAACAGCGTGGCAATAAAGACTTTTAATCCAAAATCTAAAATCTAAAATCTAAAATTTTTATGAGAGGCACTATTCCCATTGTTGCATCTGAGGATCAAGCGAGTAAACAACTCTCCACCCTGCGGCGCTTTTTGCAATACCTGCTACTTTATCGCAAAGAAATTCCCATCGCTCTGACATTAGTATTTATCGGTGCTGTAACCCAGGCAATTGGGCCGTTTTTCCTCGGTTGGTCGATTGATAACCTAATTGCACAAGGGAATTTGCAAGGACTGCTACTGTTATTAGGACTACTAGCACTAAACTACGGACTTGGCGTATTAGCAATCCGGGGTCAAATTATTCGAGTCGGCTGGATTATGCAGCGATTGCTGGCTCAACTGAGGCAAGATATTTTCATTAAAATCCAAAGTTTGCCACTTAGCTTTTTCGATCGCAGCGAAGCAGGCGATTTAATGAGCCGTCTGCTGAATGATGTTAATACTGTAAATCAGGCATTTGGACTGACGATCGCCCAAATGCTGGGCAACACTTTCAGTTTGGTAGGCATCATCATTGCAATGCTCTCAATCAACTTACAACTAGGCTTGTTAAGCAATTTGGTTGTGCCACTGATGATTTTTACCACCAGCTTATTTGCCCGTTGGGCAAGAGCCAGATTTCGCGTTACCCGACAAACCATTGGGGAGCTTTCCGCCAAGTTAGAAGAAGATATTGGCAGCGTCAGAGAAGCACAGGCATTTAATCGTGTCCAGATGAATATTGCAGAGTTCGACGTTCTTAACGCTGCCAATAGAGATGCTAACGTCGAGGCTGTAGCAATTACTTCGGCTTTTTTGCCCTCCATTGATTTTCTCAACACACTAGCAACCGCAGGTGTGTTGGCTTACGGTGGTTATCTCGCAGTCACCGGATCTGCAACTGTGGGTGTGGTGACAGCCTTTTTACTTTACGTCCAGCAGTTCTTCCGCCCGATCCAAATTCTCAGCCAGTTTTACACCCAAGCTCAATCTGCCTTCGCCGGATTAGAGCGAATCTTTCTATTGCTAGATGAACCGTCACAACTTAAAGACGCACCCAATGCTACAGAAATGCCGCCTATTCAAGGTGAAGTGACATTTGATAATGTCAAGTTTGGCTATAACCCAGATCAACTGGTTCTCAAAGGGGTGAATTTGCACGCCTATCCAGGGCAGATGATTGCATTAGTAGGGCCAACTGGTTCGGGAAAAAGTACAATTATTAACTTGATTTTGCGCTTCTACGATGTGTCTGGCGGTGCAGTGAAAATTGATGATATTGATGTGCGTAGTGTTACTCAAGCAAGTCTGCGGCGACAAATTGGCATCGTTCTGCAAGACAATATTTTGTTTACCGGCACCGTCGCCGAAAATATAGCTTTTGGCGCTCCTTACGCCACTCAAGCTGAGATCGAAGCGGCTGCACAACTAGCTAATGTGCATGAGTTTATTACCTCACTACCACAAGGCTATACAACTCAATTGGGTGAACGGGGCGCACCCTTGAGCCAAGGACAGCGACAACTAATCAGTATTGCTCGTGCGGTGTTGATTAATCCCCGAATACTGATTCTTGATGAAGCAACCAGCAGCATTGACACGCGTACAGAAGCGCTAGTACAAATTGCGATCGCTCGTTTGCTCCAAGGTCGTACCAGCTTCGTAATTGCCCACCGCCTCAGTACAGTTACCCAGGCAGATCAGGTATTAGTCATTCAGCAGGGAGAAATTGTAGAGCAGGGTACTCACGCTGAACTCATCAATCAGCAAGGTGTATATGCCAACCTTTATGCTCTGCAATTGGGTGCAGCAGACACAACGGTTCTTCAAAACGAAAAGTAAAATATATATAGGACTAATTTATCAATTGCCAGCAAAAGTATGAAGCTACCTGACCTCGATTCACAAACCATCGATCGCATCATTGAAATGGCATGGGAAGATAGAACATCTTTTGATGCTATTGAGGCTCAATTTGGGCTGCTGGAGAAAGAGGTAATCGCCCTAATGAGGCGCGAAATGAAAGAATCTAGTTTCCAGATGTGGCGAGAGCGAGTCACCAAACGTGCTACAAAACATTTATCTAAGCGAGAATTTATTGCCGGACGCTTTAAATCGCACAATCAAAAAACGTAATACCAATTTGAAAAAAGAATGCGACAAATAGACCATTTGTAGAGACGCGATTCATCGCGTCTTTACCCAAGGATGTGTTGCAATCATTAATTGAGTTGCTATAAGTAATTAGGTTAAAACTACTACATTCAAAACCACAATGACGAAAG
>NZ_CP031942.1 GCF_003443655.1 Nostoc sphaeroides
TCTTCATGCTGAATTTGAAAATATTGGGCAGTATTTAACGCAAGTTGAGCCAGGAAAACGTTTTTATGCTTATCGCTGGATGTTTGGCTGGTTTGGCAAGCTCAAGGGTCGTCAGCTACCGACTTATCAAAGTATGGCTCTCCATTTACAGGATGTGACCATTGACAGCCGGTTGAATCGGTCAGAGGTAAGTGCTATCGCACAGGCACAAGCTCAGTTACCACCCACCGTAGATATTAAACAGTTTCAATCACCGATTGTTGATATTCGGCACAGTCACCAAGCAGATCATCCTTCTAAACCTACAGAATTACAGCCATCAGCGCCGGGGCTTGTACCAGAGACTATAACTCATCTCCCTCTGGCGAATAGAGCAAACGCACTCATCACTGCCTTAACTCAAAGTGGTTTCCGAATAGAAGACATGATGAGTTCTCAAGTCATTGCGATCGCTGGTACTCAGCGAGGTGGTAAAGGAACCTTAGCAGCAATCTTGGCAACATTATCTCTAGCTTTAGATTCGGGATTAAACACCCAATACTTTACAGCCGGGGTGGATGTTTACCCCTTTGCCTGCAATCTGATTTCTGCTCTTAAATATCCCGAAAAAGATGCAGATGGGGCTGATAAACTAGTTGCCCGTGACTTGCTTAAATTTCTTAAAGGCTTAGATGCAAGTGAACCTTACTCCCACAAAAACTTATTGTTAGTGATTGATGAGGCGATGCGCTTGCTGTCCCTACTTGATGAGAGCGATCGCACTTGGGCTATTCAATATCTGCTGAGTCGCTTCGCCAAATGTGGCGGTACATTAATCATTGTCTTGCATGGCTCCAACTTAACTTCTGTGGTTGGCAAGGCCACAGCAGGACTAGCAGACACCTTTAAGCAATCAGTTAACTTCATTGGCTGTGTAGCTCAGTCTGTAAGCGCTGGCGGATTGCGAAAGATTAATGTTGCCAGTGGCGAATATTTCAAAGCCAACCCTAATAACTTTGCTGAACCTGTTAACGGTGGCAATCTCGGCATGATTCCTGACTGGTTAAAGATAGAGTTACACCCTGGAAATGGTCAGCCAGATCCAGCAAGGACATTACTCAAATTCTTCCCGGAACTGGTGCAGCATCACCAGCCAGCAGTTATGCCCAGAGGCGAGAAAATTGCACCACCAGACGCAGTTAATCAGCTTGAGTCCATTTTCTCAAAGCCTACCCAAGAGGTTGAAATTGCAGAGCTAGAAGAAGAAGTGAGTATTTCTCTTGCTGATTTGTCGCAGATTTTAAACATCGTTACTTCAGCCGTTGCAACACCAGTCAGCTTTGCTGCGATTAGAAATAGCCGGAAGTGGGGTGAAGAGAAACCTAGCGTTCGGTATTTAAGGGGTGCTATTGCACAACTTATAGAATCCAAGCAATTGAAGGGTAGTGAGAAGTCAGGGTTTACTGCTTTTTGATTTTACTGCAATCTCAAAAAGCCGTTCAGAAAGCACTTAGTTCAAAGATATCAAGACATCAAAAACCTGAAATCCTAATGATGGATTTAAATTTATGCACCCAATTGAGTTTAAGAAAAAATGGCAGTTAAGTTATGACGAGCTTGCACTTGTCTTAGGTTATCAAAGTGATTTCACCGTCCGTTCCTGGAACATGAATGGAAGGCACAAACGCAACCCTCAAAAAGTTGTCTATGTCGCTTGCAGACTTCTAGATGAGAAGTGGTCAACTCAAGGTAAGCTTGTGCATTCTTATCTCTAATTCTTTGTATGATTGGGGCAAATATTACGTTAACAGTGAACAGTAAACAGTTATCAGTTATCAGTGAGCTATTTGTCCCGATTGTCTAAGTCAGTGAACAATAAACAGTTTTTATCCCTGTTCTAAACCTACGCCGATACCTCTGGTAACTGATAACTGATAACTGATAACTGGTTTAAGCCTTTGCCCCAATCGCTATATCTTGCCCTTCATCTTTGATTTCGGTCAGTCCCCAAACGCTTTTCTATCCGTTGTAGCTTGACATTGCTGTAACCAGTACGCTGCCATATAGCTTGTACATAGTTATTGAAATCATCCGAGATTTTTACCGGAATAAATTGATTGAGTATGAAGAACATTGACAAAGCAAATATTGTAGTAATCACCCCCATCATTCCATATTGGCTTAGGGGTTCAGAGCGATAAACCTCTTTCTCTATGGTGATGGGTTTGGGGGGAGGGCTGTTCTTCAACTCCTGAATCGCTGTAGTTAAGTTCTGCGTGTGAATCAACAACTTGCCCCAGTTCTCCTTCAACTGCAATACTTCGCTCTTCAGCCCTTTTAATTCTAAGCTCTCTAATGTTGCTGTTGACTTGGGCGTATTCTTTAACTGCGTTATCAAGGGAGCTAATTGCTGCATCAAATCGGCGTTGTTCTTCTCGTACTCGTTCGAGGAGAGATTCTGATTCTTCAATTCCCCCGTCAGCATCTCGATAGTTACCATCGCTTTGCTGAGGAGTTGATTCTGAATTAGATTCGTTTGCGCCCATGCTTGTAACTCCGCCCTATCTCTTTCGCGTTCAGTTTTCTGTGATTGCTTAAAACTGTCAAACTCTCTATATAATCTGCCCAGTGCTATCTTGACCTCACCCAATTCACTGCTCTCTACTAAATCGGCAGTTGAGGAGTGAGGATTGCTGTTATTGCCGTTGCTATTACCGTTGCTGTTCATTAGTTTTCTTTTTACCCCGACCAGAAGTAGATGCAGTGATAGATGTTTGTTTTGATGTTGAAGCCTTAGACGATTCAGCAGCAGGACTTACCTCTGGTTGCTGCAACCCCAAATAAGCCCCAGCTTTTTCTAGCTCTGGTTTCGCCTGATCTAAAAACCCACTGACCAGTAGGTAATCCCCAAAAGGAAAACCATTCTCTTCAGTCGCAGCCGAGTAAGGTAGACCCTTTTCTGTCAGTGTGTCAAAGGTCGAGTAGTCTAGCTCTGGCATTTCTATTTCTATGCCTTTTAGTTCGGCTATCGCTCCCGATGTTTTACTGTTCTCCCAGCGCTGAAAACCTGAGCCTTTATCCCAGCACAGATTTTTTACCACCACATAATCTGCTTGAGCGCCGCAGAATTCCGCCATAGTTTTTAAGCTAGTGATGACCGAGTACCCAAGGTTAAGCACAGTCACTAGCGTTACCCGATAACCCAAATCACCTGCAATCTTGAATAGCCCAAACTTACTGATAATCTCCCTGGTTTTATTGCTTGATGCCCCCGGCATATCGACTATTACTGAGTCTGGTGATTCCGCTTTAATTTCGGTAAAGAAGCGTTTGGCCTCTGCTACCTCCAGGAAGTTCAACAGCCTTACCCCTGAGCCTAAGTTTTGATAATACTCGTACAGTTCGGGATTTTCTGTATCTGCGTCATAAGCTAGATAATTAATGCTTTTATTGTGCATTACATCCAATAGCAAGCGAGTAAAGGCAGTCTTACCAGTACCACCTTTGCCCCCCAGTATCATCACGATGCGTTTCATATTTCACTCCTATCAGTGATGTTGAATTGGGCAGAAGTCTTAGGTGTTGTTTTTTTGCGTTTCGTAGTTTGAGATGGTGAAGGTGAGGATAGTTCACCACCTGATAGTAGTGAACTATCTGCCTCTACTGCTGGAACATCATTGTTAGCTGTGGTTGAAGAATCAGTTGATTCTGGCTCGGAGTCAGAATTAACTGATTCTTCAACCGCTTTATCTGATGATAAATTACTCGAACTATTCTCCGTTATTGTTGAAGCTTTTTTATGAAAAATCTTCAGACCACTGGCCGCTAGTTCTACCCCATGACTTTTAAACACATCAGAAACATCTTCATAAGAGTAGCCAGCGTCTAACATATCCTGAATAGGTTTAGCCAAACTGAGGACTAAATCTGACAGGCTGATAGTTTTAGGAGTCGCCGCAAAGTGTTTGAGACTGGTTTGAATATCTTCTATTTTTGATAAAGGAACAGCTTTCGGTTTGCGCGGCATATCCAGCACTAGTAATAAATTATTCCATTGTAAAAAAAACGTGACCATAAAAAGTTTAAGTTTCTTGTCGTGATGTGACGAATATCAACAGAAAAAGCTTTGTATCCTCGTGAGGTAGACTAGTCTAAAAAAGCAGTTACCCATGAATCAACATTCTTAGTATCAAAGGCTGTTGACAGCATTGTTAAACAGACCCTGCCCTCGGTGTAACCGAGGTTGTTGCACAGAGTCAATCGTTGTGGGGCAAAGTCTCGTACTCCCCCAGTCTCGCGTTGTGCCCCCTGGCTCTCGTTGACCCTAGCCTGTCGTGGGGGTGAGGCAAGCAATACGCCATAACGCGCTGCGCGCTACTTTTACCTCCGGTAAAAGCGGCGTGAATTGCTTGTTGGGGGTGTCCCCCAAACCCCCTGAAAACAGGTCTAATAAAGGGGAAAACGAGTAAAAAAGTTCCGGGTTATTCGCCTACCTGCTCGGCGCAGAGCGCCATAGCAGCTACAGCGAACAACCCGGTTAAAAATAAAGAATCAGATAGCGAAACACCTAATTAGTTATGCAACCAGACCCTCGCACCAATCTGAGTAATCAACTAGCTCAAACACTAAATAATCGGACAGTAGAACATGATGAAAAGCGAGAAATAACCATCACGTTTAGGGTAAGCTCTGCCGAGAAAGCTAGGTTAGAGCAACGGTGCAATGGGGTGGTACAAAGTGACTATATTAGAGCGAGATTATTTGATTACCCTTTACCCCAACCCAAGTTAACTATCCCCGAAGTTAACAGACAGACCATCTATGAACTAAAAAAGATTGGGAACAACCTCAACCAACAAACCAGAGCCATCAACGAAGCAGTAAAAATTGGTAGCCAACCTTTGACCAGTAGTATCAAAGAATATCTGCAAACAATCAAAGAATTAACAGCCCTATTAGAACAAACTCACGCCAGCTTATCTCAAGCTATGCCAGACGAGGATTAGCGAAATGATTACCAAAATAAAAGCCAATAAATCATTTCGTGGCACTACTAAATACGTACTAGAAAAAGAGAAAGCCAAGATTATTGGCGGGAATATGTACGGTAAAACCACTGAGAAATTAGTAGAGCAGTTCACCCTGTCAGCCCACCTCAACCCCCAATTAAAAGACCCATTTTATCACCTCATGCTGAGTGTACCGAAGACTGACAGAGATTTAAATGATGACGAATTAGCTAATCTTTCTCTACGTCATTTTGCAAATTTCATTGTGCTATCACGGCTAAAAGGTGATGAAGCCCAAGTCAAACAACCTGATAAAAGGATAGCTGACACCAAACTAAACCAGCTAGTTGATGAATTTATAGAAACAGAATTACCAGCCTATGACTTCTTTATAGCCCGACACTCAGACAAAAAACACGACCACACCCACATCGTTGGATCTAGAGTTAATAACCTAGATAGTAAGTCCATTCGTACCTGGAATAATTACGCCCATTCGGAACACTCAGCCCGACTGTTAGAGCGAGAATTTCAGCTAACTCCAGTACAGAGTAGTTGGGAGAGTAAACGTAAAGCTATGACTCGGAACCAACTAGAACGGGTCGAGAGTATGGGGCTTCCAGGTGAAGAAATAATGCGCCGAGCGATTGAAAAAGTGGCAGTAAATAAACCCACAATGCCAGAATTTATTGAGCGATTATGGTCAGAGCATCAAGTCAAAGCCATCGTGAGTTATTACAGTCATGGCGGAGTCAGAGGGATTAAGTTTGGTATTGATATAGGTTCAGTGAATGAAGATGGTTCGCCCCGACTGCTATGGAAACAGGGAGGTAATCTCAATAAATACAAATGCTCATTTAGCAAACTCCAGACAGAATTAGGCGTAAATTATCAACCATTACGGGATAATGCAGAAATTAAACGCCTCACTAATCTGATAGAATTAGCCCCAATTACGCCAATTAATCAGCAAATAATAGAGCAAGCAACATCTAATATTTCTACAGATAATTTGGAAACATTACCCAAACAATCCGAGGTGATACCGGAAATTAAAACCCCAATAACCCAGGCTCAATCATTAGAGTTATACAGGCATTACAGCCTTGAACTAGAGAAGGAATTGGTCACAGACAGAGATAAACAAGTAGCGGTCAGAGCCATACAAGATGGGAGAAACGACCTAGAAGTTGCAGAAATACTTAAAGCCAGCCCTGCTAATTGGAATCAAGAAGAAGCCAGAGCCTTAGTATTGATTGCTAAAAATCAGTTAGCCAAACAGCAACCATCACCTGAAGCACAACGAGCAGAACAACAGCATTTAAGGCAAAAATTATTAGCGATAGCCGTTCCTGTAGGAGTAGAGTTAATCAATCATTTTATCCAATATCCTGGTAAAGATAGCCTGAAGTTTAAACACTCCAGTCTGTCAAAACAGGGTAAAGAATTAGTGTTGACTCATGATGAACGAGGGGAGGTATTTCGTGTCCAAGTCAACCGTAACCCTCAAGGTGAGATTGAGTATTCTGTAGTGAATATAGGTGAAGTCAAGCAGTCAGATATTGAGACTTGGCAAAAAGCCGAGCAGATATTGCTGGAATATTTAGAACATAAACAACAGCAGTCAGTGACTCGAAATAGAGGATTATCTCGGTAAGGGACTTCCAGAGAATAAATTATTCCAAAAAAAACAAAAGATAGCATTTTTATTAAATGGGGAGAAAATTTCGCTACTTTTAGGGGTAAAAGTAGCCAAGGCGCATTTTGCCGCCATGCGTCGTCTGAAAACCATACTGTCGGTGGAACCATAATATTGCCGTTTTTACGTGCTTATACTTCTAATTCAAATTGGCAATATTATCCTTCCAATGTCTCTAATTCTTACAGGCTATGCATTTGGCAATAAAATGGTTGATAACGAACCTGGACTAAAATGTAGGATTGAAATCCCCTAAAAACCTGAAGCTCTTCTGGCATAAGCATTTGGCAATCATACATCAACCAAAAAATCAAATCTTAAGATTACCTTTTTTTGGCAAGCTGTGACTTAAAGGAATTGTTTGCCGCAACGGCAAGCAATTCCTTTAAGTCACAGAAGAATCAACATTACAGCCCTTAAAGCGGCAATATTATGGTTCCAGTCGCGGCAATATTATGGGTTAACCGACACATACTTAGACTATGTTTCAGAAAAAAAATTGACTTTCATCTAAAAAGAACGGATTTGACAGGCCAGATCCGCTACTTTTATTCGTACCATTTGAACCCCTCTAATTTTTAGAAGCTGAAACCCTTGTGGCTACGTGACAAATCACTGTGCCAAATAACTTAGACTTTTATTGGTACTGTCAAAACAAGCGTTTTCTCCGTTTTTTGATGAAAAGAGCGATTTTATTTCTGTAACTCTTTCATGGCAAGCCTTTCAAGCTTTACGTGGCGGCAAAATGTGTTTTGGCTACTTTTACCCCTTTTACGCCTAAATATAAGTTGAAGGAAGATAGAGATCACTTTTCTTAAAAAATGGAGAGTGATGGGCTGATCACGGTATTCTTATTTTTATTAGTACAGCATGACGTAAATAAACAGACCATACACGGCTCAAAGTCGCTCTATGTCTTTATTGTGAATTTTGACTTCTGCCTTGCAGTACTAGACTGGTGCTAAATGCAGATATTACTTAGGAGTTTAGTAAGCTATGTACCTCTTATCTCAATTCTGTAGTATTAAACCTCCCCAAAAGCCAGACTACAGTGGAATTTACACCTCTCCAAACTATAAAGTAGAAACTCAAGGTGAGTGCGACCAAGGTAGTTACATTGAAATGTATATTCCGGAAAAACCGTATTACAGCGATACGGGTGCTAAAATAGCAGTCATTTACCTGCACGGTTTTACGTTAGGCGCATCTGAAATTTACAGCACTCATCTAGAGCATCTTGTCAAACAGGGCTACTACGTATTCTATCCAAACTATCAACGTGGTTTCTGCAAATTTCCAGCTTATAGGTTTGAAACCTTATATGAATTGGTCGTTGAGACTTTGAACCCTTTTCCAATTAGTCCTGTTGGATGGATGGAATCTGCAATCAGCAGTACTTTACAAGCGTTTAAATATTTAAATCTTACCGAATCCAATGTAAATACTTATCTTTTTGGTCATTCTCTTGGTGGTCTTTTCGCTCTGAGCTGGTGTTACTATGCTCAAGAAAAAGTTCACCCAAATTTACTGCCAAAGCAAATTGTTGTTGCCGATCCAATACCAGATTCCCAATCAAATATTCCACCTAGTATACGTGAATATATTGACCTTTTTCATGGTTTTAAAGATAAGGTTGACATTGTGCAAACAGGTATTGCGCTCAAGGTTCCTGTAGCAATTCTCCACGGGAATAATGACACAATCGTTCCCAAACATTCTTGGATCAAGCCGTTCTATTCTATAGAAACTAATCAAAAAACGATGTATCTTTCCTTCACTGATAAGCATGGCTCCCCTGCTATGTATGCCGATCACGAGCAAGCCACCATAAACACCAGTTTTCTTTCTAATTGGATAGCTGATGAGTTTCTAGGCGGTGTCGGAGTAGAAAATAACTTGGACTGGCGTTATATATGGCACGCTCTTGACCAAGTAATACGTTTTGGTGCTGATGCCGATAAATTAAAGTTCGACATGGGCAAATGGTCAGATGGTAAGCCTGTTATGCCAATTCAAGTTTATTTGCATTCTGTAAATAATTCGTCATTGACTTCACATGCTAGGGCATTTTATTCAAACAAGATTTAATCTAATTGGCATTGAGCCGAAGTTAAAGAATTTAGCTTAACTTCCTTAACTTCGGTTGATACAGAATTGAGTATGTATGAAATTAAAGTTATGGCACTTATAGCCATCGATAAATAGGTTATTCATTAATCCACTATTCAAGGAGAAAAATATGTTATTTCAAATTGATGAGCTTAAAACAACTTCTTTTTTCCCAGAAAAAGTTCAACAATCTTTCGTAGCTATTTTCAGGAATCAAAAAGATTCAATAGAGCTAGTAAAAAATCTAGACAACCTTACAGTAGTAGTTCCTAATACAACTAACGTTAATCTAGATGGTAGTACAAAAAGTGTAACTATATCTATAATTGATAGGGGTTTCTTAAAATATTCTAATATAGATAGTTCGACATTTTATATAGTTGTTGGGGGAAAGGTTGAAAACAATAAATCGCAAGAAACAATAATTTATCCTGTGAAGCAAAAGAGTGATGTTAATAAAGCAGTTGGTGAGCTTCAATCAAAAGGATATTCTGTATTTTCTCCAACTATTAATGGATTTTACCCTCCATTGAATACAATTACTGGAGAAACATTACAAGTCAGCTTTAATAATATTTATTTTCCTGGTTTTCCCGATATATCCACAATTAAGCCTTATACTAAAGATCAATCATTGTGGATTGTAATTGGAGTAAATGTAGAGGTCGTTACTAATCGATTTATTTCCGGTTATATAGATAAAGATGGTAAAATTCAAGAACAAACAGGAAATTTTTCAATTGAGAAACTTAACACAGGTTTATACAAATTAAAATTTAAAACATTTCCCAATAGATACCCATCTGTAACAGCTACACAAATTTTTACAGATAAAGGCGTAGAAGGAGGAGATACTAGAGATAATGTAGTGATCAGCAGTATTCAAGTTGATAACTTAGAAGCGACAGTAGTATTCAAAACAGGTGATAGCCTTGGTCAGGCATCCGATAGAGAATTCTCATTTATTGCTCTACTCTAAAAACACGTTTAAGTAAGTCGGTGAGAATAAACCCAATACTGCTCGGTTAAGGGAAAATAGATGGTGGAATAAAGAATATTTTGTTCTCGTAAACTACACGCGAACAAAAACAGCTAAAAACGTTGCTTGTACCTAAAGGCACTCTCGAAAAATTTAATTGTCAATTGCTGAGAATATTTTTAACCTGTTGAATTAGAAATTGAGGATGAACAATTTACGGTATTGCCCAAATGGATGTAAACAAACTTGCTTTCCTAAAAATTTGAAAGGATAGTAGTTGTCGAGGAGTGCCATTATTTCTATGACATCGTTTTTTACTCTGAAACTTTGAGCGAGTTTTCTTGACGACTCTGGGATTACTTCTGTGCTGTGGTGGTGGAATTTTTAAATCTTTTTGCTAATGGCTTTGCAACCATCTCAAACAAACGAGTCATTACAGATGCTCCAGTTCGTTGCCGTGCTTCAGTAATTGATGAGGAAGTTGGTGTTTTAAAACGTATTAATTCCGGTATGCGTAAACTGGCGAAACCATGAATCAGATTTTTGAACACCGATACAATAGAGTCCGATGACCAAAAACTCATGGCAATTACTAAAACCACAACTAGGCGTAGAGCTGGCGAAGCTGTCACCAAGTGCAAACTAAACAGTTTAGTTTAGTAAAGCGGTAAAGTTTAGTTTGAACAATGAAAGATACAAGTAGTAAATAATACTAATATTAAAGGGGCTGGACTTGAGATTCAGAACTAATAGAAGCTTTATATGGAAAGCCACAGTAAGGACAAAACCGAAACTTCAATGACGTAATAGGTTCGTTACATTTAGCACAATTATTACGTAATGCCGTACCGCACAAGAAACAAAACTGCGATCGCGGTAATAACCAGATATCTTCAAGAGTTGTTCCGGGAGTCCAGCAGTCGGGGCAAAATTTGAGGACATCAGTTGCAGACATGGGTACACCCCGGATGACTGCATCAAGGTACTCAGATGGAACCTGCAATGCGCGAGCTAATCCACGCTGGCTTTTACTATTGAGCTTGGTAGTCATGCCTCGTTCAATCTTACCTAAACTTTGAAGATGAATGCCTGCCTTAGTTGCCAAATCATTTTGACTTAGTGAAAGGCTTGTGCGTATTCTTTTAACGTACTGGGACAGCGTTTCTTGGGGTTGGGGGGTATTGTCCATGCTTTTAATATGCAGTAAAGTATATAATTAATTATTTTATATAAGTGCGTATTTAAAATGAATAGCAGTACTTTTAATTAGATAAAGAGGTGAAACGTGACAACTACATTAGCACAAGTTGCTACAGCTTTCCTTTCTCGACAAGGATTAGCTGCTAGTACACTTAAATCTTACGAGCTAACACTACTATCTTTGCTGAAAGAGCATGGCTCCTTACCTATAGAGTTAGTAGACCGTCAACTGCTGAAAGACTACTTAGCTCGGTTAGATGAACTAAAATACACGACTCATAATCGTCACCAAGCAATAATCAGCGCTCTGTTGAATTTTGCATTTGTTTCTGGCTATATTCAATCAAATCCAGTTAGCCGTCTGAGTCTGAGGAAACCAAATCGAGAACGGGGAGAACACAATACAGACGAGATAATACGCTACCTCACGTCTCAAGAATTAGATATTTTGTATGATTTGTTAAAAAAATCTAATGCCAGACTTGAGACGATAGTCCGCTTGCTGCATCGAAGTGGAGCTAGAATTGGAGAATTACTTGGACTGGAGCTGGCACAAATTTTTCAGGAACAGCGTAAATTTCAGGTAGTGGGTAAAGGCAACAAAAAACGCTGGTGCTTTTATAGTGAAGATGCAGAAATTGCTTTAAAAAACTATATAAAATATTATCGTCATTCAGGTTCAACAGCATTATTCACCGCTCAACATCCAACGACTAAAGTTGTAACACCAGTAAGTTATGAGGCAGTAACGGCAGACTGGCGAGAAATAATTGACCAAAGCCAGAAATTAAAAGGGATTAGGCTGCATGATATCCGCCATACCTTTGCCACTGAGCGGGTGGGATTGATGGGAATTGAAGAATTACGGGCGCTGATGGGACATGAAAACATTCAAACAACTCTCCGCTACCAAAAAGTAACTAGTGCGAGAGCAGAAATAGTAGCAAAGTCTGCTTTAGAGAATTTACAAAAAGTATATAAAAATTAAGGAATATTTCTGAGTAATAAATTTACCAATACATATATTGACTAGAGTTAATTGTTGCAGTACAGAGTAGAGTATCTACTCTGTACTAAGAAAGTGAGGGATGATGAAACGAAACTGGCAACCAGAAGAACTACTAGAGTACTGGACGCTAGTACCGAGCGAATTAGAGCTATTAGCGCACAAAAATCCTCAAAATCGTTTGATTTTTGCTTTATTACTCAAGTTTTTCCAGATGGAAGCAAAATTTCCCGAATCAGACCATGAAATTCCGGCTGTAGTTGTTAACTACGTGACACAACAACTCAGTATTACTCCTAGTGTTTACCAAGACTGTAATTGGCAAGGACGGTCAGTAAAATATTACCGCAAGAAAATTAGAGAACTTTTTGGATTTCGAGAAGCTACTATCAATGATGCTGAAGAATTAGTTAATTGGTTAACAGAACAAGCGTTGATTTATGAATTAAAATTTGAACAACTTGAAAGTGCAGCTTTTGATCGTTTACGAGAATTAAAAATTGAGCCGCCAACGCTCAATCGCTTAGAACGTATTACTCGCTCTGCTCTTCATAGTTTTGAGGAGAACTTTTTTCAAAAAACTGTTGCACAGTTGTCTAGCCGAACTAAAGAACAGATAGATAATTTATTCAAACCTCATCCCCTTGAAAATCAATCTGATGAAGAAGTAACTCAGTTAGATGTTGACTCCTCAGAGTTATCGATCTGGAATGAATTAAAATTAGACCCCGGAAGGATTGGTGTAGAAAGTTTTCAAAAATCAATTGAAAAATTATCAATTTTGCGTCAATTAGATTTACCTCCTGATTTATTCACCACCATACCAACAAAAATTTTACAAAAATATAAACAACGTGTAGTTGTTGAATATCCACTCATACTTACGCCGTCATCCAGAACCAATTCGGTATACATTAGTTGCTATTTTCGCTCTTGTAAGAAGCCAAGAAATAATAGATAACTTAGTAGAGTTAATTATTCAAATTGTACATCGTATAGGAGCTAAAGCCGAAAAACGTGTAGACCAAGAATTGCTGCAAGATTTTAAAAAGGTGAATGGTAAGACTAATTTACTATTTCAAATGGCAGAGGCTTCTTTGCAACAGCCTGATGGAGTTATTAGAGAAGTTATTTTCCCGATTGTTGGTGAAACAACTCTCAAAAATTTAGTTAAAGAATACAAATCAACAGGTAATGTTTACCGCGAACGAGTTTATACTGTCATGCGCTCTTCTTATGGCAGACATTACCGAAGAATTTTACCATTAATTTTAGAGCAGCTTGAATTTCGCTCAAATAATGATGTTCATCGTCCAGTAATTCAAGCACTCTTATTACTCAAAAAATATGCTCACAGTAGTCAGCGATACTATGATATAACAGAAAATATTCCTATTGAGGGAGTGCTGCGTAATGGCTGGCAAGAATTAATCTTGGAAAAAAGTAGTGATGGTGATCTCAAGGTAAATCGCATCAATTATGAACTAAGTGTGCTTCAAGCATTAAGAGACAAACTCAGATGTAAAGAAATTTGGGTAGTTGGAGCCTATCGTTACCGCAACCCAGAATCAGATTTACCAACAGACTTTGAAGCCCAACGAGCCGCATATTTTCAAGCTCTACAACAACCATCTGATGTTGAAGAATTCATTGCTGATTTACAGCAGCAAATGCAGTCAGCGCTGATACAATTAGAATCAGGATTATCTAAAAACAAGTATGTCTTAATTAAAAATCAAGTCAAATCTCGGATTTGTGTATCACCTATACCGCCTCAAAGTGAGCCAATAAATTTAGGGCGCTTAAAGACTGAAATTAATCGCCGATGGGCGAGGACTAGTCTCTTGGATGTCCTGAAAGAAACAGATTTGCGTGTCAATTTTACTGAACATTTTCAATCAGTCTTAACTAGAGAAGTGTTAGAATCTGAACTATTACAAAAGCGTTTGTTACTATGCTTATATGGTTTGGGGACAAATACAGGACTGAAGCGTTTAAGTGATGATATCGGGGGCAATAATTATCAGGAATTATTATACGTCAAACGTTGTTATATCCAAAAACAACAATTACGCAACGCTATTACCAATGTCGCAAATGCTATTTTTCAAGCCAGATTGAAGCATATTTGGGGAGAAGGTACATCTGCTTGTGCTTCCGATTCTAAAAAGTTTGGCGCTTGGGATCAGAATCTGATGACTGAATGGCACATTCGTTATGGTGGTCGCGGTGTGATGATTTACTGGCACGTTGAAAAAAATTCTGTCTGCATCTACTCGCAGTTAAAAACCTGTTCAAGTAGTGAAGTGGCAGCCATGATTGAAGGTTTACTACGCCATTGTACTGAGATGAAGGTTGAGAAGAATTTTGTGGATAGTCATGGACAAAGTGAGGTAGCTTTTGCTTTCTGCCATTTGTTAGGTTTTCAACTGATGCCACGTATTAAACGCATTAATGTTCAAAAATTATATTTACCAATCAATGGAAGTGGCAGTGATTATCCCAATTTACAACCTGTTCTAACTCGGACAATCAACTGGGATTTAATTCGTCAGCAATATGACCAAATGATTAAGTATGCTACTGCACTTCGCTTAGGAATAGCAGAAACAGATGCTATTTTAAAGCGTTTTACTAGGGGAAATTTGTTGCACCCTACTTATCAAGCCCTATGTGAATTAGGGAAAGCAGTCAAGACCATCTTTCTATGTCAATATCTGCATTCAGCCGAACTGCGTCGAGAAATTAATGAGGGGCTAAATGTAGTTGAAAATTGGAATAGTGCTAACAGTTTTATTTTTTATGGCAAGGGTGGAGAAGTAGCCACTAATCGCTTAGAAGATCAGGAGTTGGCTATTTTATCCTTACATCTGCTGCAAATTTCATTGGTGTATATTAATACATTGATGATTCAGCAGGTATTGTCACAACCGCAATGGATGAAGTTAATGACTAAACTTGACTTGCGGGCGCTTTCACCTTTGATTTGGCTGCATATCAATCCAAAAGGCACTTTCAACTTGGATATGAACGAACGTTTGCCTATTGAGACTGCTGCATAAACATGCAACTGGAGTTATATCTTCTTTATTAAGCATAACTATGGGAGCAATGCGATTTTGTGAGGTGCTTAAAATTCAGGTACGAAATCACCTATTTAGGGCTGCGATCGCAGCCAAATAACTGTTTTTATTGAGAATTTAGCTCTTTAATTGAGAATTAAAGTCCGATCTAACTTTGGAGCATTGCTCCAATACTGCTCGGTTAAGGAATTTCTTCGTTGAGGCAAGCTGTTCAATAGCTGGGGGAGAAATGGAGGCTGGCGTTGAGTTTTTGCCTCCCCTGCCTCAAGAGCTTCCCCTGCCTCCCCTGCTTATCCGAGCAGTATTGGGAGCATTGCTCCCCATAACTATTACCTTTTTACTCCGGCGATCGCCTGACTGTATTTCATGTAATCGATAAACACGTTTTAATGGCAATCTTATCCTTCCACCGACAGTTTTTAAACTAAACGGTTTAGTTTGCACTTCATGACAGCTTCGCCAGTTCTACCCCAACTACATGAGTTGGAAGTATTCGTTGTCGTTGCTCTAGAGTTGAAGTGCTGATAATTGCGTTCGTTATTGTTTGAGATGGAATTACTTTATCCATTGCCAGAAGTAATTGGCTTGGGGTAATGTAGGGCTGTTGAACCTCAAAGTTAACAAGTGACATTAACAAGACGGTACTTACGTTTAATTTTGGCTGTAAAATAATATAAACTAAATTCGGTCTTGTTCTCGTATAAAATACGCGAACACTGCACCCCCTTAATCACCATACGCACTCTTGTTTTGCCAGATGGTTGACTCTGACATTATTTCTAGAGCCGAACTCCTACAACAAGCTATTGCGACTTTACAACTCTCTATACAACAAATTCAGGCTTTGGGGGAAGTTGCACCACCTGGGTGTTGTGTTTTACGTTACCAAGCACGCGGAAAAAAGCAAGCTTATTGGTACTATAAGTTACACGCGACCAAACCAATTTTTTCCACAACTCAACCCAACAAATTGAGCAAATACAAGCATTTGGGTAAGGCTGGAAGCCCTGCTCATATTAATGCTGTCCTCTCCGTGGCTAGAAGAACCCAAATCGATTACTTAACTGAGTGCATCGACTCTCTTCGTCAAAATTGGGTGGACTTGTACGATAGCCTCAAAGAGAAAAAGTAAGTCCAATCATTTTGTTCGCGTAAAAAATCCGCGAACACTATTTTCTTTGTTTTACCCTCTATTTCTCCTTAACCGAGCAGTATTGACATTTGTCTTGATTTCCATTTTTCTTCAGCCTTAGCGTAACTCTCTGTTCGATTGCTTATTTACCCCCGATTCGTTGTGTGGTGAATCACGGTAAGCAGCCCGTACATCACCACACCAAGCAAATCTAGTAATAGACCTATTTGATGACATGCCCTAGCTTGCTACTTGATATTGATGTTCTTGCTCCAACAATGCGCTAGGCTGAAATTTGGTGATATTCTCGTCAAGAATAAAAAGTTTGACATATTGAATTATCATCGGTTGGAGAGAAAAAAGACCTGCTTTGGCATCTATCCAAAATCGTGCTTGCAATATTTCCAAGGCTTCCAGGAGTTCTTGGGATGAGACTGAGGATGGCATCTTTGTTCGTAGCTGTGAAAAAGAAATGGGCTGATGATTGAGCGCCATGCTTTGAATCGTTGCTTTAGCTGTATCCGAGAAATGCTCAAATTCTAGATTTAAATCGTTAATGATTCTACCGAAAACAGTAACTTTTTGTTCTAAAAATTCAGTAATGCTGCCATCAAATAACTGTTGAATCGTTGTGGCGATACGGTTTAGGACATGGGGATTTCCTGCATAAAGTTTGATTAATTGATCCCAGTTGTCTGCCGTTCCTCTGAAAGTTCCTTTTGTTCTGAAAAGTTTTTGTATATCTGTAACCTGTAATCCTTGGAGAGAGAATACTCGCGCAGGTCGTGTTTCTCCTTCAAGCGGGGTGATCTCATAGGATTTGAGGCGACTGGTTAAGATTAAGCAACTTTTATGGGTAGTTTCTGCCACTCTCCTAAACAACTCGCAATACTCCCCACTAATCGTGTGGTGGAGCCAAATGCAGTCTCGACAGGTGATATCTAAAGTGGCACATTGTTCTAGAAGTCTGTCAGCACCATCTAAAATCAGTAAGCAACGATGATGTTGCAAATAATAAATCAGTCGTGAAATTCTGTGATTAAATTGTTCCGGCAGATCAGTTTCTTTCCCCTCGGAAAAGACGGTGATCAAGTCTGCCAGAAGTTCGTTAACCGGAGGAGCAGGAAGGAGCGATCGCCAAATTACAAACTCAAACTGCTCCTGAAGTTGTTGAGCAAGCTTTACGGATAGCCAAGTTTTGCCAATACCACCCATGCCCCATAGGGTGATGAGACGGCAAGGTATTGCCTGATTTGTAGTAGATTCAGCTAAAATCCAGTTTTTGAGAGTTGTTAGTTCTTCTGTGCGTCCGCAAAAAAGGGATACATCTGGTGCTTCCTCCCAATCAATTCGATTTTGAATTCTTGTATCGCCTTCCTGTGGGTTGATATCTTGATTGGCAAACTGAGAGTCATTACGTTCTAGTTGTAGGTTAAAGGCTTGGAAACAGTTCTTCAAAGTTTGCCGATCTACTCCCACTTCACAGGCAAATACCTTTGCTACTGTATCGGGATCTAGCCCCATGCGAAAGCCCAAAGCTTCACGGCTATAACGTTTACCGAAATTTTCAGAACTTTCTAATTCAGATTTTGCATCTTGGAGTTTCTGCAATCCTTGTGGCGACAGGATTACACCACGTCTACGGCTCTTTTGCTGAAATTTCATTAAGAACCTCCCAGATTATAAATAAATGTATTTTTTATGGATAAGCATGACCGTATACAGTGCATTGGTAAAATACACCAACAAACAGGACATACCTGGCATCAGTTAGTAATAAATAAACTTAGTTGCTAAAGCTACAAATTTATCTACAAATCAATCAAGCCTTGATTATCAAAATAGCTCCTAATAATCAAGATTTGTTAAATAATTATGCTAAGTAACACGGATGCAAAGCACTATTTCAGACTACAAGCAGGTAACAGTTACAAGACTGAATGGAGCGAATCTATCCAGCTAATCTTATGTTACTTGCTTTTCCGTATCACCGAAGTTAAGTAATTTTACGGCTGATGATTAAGTTTGTGATCTTGGATTGCCCAGTAGAAGGGCATTTTTAAAGCTGAGTCTGTTTGAAATAAAGAGTAAATTTGAATGCCTTTCCCTACTGTTGTATTTGGGGTTCAGCCGAATGGCACTAAGAAAAGCTCTAAGCTATGGAGAATAAGGGTTACAGCTTTGAATGCCATTGAGCAGTAATGGGATGAGCCAGTTTCAATTGCCGATTACACCTTAGAGCCATTACGTGTAATTACTCCCTATATATATTGATCTGGCGTTGAGCCGACAATCGTGTAATTTGGGTTTAGATGGTAGAGAGTAGAGCATATACTCTGAACTGTAGGAGGCAGCCTAAGTAAGAAAGCCAGTTAAGAAACGGCTCCAAAGTCAAGACTGGGAATAGCTTGTAGTAAAGGTTGAGGGCTGCCAGTGCTGCGAAACTGACTTGCCCGGTCGCGGCTTTTTTATCAATCCCAGGCAGCATTTTGTAAGACAACACGGTATCCATCTGGATCTTCAAATGTGACTCCATTTTTATCCCAATAGGGATTGTAAGATGGGATGGGTTCATAGCCAGTAGCTTTCATCTGCTCAACTACCTGCTGCCATTCTTGATGATTGGGAAGATAAAAAACAATCAGGTTATCTGGTGTAGGAGCGCGACCAACATAGTGACCTCGTTGATGCGTAAATTCGAGATGATAAGGTACACCGGGAATGCCAATCATCACACCATCAAATCCTCCCTCATGGTTTTCAAAACTACCTAGTATTTGTAGTCCCAAACCTTGCGTATAAAATCTCACTACTTCGTCTAATTTATCCGTAGGACGGGCAACACGCAAGGTCTTTCCTTGTAATATCATAATTTTCTCCTATATTTAGACATTGTTTGCGATCGCTTTCAAGACTGCACTCCCATACAATCACGTCAAATATCGCCACTATTTCAAATACCGTAATATGCTAATTGCTATTGGCGAGGTTTACCCTGTCGTAATTTGGCGAGAATCAAAACAACTTGTCAACGTACTCTTGTAGGTCACTGCGTTTAACTCGCCAACCCTTGCCAATTACTTTGGCTTTTAACTCACCTGCCGTAATTGCGTCTCGCAGGAATTCTCTAGACAACCCAGTTAGCGCTTGTGCCTCTGCAATAGTCAGTAGTAGCTTATCAGCGATCGGCACTACTGGCTGATTGTCGCCTCTGCCCAGCAGCCCTTCAATGATTGAGGACAATTTATCAATTACCCCAATCTCGCCAAACTCCGCAATCTCGCCAGAAGAACGCACTAATTTATCTGTCTGTGGCTGTTGCTCTGTCGCTATTTGGCGAGATTCAAAGGCAGGTTTTACGGTCGGTTGGTTTAGTTCTGACTTGAATGCTTCCAGTTCGGCGGGGTCAAAGTTGGCAGTCGGGCGAGTTTTACCTTTCTCGTACTTGACGCTGATTCGCCCCTGTTGAACGTAGCGCTCTAAAGCCCTAACACTGACACCCAAGTAATCTGCTGCTTCCTGCTTATTCATAAATCTCGCCAAATATCGTAACTCGCCAAAATCCTATCAGTGATTGGCGAGTTTTGGCGAGATTGAGAAAACCATTATTCCTCAGCTGTGCCCACGCTATATCTCCCCTAAAATATAGGACTAGGTGCTATACTTTAACCCAAGAGACTATAAAATGAAAATTTACAAAAACCGTACTTTTGACCGTTGGGCACGAAAGGAAGGGTTAAACAATCTTAGTCTCTGTAACGCTGTAAATGAAATGGCAGCAGGGCTTTATGATGCTGACCTGGGAGGTGGACTGTTTAAAAAACGCATAGCAAAACCAGGGAAGGGAAAGAGTGGTGGATTTCGGACACTAGTAGCTACTAATAATGAAGATCGTTGGTTTTTTATTTTTGGCTTTTCAAAAAACGAACGCAGCAACATTGACTCATATGAAGAAGAAGCTCTGAAAATGTTATCCAAGCAATTACTTGCTTATACACATGATGAACTTGAGCAAGCAAAAAATAGTAATGCGTTAATAGAGGTGATTTGTAATGCGTCAGAAGAAATCAGCAATTCTTGAAGCAGTTCATGAGACAGCAGAAGACCTACACAAAGCTGGGCTAATGAACCAAACTACATTGCGCGAATTTGAACACCTATGCCTACCTCCTATTGAGCCTCTAGAACCATTAGAAATTAAAGAAATACGGCAATCATCTCAAGTTAGTCAAGCTGTTTTTGCACGTATTTTGAATATAAGTACTTCAACAGTTCAAAAATGGGAAATAGGACAAAAGCGGCCTAGTGGAGCATCTCTTAAGCTACTGCACTTGGTAAAGAATCGTGGGTTAAACAGTGTGCTGTATTAAAATTTTTGGCTCGGAAAACTTACTTACGGGTTATCAAATTAACAATTATTAAACAAATAAATCACAGAAAATTTCTTTCAAGAAACCTCCTACTAAAAAAAATGCTCCAAAAATAGCTGTCAAAACAGTTGGCAGTAGGAAGTTGAACCATATAGAGTAGAAATTTCGTCTATGTTCTTTTTCTTTTTTTTGTATTTCGCTAATAGTTTCTATCGAAACGTCTAAGGTGATAAGTTTATTTATTTCTTGATAAAACAGCCCATCGCTAATCATTTTATATACTTCATAAGAAATAAAAATACAAACTGAAATAGTAATTAATACTCCAGAAAACAATAACTCTTCTTTAGGTAAAACATCCTTTAGAGATTTCCAAATATTAAAATAAATAACATAGCCTGCTGATATTACTAAGGTTGTATATGTTTTATGCTTTTCGTAAGCAGTATAGGAATCATATTTGATTTCTGAAAAAGGTTGCGAGATAATACGGAGGGAGATATTTGTCTAAGAGCGAACAATGATAAACCAGTATATAGAAGCAGCGATCGCAGAACTACAAGAATTTATAGATAATCGCCCAGATGCCCGTGAAGTTAGAAAAGCTTTAGCAGTTAAACTGGTTTATCAAGGCTACAAGTATGAGGAAATTCAAACAATTTTAGATGTGTCTGTTGGTTCGATAACAAGCTGGAAGAACGCCTATAAGGAATATGGAATTTTAGGACTACGCTTAAATTATCAAGGGAGAAAGAGTTACTTGAGCGATGAACAGAGGGAAGAAGTATTAAGTTGGTTGCAAGCTAAGGATATTTGGGAACTGGGTGAACTGGAGTACAAATTAGCATTTGAATATGATGTGATCTACGAATCCAAACGAAGCTATTACGATTTGTTTGACGCGGCAGGAATTAGTTGGAAGAAAACCACTGCCTTGAATCCAAAGGCGGACATTGAAGCTGTTGCCGCAAAAAAAAAACAGATTGAATCATTGTTGGCAAGCAACAGAGAGGAAATAGAATCAGGAAGACTAAGAGTATTCTTAATAGATGAGTGTCATCTACTCTGGGGAGACTTAACCGGATACGTTTGGGGAAAAACTGATCAAGAAATTGCAGTCAGAGTTATTAACGAACGAGATAAACAGACATACTACGGGGCAGTTGACTATTCTTTTTGGTAAGTTACTTCTGAAAGCTTACAATGCTGGTAATTCTGAAAATACGATTGATTATTTACGTTATTTATTAGACCAGTCTCCCAGCCAACGATTACTTCTTTTTTGGGATGGCGCTTCTTACCATCGTTCACATCTAGTTCAAAACTTTTTAGGCGAAATAAATCAAGGTTTATCTCCAGAGCAATGGAAAATTCACTGCGTCCGCTTTGCTCCTAATTGCCCATCACAAAATCCTATAGAAGATATTTGGTTACAAGCTAAAACATGGGCGCGGCGTTTCTGTGCTTTGATTCCTTCGTTCTCTCATCTGAAGTGGATGTTTGAGTGGTTTATCCGACACACTACCTTTGATTTTGCCACTCTTCAAATGTACGGAGTTTTTTCAGAAATCAAATATTAGTCCTAAATTGAAAAAATTTGGTTTCCCATAGTGACCAAATGGCTAGAAATATATTTTGAACCCAAAGAAATTATTTACATAGCAATTGACCGCACAAATTGGGATTGTGTAAATCTGTTAATGGTTAGTGTGATTTGGGATAAAAGAAGTTTTCCAATATATTTTACATTACTGCCAGAATTAGGAAGTAGTAACTTAGAGGAACAGAAAAAGATTTTATCTCCAGCATTGCCACTTTTTAAAAATTACAAGGTTTGTGTATTAGGAGATAGAGAGTTTTGTTCAATCAAGCTAGCAAACTGGTTATCAGAGCAGCAACTATACTTTTGTTTACGCCTGAAAAAGAATCATTTTGTGGAAAGAGAAACAGATATTTGGTTAGAATTAGACGATTTAGGTTTATTCCCAGGTATTTCTTTATCGAACAGAATTCAGGAGTCAGGAGTCAGAATTCAGAATGAATTCTGTACGACTGGCGGATGAATAATCGGGTTTAAGACCCCTACCAAATTGAAAATTTGGTAGTCTTCAATCAGTCGCGGGTCTGAATCCCCGACTGATTGATTCTGACTCCTGAATTCTGACTTCTGAATTCTTCTTCAATTCTGAAAGGAGTTAAAGTTACAAAGACCAAAGGTTTGCCAGATTTTAATCTAGCTTGTAAATGGAAACGTAAAATTCTGGGAGTAGCACCGTCAGAAGCATGGTTTATTCTCACAAATCTAGAGACTTTAAAATGGGCAATTTCTGCTTATAAAAAGCGATTTGACATCGAGGAAATGTTTAGGGATTTTAAAAAAGGTGGGTATAATTTAGAGAGTACTAATGTATCTGATAAACGCTTAATCGTTTTAATTCTATTGATAGCGATCGCCTATACATCTGCTACGATTTCTGGACAAAAAATTAAACGTAAAGGAATACAAAAATATGTTGGTCGCGTTAAAGAATATGGACGTGTTGAAAGACGACATAGCAGTTTTTATATTGGCTTATATGGTCAAACCTGGGTGAGTTTTATGGATAATTGTTGGGAATTAGTAATAGATTTAATGAGATTAAATCCTAATAAGCGTAAGTATTATCAACAAGGTCAGAGAGCTATGATGCTTATTTTGTCTATATCCTAGCTATGTTTGTCGCCCCCTCAGTATTTTCTGAGAGTTTTATGTCAGAGGCTTTGGGATTTTCTTCAAACCAAATCTCTACAGGTAATCTGGTCATTAAATCAATGACTGTACTCATTTTTCCTGCTAATTGTCCTCTTTGAGCCTCTTCTAGGCTTTGTAATTTCCTAAACAATGCTTCCAATGTTGAGCCATCTACTATCCAAATTTTCTCGAATTTTAATAACGTAAATTGAATACTTTCGGGTAATCGACGTTTATTTCTACTGTGCCAAGCTGTTCTCAAACTAGGCAATAAATCAAAAAATACTTTTTCAAATAATTCCGATGGAAATGTCAAAAATCTCTGTGATACAGCTTGTTGACTAACTTTTGTGGGATTACACCACAGAAAGCCGTCTCTAGCTAAGATTCTTGTCAGTTCTCTGACTCCTGCTACGTCTCTCCACAACAGGGTTAACACTGCTGCCATCATTAACGGTAAATTCAGTATCCGTTCTCTGAGTCCTAATTTACGGTAGTAATTTTCTTGATTTGTAATGGCTGGTGTCAGTAATCTTTCCAATTGCTCCGCAATTACTTCATCTTCGACCATTGGTCGTTGTTTCTTTTTGGCGTGGTCTCTATTGGTTTTTCGGCTGGTAGTCATAGCTACTCACAATCGCTCAATTACTTTTCTAGATTGAGTTTCTCACGATTTTTGACCTATCGAAATACCACCCTTGACAATTTCCTCTTTTCCTTAACTTGTCACCAATGATAGGTGTAGAATTAATGGGATATAAAATTAATAAAACTATAAAAGTAATTACTGCGAATACACCTACAGTTAGGAAAACTTTCCACGGTCGAGATTTAACAGAACCGCTATTTGGAAGATTATTTTTTTTTGGCTTAACTTTGTCCCCGCCCCTGGAGACGACGGTAGTCAGTTAAATGTCACTGGGGCATTAAATACAGTGCCTTGGAAAACATTCTTCATCTCATCTGCCAACTTCTGATAGTTGATCACACTTGGCTGTTGTGGTTGAGATTTGAGGTTATCGGCTAGTTGTTGTATCAATTGAATAAAATTAGGATTGGGTTCAGCTTTAGCTGCTGTTGCTAATTCTTGTACAGCTTGAGCCAATTCCGAATTAGCCTTAGCCGCAGATTCTACCTCTAATACAGCTTTGCCATAATCGAGTGGTTGGTCTGGCGCTTTTTCAATAGCAACTACAGTATGGGGAGACTGTTTTTTGAGGGTGACGAGAAACTTGCCAGCCCGATCCCATAAAGCTTCACCTACCTTTTCGCCTGTCTTTTCTAAGGCTTTGATGGCAATTACAGAGCTAAGAGCGATCGCCGCAGTAGTTAAAGGTTCCATTTGCTACTGTATCCTATGTGTATGCTATTCTTCTATTAACACATGGCTGATGTGCTAATTTCCGTAATTGTAGGGAAAAAATTGAGATTTATCACCATTTTAATCTTGCGATGGCAACGCCGCGACTTCGCAACAGCGATGCGAGACATTGGCTCTCAAATTAGCCCCAATCACTTTGTGCTGACTGTGATGGCGTTCCTGAAAGCGTAGCTCCCCCCACCATGTTCTTAAATTTTGTTAAGTTTGCATCAAACAGTAATTGGATTGTGCCTGTAGCCCCGTCGCGGTTTTTAGCAAGGATAATCTCTGCAACTCCTCTATCTTGCGTATTTTGGTCGTAATATTCGTCACGATATAACATGATTACTTTGTCCGCGTCCTGCTCAATCCCGCCGCTGTCACGTAAATCTGAGAGCATGGGGCGTTTGTTATTACGGCTTTCTACTGCTCTTGATAGTTGCGATAAACACATTACAGGTGTTTGTAACTTCATCGCTAAACGCTTGAGGGAGCGTGTAAGCTTTTCTATCTCATTGTTTCTGTTGCCCCCGCCGTTACCATCCATCAGTTGTAGATAATCCACAACAATTAACCCCAAATCACGGCGCTCTTGTGCCATAATTTTACGGCATTCAGATTCTATATAGCTCAGTGATGGGTCTGGACGGTCATCGAGGTAAACAGGTAGCTCTGATAGTGTACCGATGCCCTGTGATAGTGATTCCCATTGTGTGTTAGAGATGCGCCCAGTTTTCAAGTAGCCGCTTGGAATGCCAGCCTCACCTGAAAGCGCACGCATGGCAATCTGTAGCTTTGACATTTCCAGACTGAACACGACAACCGGAAACTGATAAGCTTGGGCTAGATAAAAAGCTATCTGAGCCGCAAACGCTGATTTCCCCATCGCCGGACGACCCGCAACGATGACTAAATCATTGCGGTTGAATCCGCAAGTCATTGCATCAAGATCATAAAAGCCCGTGGGAATCCCAGGTAATACCTTACCTTGGCTGCGGTCTTCAATATCCTGAAACAGATTAATCACCACATCAGAAATGTGGCTGGCCCCCGTAGTATCAGACGAACGCTGCAACTCATAGATAAAGTCTTGTAATTGTGAGAAGGCTTCCTCTAAGGGCGTTTCTTCATTGGACTTGTGCTGCAACTCACTGGCAAGGCTTGCCAGTCTACCCAGTTCTCGGCGCTTCCATTTTTCCACAACCAGACCTGCCAGAGCATCAATGTTAACTGCTGATACTGTAGAGTCAACCAGCGATGCTAACTTGTTTCGCCCGCCGATAATTTCTAACAAACTATTATCAGCTAAATAATTCGTGATCATCAACAAATCTGTGGGCAATTCTTGGGCATTAAGTCTCAGGGCTGCGTTGTAGATTCTACCATGAGCGCTGATATAGAAGTGATGCGGCTTCAAAATGTCGCGGACACGTTCTATGGCTACTGGGTCA
This sequence comes from Nostoc sphaeroides, assembly GCF_003443655.1. Taxonomy (NCBI): domain Bacteria; kingdom Bacillati; phylum Cyanobacteriota; class Cyanophyceae; order Nostocales; family Nostocaceae; genus Nostoc; species Nostoc sphaeroides. Next base: position 26,109 of record NZ_CP031942.1, read on the forward strand.
AGCAAGATGCCCCCAAGTATCGCTTCCTCAGATTCAATGCTCTGTGGTGGTAGCTCCGAAGCTGTGGTGGCAAAAGGAATTACGTTGTCGTCACTGGCGTACATATTAATCTCTGATTTCGATTAGGTCTAAATTTTTACAGTCATACACCCTTGTTTGGGTGTAGGGTGTAGGGTGAAACCTCATCAAGTTTCTTCACAATTAGGTCGCAGCGCTTGGGACGGGTCTAAATTCTTACCCTATACCCCACACCCTACTCCCTACACCCTGCCTCTTCGGGGCTTGGTCAATCGGGAATATCTACAAATCTTTCAGGAAACTTGGCGCTTGCCCATTCGTACCATTTGGCAGATACTTTATGCTTGCAAAACTTAGATAGTCCCTCTGAGAGGAGCATATTGTAGTAGTGATCGTGCATCCGCGCCTCCCATTTGGGAAAATCATACTTCTTGCGCTGTTTCTCTACTTCTACGGGGTCATCAGCAAAGTTGTTAATTTTGCGCTCTAATTTCCTGCAACCCGCTTTCCATTGCTCAAATAAGCAAAATATCTCTGTACTACCTTCATCTTTTTTAGAAAGCACTGTAGTCACGTATGGGGCAACGTTGTTAATGTCTTTGCCCTGCTTACGCTGATAGGTCTGATAGTAAAGCAGGAAATCCACTTCTTTAACTGGGTCATCACTGAAAACCAATATTTGAGAATGATTCTCACGCGCCGCGCCGGAATTTAGATCCTCATGAGTGGATTTCTCGTTAGTTGCAGAGATTTTCTCTTTTTTAACAGCGTAGTGATTATCTGGAAGTGCTTTTTCTTGGTCAGTTTCTTTACTCCCCTCTTTCTCTTTTTCCTCCGTCTCTCCAGTGATCGATTGAGGTAATATTATTTCTTTAATCTTATTAGAGGGCTGCGAGGTATGCTGTGAATGACTTTCAGCCCGTACCCCATCCATTTTTGGCACTATGCCATCCATTTTTGGCACTATGCCATCCATTTTTGGCACTATCGGTTGATGTGTATCATTTACATCATCCATTTTTGGCACTATCGGTTGATGTGTATCATTTACATCATCCATTTTTGGCATCATGGATATTGGAGCAGTATTTGTATTGTTAATTTTTTGTACTAGAGATAAGTCTTTCAGCAGTAATGCGCCAACTTTTATGGGGTCAACGCGATAAAACTTAGCTGCATTGCCCTTGTTCTTTTTTAGTTGACAAGAAATTACGTAGCTTGATTCCTCTAGCCCCAGCAACAAACGTTGAATACTACGTTGTGACCCTAGCGCCGGATATGCGTTTTCCCACTCTTTGTAAGTAGCGCTAGTCCACCATTCCCCATCATGAAAGTAGCCATGCTTGTTGAGTCTGGCATTGCTCAAACACCAGCTTTCAATGATTTGAATCAATAAAGCTTGGTTAACACCTACTACATTTGCTACGCTCCAATAGAGCTTAGTATATGCAGGTTCATAGCCGTGAGTAAGTCGATAAGCTGTAATCGGGCCTGCTGCGGTCAGTGTTGTAGTTCCCTGTGTGGCATTCATTTGTATTACCTCGAAATCTTTTAGATTTCGGATAACTCCTCATCTTGCAAACTCGCGTCGCTAAATTATTTAAGTTATTATGGTTATAGCGAGCGCGGTGTACTCAGTACCAAGAAGTGTCCAGCCTCTTATTGCAGTAGGAGTTACCCGGCGTGTTTAAATCAATAAAATCCAGCCTCCGCTGGTACGCATCCCCTCTAGTTTCTGCTAGTGGGGATATCTGTTTTGAGGAGAGGTGCTAAATTGTCTGCACCCTCTCGGCTCCCATTTGCCCTCTCCAGGGCTGCCGATTCTATATCGCCGCTTCCCTCTGGAATTGGGGCTAGGATTTGTTTTGAAGGACTTTTGCATTGCAGTTTTCCTAAATACAAAATTTGTTTTACGCGATCGCTTAATCTTCCCTCCATTCCAATAACTCACAGGGCTGGATTTTATAGCAGTCACAGATTTTGTTAAGCGCTAATCCATTAGGTATTTGCTCAGGATTGTCATATAAGTTGTAAACAGTCGTTTTACTTAACCCTGTACGCTCGCTGAACTCATAACGTGTAATTTTGAGCTTTTCGTCAATAAACCTCCTTATCGTGTTGCGAACTGGCATAGAAACCCGTCTGGTAATAACAGACTCCTATTAAAGCATCTTATAAGGAATGTTGTTATACACAGCTTTGTTTAATTAAAATTAGGTTGCTATTAATAGTCATGTTGTATTAGTATAGCCATTGTAAGGCTAAAAAGACAAGGGCAGTCAAAACAGTCAAGGGCTGACAAAGGTTTCACCCACAACGGCTTAATGACCGCAAGTATCCAAAAGTCTTGCACGGCAAAGATTTTCAAAACTTTAATAACTACATAGAGCGGAATGACTACCGCTCACTAAACTTGATGCCTGCATTCATCAGGAGTTATTTATCAATGCGAGTCAGTATTAGACAGCCATTGCAGCCATTTATTAATGCAAAGGCTAAAGAATTGGGTGTTGATGATGCTGGTGAAGTGGTTAACTATTTGCTCTTGCAAATTATGTCAAACAACGCCACGAGCGAACCCATACACACACAGACTAAAAAGGCTTAAACGATGTATATCAATTTACGCAACTTAGAAGCAATCAACGAACTACCTCTTGAGAGAACAATGCTTAATCAAAATCAATTACGAAGGTTAGAAGCAATAGATCGCTGGCTCAGAGAAATTCGAGATTCAGAGGAATTCAGACAACTGGAATACTCTCCAGATGTGATGCTAGGAGATGCAATTCAAGCAGTAGGTGAACTACTTGATTTTCACGTTCCCTATGATTACAAGCCCACAAATTTTACTGATGACCAGTGGCATTCATATCTGGAAGAAAAGCCAGTAATACACATTCGCCGTGTGAAAACTTGGCGTGAAAAGATTAACTCATTCATTCAAGATGCTGCGTCATCAGTAGCAATTGTGAGCTTGGTAACTACTAGCTTTATGGTTGTTGGTGCTATCTTTTGTCACGGGTTTGACCGGATTGAGGAAAGTAGAGGCGAGGAATATCAACCCACATGGATCTACAACGCCAAAATTTTTGAAGGAAGCGCGATCGCATCTCTTGCGGTCTTCCTGGGTGCAAGTCTGACAGGTGCGTGTGTTGCGGGAGATGGGAAAGATGATTGATAAAGAGCTTGTTGGATGTGTAACCCTCCTAAGCAAGTCCAAAACCTACAGCATTGATGGCGCTCTCTATCGCTATCTCTATAGCAACGACAGTATCAACCACACACAATATTATTTCCGTCCTTTACCGCGTCAGTCTAAAAGTGCTGACTTAAAGCTCAATCGGGACAAAGTGCTAAGGCGTTGTTATGAAATTCCGAGCTTATATAAACAGCACACAGCAGAGATAACTAGGAACTCAATACAGTTGAGTTTGTTCTAACTCCAAGCGAGAAATTTTTTCCATACATGAATGCTCTAACTATAGGAATCATATTTGATTTCTGAAAAAGGTTGCGAGATAATACGGAGGGAGATATTTGTCTAAGAGCGAACAATGATAAACCAGTATATAGAAGCAGCGATCGCAGAACTACAAGAATTTATAGATAATCGCCCAGATGCCCGTGAAGTTAGAAAAGCTTTAGCAGTTAAACTGGTTTATCAAGGCTACAAGTATGAGGAAATTCAAACAATTTTAGATGTGTCTGTTGGTTCGATAACAAGCTGGAAGAACGCCTATAAGGAATATGGAATTTTAGGACTACGCTTAAATTATCAAGGGAGAAAGAGTTACTTGAGCGATGAACAGAGGGAAGAAGTATTAAGTTGGTTGCAAGCTAAGGATATTTGGGAACTGGGTGAACTGGAGTACAAATTAGCATTTGAATATGATGTGATCTACGAATCCAAACGAAGCTATTACGATTTGTTTGACGCGGCAGGAATTAGTTGGAAGAAAACCACTGCCTTGAATCCAAAGGCGGACATTGAAGCTGTTGCCGCAAAAAAAAAACAGATTGAATCATTGTTGGCAAGCAACAGAGAGGAAATAGAATCAGGAAGACTAAGAGTATTCTTAATAGATGAGTGTCATCTACTCTGGGGAGACTTAACCGGATACGTTTGGGGAAAAACTGATCAAGAAATTGCAGTCAGAGTTATTAACGAACGAGATAAACAGACATACTACGGGGCAGTTGACTATTCTTTTTGGTAAGTTACTTCTGAAAGCTTACAATGCTGGTAATTCTGAAAATACGATTGATTATTTACGTTATTTATTAGACCAGTCTCCCAGCCAACGATTACTTCTTTTTTGGGATGGCGCTTCTTACCATCGTTCACATCTAGTTCAAAACTTTTTAGGCGAAATAAATCAAGGTTTATCTCCAGAGCAATGGAAAATTCACTGCGTCCGCTTTGCTCCTAATTGCCCATCACAAAATCCTATAGAAGATATTTGGTTACAAGCTAAAACATGGGCGCGGCGTTTCTGTGCTTTGATTCCTTCGTTCTCTCATCTGAAGTGGATGTTTGAGTGGTTTATCCGACACACTACCTTTGATTTTGCCACTCTTCAAATGTACGGAGTTTTTTCAGAAATCAAATATTAGTCCTATATGTTTGAGAGCGAAGGGATATGTGTGGCAGATTGGCAGCAAACTCTCAATGAATTTAGCCTGATGGGTTAAGATTGTTCGCTTCACACACGGACGTTACGATGTCATAAATCACCCCAATCAAAATTCAGGAAGCGTCGGGCGTTCAGCTTTGTATATTTTTCAGTGTGTTTGATATCACGGTGTCCCAAAAAGTCTTGAATCTCTCTGGTGTTGTAACCCTGATTCACCAGATAGTAACCGCAAGCATGGCGCATCATGTGACAGTGAACTTTGATATCAAGTCCCGCCTGCGCCGCCAGCCGCCCAAGCAGCTTTCGCACTGCATCAGTAGACATCACCTCACCACGCTCAGAAACGAAAATATATTTGCTATCTGGAAACATCTCTCTGAGTTCCTTGAGCAAAATTAACTCATCATCTCTCAAGGGATGCACCCCAGAATCACTGCCCTTTTCCCTGGTGATGAAAATCTGACGTTCGGCCCACATCAGGGCATCCCACCTTAAACCGCACTTAGCCCCTACAGCTTCCCCTACCCTCAGACCGTGGCGAAACATGAGCAACATCAGTGTATAATCACGGTGAGAATAACGAGCTTTGCGCTCAAGTGCGGCATTCAGCAGAGATCGTACTTCACTTGGTGTAAGGTATTCTCTAGACCTGTAGTGCTTGTTGGGTAGACGAGTTGGGGGTGGTAGCCTCATTTACTCTCGCTGGTAGTGTCCGGTTTACGCGTCCTATTATGGACAGTCTACACCGCTTGAATCCCCATTACTCCGTTGAGAGACAAGCCACTCAAGAGTTATTGCGAACTGTTATCAATTAAGAAATACGTCCATCTTGCCTCAATGCTAAATAGTTAGTCTGCGATGCCTGCGGCGTTCTCGTTGCGATCGCGGTTGTCGGTCAAATAATCAAGAAAATTCTTTGTGTAAAACGAGGATCAAAAGCATCTAGCCCTTTATAAAGCATCTAAGATGCTTTTTTAATTAGGAGGATGTCGTCTAATAGGAGTTTGACGACATTACAGCAAAATCCGCGAATAATCTTCGTACAAAAGACATTTGATATCCCTAATAATGAGATGTTGATGTTATTTGCGGTAATTTATGGGTACAAGACGCGAGAAATTAGCTAAGTGGGTCAAGTCCTTGTCTACTGTACAGAAAATACTTATAGGTATGATTGTTGCGTTTGTGGCGATCGCTATTCTTTATCAATTTGAGTGGAGTGGTTTTGGTAAAGACGAAAACAAATCAGAGACTACAAAGGTATTATTAAATCCGAGAACCGGAGAAAAAACAGAATTCACCGAAAAAACGACAAGTTATCAATCCGCCAAAACATTGTGGGATTGGTTAGGTTTAGCAGGTACAATCGCTATTCCGTTTGCACTGTTTTACTTTGAGAGAAGCGAACAGAGACGTTCTGAAAAACGCTCTCAAGAATTGGAAGAACAAACTAAACGTGAGAAAGAAATTGCTGAAGAACAAACTAAACGTGAGAAAGAAATTGCTGAAGAACTAACTAAACATGAGAAAAAAATTGCTGATAACAATTTGAACGAGCAGGTTCTAGAAACTTATATTGACAAAATGTCGGAACTGTTAATTGATAAAAATCTAAAAGCATTGATTGATAAAGAGTTAAATGCAGCGGTTGATATAGCGCGTGCCAGAACGTTATCGGTGCTACGGAGGCTGGCTCAAGATACAGAGCGACTAAATAGTGTTTTTGAATTTTTATCAGATGCAGAACTCATAGAGTACCCGATTTTAAGAGGAGCCAACTTTAAAGGTGTCAACCTCAGTTCTGTCAACATCTGCAATGCTAACCTCACCCGTGCCAACCTCATAGACGCGATCCTCATCCTAGCCGACCTCACCCGTGCCAACCTCATAGACGCCGACCTCACAAATACCAACCTCACATACGCCGAACTAGGTTGTGCCGACCTCACAAATGCCAACCTCACCCGCGCAAACCTTACAAATGCCGACCTCACCCTTGCCAACCTTAAAAATGCCCGACTTATAGATGCTAACTTCGAGGGTGCTTATCTTATCGGTGCAGACCTAACAGGTGCTGACTTCAAGGGTGCGAACCTTAAAGACGCCACACTCTCAATAAACAATCTTCCAGATGTTTCCACTCCCCCTGACATGACTGTTTCAGGCAAATTCGGTCGTGCGATTGGTCGTGCAATCGCTAATAGCATAGGTGTCGATGACACAGCATTAACAGCCTTAATAGGTATTAATAAAAGTGCCAATCTCTTAGGTGCAAATCCCTCAGGTGCAAATCTCTCAGGTGCAAAAAACCTTACTCCTGATCAAGTTAAGAAAGCAAAAAATTGGGAACTAGCAAAATATGACGAAAAATTTCGTGTCAAGCTTGGTTTACCGCCAGATTACACTTCGAGCAGGTTATAAAAGTAAAATTGTAGAAGTTCAACGCAAGGAAAATGACCGACACTCCCTTCCCCAACCGACTAGACCGTATTGAGCAAATAATCTTGGGCGTCGCTGAACGACAAGCTAACACGCAAGCGCAACTAGATGTAGCGAACTGCAAACATAAACGCTTCAAACCGCAAACAAGGCGATTGTCGTTGGAAGGATAATATTGCCGTTTTGGCACGCTTATGCTTCCAATTGACTTCGGCAACCTGATGCTTCCAATACCTCAAATCCTTGCAGGCTCTATATTATAGTTCAATACATTTCAATGCATTAACCTAAAAATGAAGTTTTGAAGTACCTTGTTTTGGCAAGTTTATCGTTCCATTTTTAGTTTTCGGCAATGTTATGGTTCCGATTGTTTAATTAGGGTTGCGATCGCTAAACGGAAAAATCAATATTACAGCCTCAGTCACGGCAATGTTATAGTTCCAGTTCTGGCAATATTATCCTTCCACCGACATTAAGCTTAAAAGCCTTATTCGCTAAGGGCTTTTCCAATAACGAAGGTCATTGACGCTCTGCTGATCATCGAGTCATTACTCAACGATCAAATAAGGTTTTGTGATTTTACCCCCTGCATGACCAAATTTTGAACCATAACGTGACCAAAACTTAACGTAATTTCAAGCTTTTGAGCCAATCAACAACTTAACTTTATGAATCAAATTATGTCCGCGTGTTTTACTTGTGTTCCATAATACGACCAAAAGTTTTATTTTTAGACTTGGTAAAAAATGCCGAGCAAGACACACTAATTTAGTCGAAAATTTTAAACTTTCGGTCAAAATATGATTCAAAATGTCCATGATATGGTTCAAAAATATGTTTAGTCGAAAATTCAGTGATTAAGCGATCGCCCGATACTTGGTTTTAAAAGCTCTCGATCAAGAACACGTACTTCAGGAACTATAAAACCCACGTTGCTTCCTGGAATTAAGTTTTGACGTTTTTGGACTCCATTTATAACTTTGAAGTATATGTGGTTCTAGTGCGGAGTGAAGCGTATCGTGTCCGTTTGGTCAAAATATGGTTCAAATCACAGGTTTTAAGCTTCTAAAAATGCTTGTATTACTCATGTAATATCTCTTAACCCGGTTTTTTGCACGAATGCTACTCATACCCCTAACTGAAAAGCTCCCGCGATGCGGTTGCTCTCTGCGTGGAAAGTGAATTGCCTTTGGATAAACAACCAAACGCTGATTATGGTTGCCAGTATTTTCTATTTCCTTCTTGAGAGCGTTTAATACATTCCATTGTCGCTTCGAGTAGTAAAGTGGGTATTCATAGCTACCGATAGTAACAGTGCTTTGTCCATCAGTAGTAAAGTTGACATCCCCAGTAATTACTCCAACAGCTTGAAATATTGCTGCTGTCGATTCAATTTCTGTTGATGTTGACGTATCAACATTTACTTGCTCTTGATCCGATGGGGTTTCAACTGTCGGTACTGCTTGGGTTGACTCCGACGAAGTAAATTCAGCAGATGCCATGATTATTGTTAATAGGGGAGAAATCGCGGTCTAATTCAATCTTAATTGTCTACAAGCGATGGATCTGAACCGACAAGCCTCGACACGAAGCTCCTATTATTAGTTGCCCTAAGTATCCAAAAACTCCAGTTCGCTAACATCAATGAGATTTAATCCACCCGCCGCAGCACCAGGACGCAACAGTGAAGGAGCAGTGAGCGGCTCTCCAGTGAGGGCAGAAACCAAAAGCACTTTATCACTACCACAGGAAACCCAAGAAATAAGATAAACTTCGCCGCTTGAAATTAGCTTCACACGATCTCCTCTAACGGGTTGGCGGGTGGTGACGGATGCTGATGGAGCCGGTGACGGATTGGTGACGGATTGGTGATGGTTTGGGGAAATGGATGGTAATGCAAGTGGTGTATGGGTTATAGCTATCTCAGGTGATGGTTGTGACGGAGGTGATGGAGTTTTGCCCAAACTTTCTACAAAATCTGTTTTCTCATCGCCCAAACTTTCACTCTTCAAAAAATTAGATGGATGATTATTTACCTCATTTACAAAAAGATTTTTCTGTAAATGTCCATCACATCCGTCACCATAAGGCTTTGAGTCCATCACCATATCCATAACCTTGTCCGTCACACCTCCATCACCAGCTTGATTGGAAGTGATTGAAGATTCGGAAGGGAACGGAGCCTCATCGAAAGTACCTCTTAACCGGATACCGTAAAAATGACTGCCAGTTCTGGTTTTTTCCTGCTTAACATCAGACCATCCCAGCACATGATTTAAGACTTGCAGTAAGTCTGGGGTGAAATTGGGTAGGCTCTTGCCTTGTTGCCCAGAATTTTGGCAGTAGTGATGGTATGAGCCAAACAGTGTGCTGATTTCGGGGCGGTAGCTGCTGCTTTGCCACTCGTTTTTGTTGGAGCCGACTTTGACCACTCCTTTTGGATCTCGCACGATATGCCGTTCCACCCAAGCCGCGATGGAGTCAGTCATCTGCGCCATTTCCCAGTAAGCGAGATCATAGCCAGTAGAGTTTTTTCCATTGAGAGTGTTAATTATTTCACTCTCTGGAATGGTAAGTAGGTACTGGGTGAAGGCTCCCATCTCTGGGTAGAGCTTTTCTCTGAGGTGAGTATCTACAATTGGTGGACAGTAATTCATATTTACTACAATCAACCGCCTTTTGAGCCATCTGCCGACCCCAGAGCCTTGGAGCGCCGCATAATTGGAAGTAATTAAAACTGTGGCGGACAATCTGACATCACAAGCTTTTTTATAAACTTCCTTGGCTTTGGTGCTTCCTCCCCCCGTGAGGGTTTTGAAAGTTTGCAAACCGCCATTGACCTTATCTTGATCCTCAAAAATGACTGAGCGTTTATTGAGTATGTCTACCAGGAAATTAGGATTATCCAAGTTTTCAATTTTGCCACTCCAAGTATTCTCTGAGCCGACTAACGCCGTCAGGATATCCGAGTAAATGCCTTTACCATTGCCGCCATTGCCCCAGAGGTAAAGAATTTTTTGGAGATGAGACATACCTCTGAGTGTGGCAGCTGCAAAACAGATGAGGGTTTGTATTTTTTGGGAGTCGCCCTCCGTTACTTCCTGGAACCAACCGCGAATCGTTGGCCAATCTCGAAGAGAGGGATTATCAAAGCGATGGGGTAGTGTCCAGGTTAAATAATTACCGGGTGAGTGTTTCTCAAACTTTCCAGTAGCCAGCACCAGTACGCCATCTAGGAATGGAACGATGCCTGTTCTTTGGGGCCACGTTTCAACAGTTAGCCGTCGCGCCATGAATTTGCGAATATTGACTATATAGCTATCAGTGCCATAGCCAACAATGGAACGGGCATCTAATATTCCCTGAATCATTGTTTCGATCATGTGGTCATCCTGGGATTTCCACAATCCCGAATCGTCACCTAGATAGTACTTCCATTCCTTGTATTCGTTGCAGTACTTGAGGCGCTCTCGGTAATCTTCTGCTAATTCAAATGCCAGTATGTCAGCCGGGATAAGTTTTGACTTCGACTGATAAGACTTTGACTGATGAGACTTGGACTCAACGGCATCTTTGCCGTGGGTCAATTCTCTGATTTGCTGATTTAGTGCCGCGATTAGATTATCCGCACTCATGCGAGTTTTCAAAATATTTAACTCTACAATAGTGCCGTAGAGTTGAGCAAGTTGTTCGAGTTGTTCAAAACTATTCACCTCGTGTACCGCCCCAATGCCCAGCATTTTGGTGATTATGGCAAGACATAGCGCTAAATTATAGCTTTGGGCCCAAAGCGTTGAACCGTTTGGTGTCAGCAACAAGTCATCAATCCCTTTGCCTAGTGACTCGTCCCAGGTGGGGCGCGATACGGTGGAGCCTACTTTTTGCGCCGAATAAGACAGTGCATCAATCCCCTTGTTTACAGATGCTACGACCGAGGGATTAGAATCCATGTCATAGGCAACTAACAAGGTTCTAGGGCGATTCATGATTCGCTGTAAGCTGGGCTTGAATCGCTTGGTCTTTTTATCTACCCCACAGGTCGCGCCGTAGTTGGTGGTGGCGGGGTATCCCTGACAGATTAGACTAAAGAGTTTTTCCCCGCCTTCGGTCGTAATTAGAGGTAACTCGGAATTGGCTAACCATTCATAGAAATCCACATCATCAGGGATACTGCCTTTCTCAAGTCCCATCTGTTGCTCAATGAGCCTTCTAATAGTGGGGACGACGCGAGGATAGAAGCACTGATCTCCATTCTTAGATGGAGCCAGCCGTTTGTAAGGTTTTGTGCCATCATCGTTTGGTAGACTCAAAATTGAATGCCAGACGCTACCATCTGCATTCAGCATCAGCGCAGCATACACAACGCCGGAATATGGTTTTTTCCACCTTAAAGCCTCGGCTATCCGGCATGGTGAGTCTGTAAACTCAATCATCGCGTCAAACTGCTCTGCACAAAGTCGGTCACGCCCAAACTTCTGCTTAATAAAATCTTTGAAAGCGTCAAATGAAATCCAATGCTGTTTAACGCTCTCGTTAGTCCAGATTTGCTCAACACTATTGGGCTGTGTCGCCTGATTCCTGGGTTCAGATAATAGTGGGGCTAAAGTCAGTTGATCTAGATGTCCACGAACATCATTTGTAGCAGTAGTACTAGAACCGTTAAAGGTGGCTACCATTGGCTAATCCTTATGAGGTAAAGTGTGTGGGCTTTACCTCCCCTGAAGATTTACCAAGACTTTAATTAAATTTCTCTATAACCCGTTGTAGGAAGTCATCGGAACTGATAACATTAAGTTATAAATAAATTTAATCGAAAACATTGAGGGTGTCTTCTAAGACTGTTAAACAACTTGCTGAACACAAGTTGAGTCTTGGGGAGGCATTCTTTTCTTATGTATATCTGGTGACATGACACTTAGAAAAGATGGACTAAGGGTATAGTCTTATTACATAGTAAATTATCTCAGGCAAAAAAAAATAATAAATATCTCAGCTTTATAAAATAAAACAATTTATCTATTTTTCTCAAACTAAGACACAGCAAAGCTTTTATAAGTTTTCAATTAGTATTAAAAACCAAATAAATACCTCACACTAATAGTATTAGTGTGACTAAGAATAATTCAATTTGTTGATGCTGCTTCAAAAAGACATTAATCTAAAATTTTGACTGACTTAATACCTTGGCTGCATTTTGTCACTAACAGCCATCTTTTAGCCTCTGGCTCTAGCGCGGGTATGATTCTCCAGTTGAAAACATCTGCCCAAGTTTCGACCCCGTGAGCGGGGAGCAAAACTGACAACAAGATCCTTGAACCGTACCCAATCGCGATCGCTGATAGCTGTCAAAACCGGGAGAAGCCAGGGGAGTGATTTTAAATCAACGGCAGATGGGTTAATCATTTGATTTGTTTTTAGCGATCGCATCTGGAGACACAGATTCTTTCCAGTTGGCAAGGGCGGCAACAACTACCCCTTCAACTAAATTCGAGACAGTTCTTCGCTCGGATTTGGCCCACGCTTCTAAATCCGATTTTGTTTCATGTTCGCAAGTAAACATTACTTTAGCCTTTTTTGTTACTCCCATTTCTACTCTCTTCAACAGCTTACTGAATCTTTACTCAACTATATCCTTTAAGACTCTGACTCTGTAAGCTTTTTTAGTTTAACAGAGTTGAAGCTTAAATGTTTTAGTTGACAGCTTCAGTAGCTATCATCTACCATAGCACTCATAAGCAAGGCAGAAACGCCAACGGCAGACAAGATACACGTATTCTTGGCGACTTCAGCCTGCAAATTTATTTTGAGGAGAATTTATGCGAGTAACAATCAGGCAATCTCTACACCCATTTATTAGCAATAAAGCGCAGGAATTAGGCATTAATGACCATGCTGAGGTAGTTAACTTCCTTTTACTCCAGATTTTGCTTTCATTCGATGCTGTCACAGGCTCCCACAAGGGGGAGCCAAGATACTCAGTAGTGTTTCACAGAACGTTTCATGAAACAGTTTCAACGGTTGCATCAATGTTTCAGCCTCACAACAACCGTGAAACGCTACTTACACGAGCCTGAAACATGAAACATGAAACATGAAACGTTAGTTGATAACGACTACTTTTCCTTGTGACAGTGACGATAAAAAGTTGAGAGTTTTACGATATGTCAAGACCTAAAAAACAACCAACATGCTTTAGCACGAACGTACCCAACGTAAACGAGGCTGAAACCATAACAGAGAAAGCATCAATGCCATCAAAAAAGGTAATTCATTTGATGCTAGATGCTGGGCGCTCCAGTATTAAATATCAGGCTTTTGTTAATAACTCTACTGGCACAACACCAGTGATGAAGACTGAATCTTTGGTGTGTTGTGTGCCATCAGTACCCTTTGGAGAATTAGGAGCTTTCAGCCTAAGCCGAGGCAAAGATGAAAACAACAAAGATGTTGTAGAGCATTGGGTTGTAGGTTCCTCAGCTAGATTGCAAGGCAAGGAGTACATAGCGATGAGTGATTCCGAGAATCACAAAGTACACTACTTCCCCATTCTTGCACTAGGCGCGATCGCCTCCTTGCCAAATCTACTTGAGTTGTCCACGGGCACGAGCGCCAAGCGTAGAACCTTGCATATTCGTTTATCAACCCTCTCCCTAGCTTCCCCATTAGAACTAAAAAAAGCCATTGAACAATGCAAGTGGATTGCAGTAGATGGTGTTAGATACCGCCTGTGCTTCTCAAAACTTGGCTTTCTGGGATTTCCAGAGGGATATGGCGCATCACTTTGGGCAAGCGAACGCTTTGACGATAAACAGTTCCATACTTTTGATATTGGATATGGTACAGCCACAATCAGCGAATACAGCAATCAAGGCTTATTACCAAAACGGGTAACTTGTAGTCCCAATGGTGGCGGTGGCGTTGCCACACTCATCAAAGAATTCTCGAGAGCTTTGAGCAACACCGATTCTTCTAAAATGATTCGCCCCTCCCAACTGCGCGAGATTTTGGAAACTGCAACCGTTGGTGATAACGGCATCAGTGCGATTGCACCTGATGGCGAAGACATTGGGACTGAGTTAGAGAACGCGATTCATTCATGGATTAAAGATTCTCCCTTGGCTTATGCCCTAGATGACATATCCGTGAAAGCCAGACGCAGCAAAGTAACTTTGTGTGGCGGTGCGTTTGCGATCGCGCCTGTGCAGATGTTGATTAAAGAAAGATTACTTAAAGGGAGCATTCCAGAAAGTAATTTGTTAATCCCAGAAAATCCGGGAACCGTTGCTTTATCAGAAATGAAAAAACTTTACTTAGGAGAAACGACCGATGTTAAACAAGCGGCTTAATTACAACGTTCCTCAAGACTTGACTCCAGCCATCAGAATGCTTGCAGAAATGGATGGCACGACCCCCGCTTACTGGCTGAGAAAAGCTCTAGAGAAATTAGTTTCGGAAAGATTCTCTGTCAATAACAATCATCAAATCAACTTAGGGGATTTAGAGGCGATAAGAGGTGAATAATATGATGACTAGCAATGTTAGCACAGAAGAAATAGTAATCATTCTGGCTGGTGTTGAGCAAACTTTAAGGTTGATTCAAGCTACTCCTGAATATAGGAGACTGCAAACATCGAAGTATTTTACTACATCAAACGACTTGGTTTTGAATGATGCCATTCAATCAATATCTGAAGTTTTAGATGGCATTGAAAAAGTACAACTCGCTAACAGTTCTGATGAGTATTAATTGTGCGAACGCTTGCCCGGAGAAGAAAAGCGTTCGCCCATTTGTGACTTATATCAGGGATGAAATCAGTACACACATTCAAGGATATCAAAATGGCGCACCCCGTAGGATATTACTCTCTCTCACACGACAATGCACTGATTAAAGATATGTGTGAGACATGGGGGGAAGGACTAGAGAAGATGAGCGAATCAGACACACTCTGGTTAATTGCAAAAATCGCCCATGAAGCATGGGTAGAGTGTGAATCTTCTAACCCTCCTAGCAACGAAGTGGAGTCAGTATTGAAACGACTGCATGAGTTAAAGCAATGGGAGAAGTTTGCACTGATTAGCGCAATGGTGCAGTGAGATGTACAAGAAGCAATTGTATCTAGCTTTGGCTGGTGTCGGTGTTTGTATGTTGCCTGTAATCATCCCCTTAGTACCCAAGTTGGGGGCTTATGCAGAAGCCGAAAGATTAAAAGCCACCGAAGGATTAGAACGTCAGCGCATAGAAGAACGGGCTAAGACCAGCGATGCCTTATATGAAGCCGGAGTCATGCCCACAACTCGAAAACTGAGGATTACTAATTACTTTGATAGCGCTAAACGCAATCCCAGACCAGACACAACTCTTTATCAAAATGACGAGATTGTTGATGTTTTTGACGCAACGGGTAGGTGTATTGGGCGAATTGAAGAAGGGATTTGGAAATGGAAATACAAAGCTAAAGAGATTTGTAAAAGCGTTCAAAATATCAAACCAGTAAGGAGGAAGTAATGGCGTTAGGAACATCTGGTGCAGAAAGTAATAGCACTGGTAACAGCGATAGTAAACCTAAAGGTAAGAAGCGAACGCTTGGTGAAATTATCGATTTTTGTGCCAAGGCTGTTGTAATGATTGTTGGTTTACCCATTAGGGCAGCCGCCGCTATAGTCAATCAGTTTGTTGCTAACGGTGGCGCGGGTCGTGCCTTGGTAGGCGGGATTTTATTTATCGGCGGTTCCATAATTAGTGCTGATTCAACTTGGCAATTAATCTTTACTGGGCCCCCTGTTTTACCCTGGTTTGAGCCGACTTGGAATTGGCTAAATGTGCCGTTTGCAGCGTTCAATCCTCTCTTTTACCTGGCATTCATAATCTCTGTAGGTGTGCAAGTAATTGAAGCCCACGCCCTACGGGGTAAAAACCCAGATTCAGCTAGGCGGGAACTTCAAGATCACATGGTTTATGAGCTTGAAACCAAGCCTAGTGGCAAGATTGACCTTGTTGGTGAACTTTGGAAAGATTATAAGACCGCAGGGACACGCGATCGCTCTAGCGCTGGGTTAGTTGTGATTGCGGTTTGGGCATTCGATATTGTCACCACCTTTGCGGCTCGTAACCCATTTGAATTTACAGCCCCACTCATGATTTTGGGCTGCATCTTATTTAATATCGGCACAATGATGGCAGGTGAAATTGGGTTTGCCATCTGGCGGTTGACCAAAGATTAAAGCTCGTGCCGCTCAACAACTCTCTACATTGAGCGGCTTCTTAATTCAACAGGGCATTTGTTTTATGCAAAGCAATAATATCCCCAAAATTACAACTAAGGAAACGGAACACTTACGCGATTCTTATCCCGCCTTATCCCATTTGGAGGCAGGAAATGTTTCTGAATGGTTGCAAGAGCGCAAGGATCAATTATTTGAAATGGCCCGAGTTTCTGAGAACGAAGCAGACATGACCCGTGTACTTGGTTTGCTGGCTGGGGGGATCGGAGCGGTTTGTTATGCTGTCAACCCAATGGCACTAGTTGGTGGTTTAATTGGCGGTGCTGCGTGGTTATGGTTTGTAGTCGAACACTCGAACCGTACTAAAGAAATTGCACCTTTTCCCTTTGTACGTGGCAACTTTATAGACGCGGCTTCTCGTGCTGGTGACTATGATAATCGGAGCAATTATCAAGCGGATCATCTTGCTAATACCGTTAAATTTCTAGAGCGACAATCAGCAGAAGAGTACGCTTT
>NZ_CP031943.1 GCF_003443655.1 Nostoc sphaeroides
TTTTAGGTCTGGATTTACTGGGGGTGAGCCATGAGTTTCATCGTCTCCAATAACGTTATTGTCAGCATCTAAACTCTCATCTTCGTTCTTTCCAATAACGTTATTGGAAGTTTTTTCTGATTCCGATTCTTGTTCCCCAATAATATTATTGTCATCATCTAATTTATCGGTTTCATCTTTGACAACATCATCCTGAGCAGCATCCTCTGAGTCCAATTCATGTTTTCCAATAACGTTATTGGAAGATAAAACCGCTTCTTTGCGCTCGTGTTGCAAACGGCGCAGTAATGGCGGAATTTCCTCAATACTTCGACCTAGCTTGAGAGCCAGCAGTTGCAATATGCCTTCAGTTTCTTCAACTGGGTTGAGGTCTGCTCGAAGTAAGTTTTCTATAAGTGCAAATTGAAAAGCTGCGTTGTCGTCTAACTCTCTAATGACGACGGGGACAACTTTCAGCCCAATACTTAAGGCAGCACGATAGCGGCGCTCTCCTGCTACTAATTCGTGTTTTGATCCATCAAGGGGGCGTACTAAAATGGGTTGCAGGATGCCATGCTGTTTGATAGATTCAGTTAACTGTTTTAATGCCTCGGAGTCAAAGTAACGACGCGGTTGATTCGGCGGCAGAGAAATCTGCTCTAATGGCATGGACACTTGAGAATCAGCGTTGTTTATGCCTGTAGTGTCCCAAGGTACTTCAATTTTACTTTTGAGGGGCTGGCTGGCTTTAGTGTGTCTCATTTTAAGGATTCTATGCTAACGGCTATTTTTTTCAAGATTGCAACAGATGGGTGCTTTGGTTCATACACAGCTAGGGGCATTCGTTCTTCTGAAGCATCAACAAAAGCAGTGGAGCGAGGAATGGGGGCAAAGACTGTTCCGGCGCTGGCTAGTTGTTCGGTGATGGCTGCTAGGGTACGAGTGTCCTGGGAGTTACGGGCATCGTATTTTGTAGGCACAAACCCGGCTATTTGCAGTTTGCGGTTGGGTTTATTGCGTACTGTAGCGACCGTTTTTAAGAGTTCGCCTGTTCCCTCAAAGGCTTTGAAATGGGTTTCCAGAGGCACGAGAACATGAGTAGCTGCTACAAGCGAGATGTAACTTAACAGCCCTAAGCTGGGAGGGCAATCAATGAGGATGAAATCGTAATTGTCTTCAATTGGTTCAATAGCCTCTTTAAGCCGGAAATCGCGCATGGAAGCATTAACCAATTGCATTTCTGCCGTAGAAAGAGAGATATTAGCTGGGGCTAAATCCATACCATGAATCCCCTCAATAATTGGCAGAGGTTGTTCATCCACAATGGCATTGTTGACAGTTTGCTCTATGTCTCTTGGAACCTTGCCCATAAAGATAGTTAAGCTGGCTTGGGGGTCTATGTCGATGAGCAGGACGCGATGACCCAGTTGTGCTATTTGGTAGCCCAAGTTTTGGGTAAGGGTGGTTTTGGCAACACCTCCCGCCTGATTAAAAACTGCGATGATTCGGCTCATAAGTGAGTTTGTTTACCTGCCCCGTTACAATTAATATTACTGGTGATGGGGCAATCGGTACTGTTTATTTTTGTCCGAGGCTGCTGTTTTATTTAAAATTGTGATGATATAGGTTATAGCCGAATGGGAGAAGCAAAACGCAGAAGAAAATTAGACCCGAATTATGGTATTGGTGGAGTAACGCCTAGAAAAAAACCAGAGTTGATTCCTGAAATAATTTACACCGATCGCATTCAGCTAAAAAATCTCCCGTTGACGATTGAATCACTAGCGGATTACGACTTAACAATCATTGATTGTGATTTTCTCCGAATCAACCCAAGTTTAATACATGCAAATTTTGAGCATTTGAGAGATGAAGCAATGGGATTTTGTCAGAAATCTTATTCCTATGGAAGGAAAACTTATCTCAAGCCATTAATGAGGAATAAGGAAAATTTAGAGCGGGTAAAAAATGAACTGGGAAATCAACAGGGTGTGCTGTTCATTTATGATGACTATGAACTGTCGGATCTATGTACATTCTTTTGGGTTCAAGCAGTAGATTGTGAGCGTCAAGTAAAAATGGCTTTAGGAGATTATGTAGGTAGTTGGATTGCTAATTTAGTTAAAGAATCAGCAAAACTTGCATCTATCAACAACTTTCCCATATTGACTTATTCTCCAATTTCACAAATAAATGATTCAGCGCCAGCCTCATTTTTTCTAGCTAATTTAGCCGATACCTCAAGATAGTTGTCTATTGCTAGGCAGTTACCAGTAATAAAATGCCCAAAAATTGCTTGTAGGGTTTCATCGAGTTTTAAAGACTCAAGTCCGGCGATAGCTGCCAGTAGTCAAACAATTGTAGATTGCCGATTGTAGATTTGAGATTGACTACACCCACTCTTGGATGCAGCTTGAGGATTTTAGATTGACGATTTTAGATTTATTCCGCCCACTTTCTTGCTGGGCTTGTACCAAAAACAATCAATCTGCAATCTGCAATCTCCAATCTTCTCGGTCAAAGCGTTTTTCCAGGATTTAAGAACTCGTGGCTCGGAGTCGGCGAAGCGGAGTGGCTCTTGCGGGCTTGCAGGATCTAGTTGTCCCAACCAGTAATCTTTCTGCCCGTAAGAGCCACCGACTCCGAGAGCGAAGCGGTCACGAGTTCGTCGGTTCAACATGAAATTATCGACTAAAACCCCTAGAGCGTTGCTTTTGCTCCAGTTCCTCTTGCTGCTGCTGTTGCCGTTAGTATCACAACTGCACTCCACTTGTGAGTTACACCTTAGCTGTGCTGCAAACACTACTTATTACATAGGTTTTATGTAGTTTGTCAGTATTGAAATAGTAGTTCTAAATACCTTGCCCAAGTGGTAGCTGTTGGGTAGCTCAACTGGTGACACACAGCTACCAGTTGAGTAGTAAAAAAGCGAGTTTTTTAAAATTTGATGATTCCCCAACTGGTAGCTATAGAGTAGCCCTACTGCTACCAGTTGAGCATAAGATATGTAGAGAGAAATTCTGGCGTAATGCTTACTGACTATGACTTACAGCAAATTTTGAGCGCCTGTTGAATTCTCAATAACTTCAAAATTATTGAGAATACATAATACTTTCATGTTGCAATCGTGCTTCAAAAAACTGCTCTCTTAACTGCCCAGCTAGTAAAAACTAAAGCCTCGCCTCGGCAGCAACGAGTTCGGTCTGCACAGCGCGGATCACAGACTAAAACCACGATCCTGGTGTCTGAGCTTTTCTTGCTCCTCCCTGAGATGAGCTTCTAGTTCCTGACTCCAATCAGGATTATGGGTTTTGAGCCTTTTACCCTGTGGCAGCAATTCTAATACTGCACTAGCCGCAAGATTCCCTTCTTGATCATTATTGAATGCTACGACAACCCTATTGAAACTCTTGAGAAATTCCATAGGTAGGTTATTCGGGTCATCAGCTACTATCAACATAGTTCTAGTTGGTGGTAGCTGGGAGCAACTTGAGATCAGGTAGGTGGCTGCTGACATCGCATCAATCGGTGTAGAACACAGAAAGACGTTTTCTACCTTGGACTTTGGTTGCCCTCCCAATCTCAGATAAAACCAACCTTTTTGTGTAGAGGTGTTTTGGTCGTACTCCACAGTGCGATGATTTTCTCTAGGCTTTGACCAAATTAATGCGCCAGTTTTTTCACCATCTAAATCACGCTTGATAAACAAAATATTTCGTTGCTCATCCATGTAAAGCAACTGATTACCATGTAATCCTTGCACAATATAATCTGGTATGTAGCGTTTCTCGCTTAAGTACTTGTGCAACACTTGCCAAACAACTTTATCCTCCGTTGGTGGAGTGAACTGAGGCTGTTGGTGTTTATGTTCAATTTCTTGAAAGAGTTTTTCTAACTGCTCAACTCTTCGTGGTTTAACAGGTTTGAGCAGCAATTCATTAATAGGTTCATCATCACGTTCTGTTTGGTAGTCAACAGCAAGATGTTTTTGCAAACCAGGGAAAGTGTAAGCTGCCCCTAACTGTGTACCACTAAAAGCTTGCCCATCTTTCTCATAAGAAATACCTTTAGACTTACCATTCCTAGTAAAACCTGTCCTGACGCTAATTCCTGCTTGCTGCAACCGCATGATCAACGTTGGCATTTGGGGATTATCAACTCCGGCGTTGTCAATTGTCTGCTGAATCTGCTCCTTAATGATGCGCTCTGGTGGGGTATCGCGCTTACCCAAGTCAAATTCTGACTGCTCTCGCCTTATGCGTCTAATTTGTCCGGTGCTGGGTGTGCGTTGAAGCGGGAGCAACGCGAAAAAGTGAGATCCTCGTGAAATAGGCAGGGGGGGCAGGGGGAGCAGGGGAAGCAGGGGGAGTAAAGAGAGGAAATAGTAATTTTTGCTACCGAGATACCCTGAATTATACTTAATTTCTTTCTCTCCCCCTGCCTCCCCTGCCTCCCCTGCCTCCCCTGCTTGCCTACCTCACAAAATCGCATTGCTCCCGTTGAAGCTTCTCCCTACTGCCCTGTACTTGGACTAACTCATAGTCTTGCTCAATTTGTCGCAGAACTTTTTCAGAGCGTAAATAATCCCAGGAATCATGCACTACTAGCCCTGTATCCATCCTGATTCTGCTGGCTGCAATGTGGATGTGGTCGTCGTCGGTGTTATGGTGGCGAAAGATGACAAACTGATTGGCATCAAAGCCCATCTCCTTCATGTAGCGGTCGCCGATTTCGCTCCACTTTTCATCATCTAATTTATCACCCTTAGCTGCTGACAGAGAGACATGATAAACAACTCGGTCTGCATCAGAATTTAGTTGTCTCGACAGCTTAAATTCCCGCGCCAATTCACGGGCATTTCTCCCGCTCATGTTGCCGCCGATTAGTTTCGCATCTTCGCGTGATTCCAAATAATCCAACAGCTTGCGAAAACCTCTACCTTTAGTCTGCTTCCCAATCATCCTCTTCCTCTTCTTCCGAGTCGTCATCATCAACATCATCCGAGGCAATGTCTCGTCTGCACTGATGCAACAGTTCTAAAAGTTCTCGTAACAGTTCTGGTTTTGCTGGTGGAGTTCGCCCCATTAATATAGCTGTGTTGGTGGCTTTAACGAGTTGGTTTAAGTTGTTACCAATTTGTCCTAATTCCCAATATGTTTGTAGACTAATTTTACTAAGTCGTTTGGGCAGTGGTCGCAGTAATCCGTTACGCCTCATCAATTCACTCGCTGAGATTCCCGCGTCAAGTGATTTTATCCGCAACAGATCCAACTCAATATCACTCAATCTCAGTGAGAAGAGATGTTTTCTCACGACCCTTTTTGACTGCTTGCGATTAGCCATAACCAGAGATTTAGGGGACAAAGTGACGCGGGGTTTTTTAAGGGGGTGCGCCCCCTTGAACCAGCCGCCGTCCGAGCGTAGCGAGGTAAAGCGTTAGCTTTAAGGCATGGCTGGCTTCTGACCCAAATGCGGGGGTAGTTGAGGTGTCGATTGCTACGTGTGTACGGAGGGCAGAGCAGGAGGCTGAGGGCGAGAGTACAACGGCGTAGCCGTGATGCTGACTATCCTACAATCTACAGAGGGATATATCAACGGCGTAGCCGAAATTTGAATCAAATCAAGCAGGAGATAAATTCTGGTTCGGCGTAGCCGTAATAGAGGAGATAAAAATGGCGTAGCCGCTATATGAAAATTCTCTGATTCAGCGTAGCTGTAATAGTCAGATTTTTTAGCATTAGCTTGAATAATAAGACCAGCGAAGCTACCACACTAAAAAATAGTTCGGCGTAGCCGTAATACGAAAAGGTAATTCGCCGTAGCCGCAATAGCCGATTTTTTTAGGATTTTGAAAACTCTCTTGGTACAAATTATATCAAATAGCCGATAATTATCAGTTAATCGGGATTCACGAGATAACCATGAGTGAACATCAGAATTCAGAAGTAATCACGAAAGAGAAGATTGATAAGGCCATCAATCTACTGAAAGAGCAGAAGCCGAAAGAGCGAGAAGATGTATCGGACAGAGAAGCCGTTCGGAAGATGAGGCGATACATTGAGAAATTGACCTCTGATAAGTATGGCTACAGTTATGATGAAGTGTCAGAGATGCTCTTAGGGTTGGGCATTAATTTAAGTGGCAGTAGGATTAAATATTTAATAGGCGAGTTGAAGAAAAGCAGCCGTCAACGAAAGAAAGCCCACGAGGAAGACAAGAGCCAGTTATTAGAGCCGACTGCTGAAACTCAAGGAGCAGTTCAAACAAGTCATGAAGCTGATAAATCCTCTGAAAATAATGGTCAGGGTAAGAGGAAAAGCAAACAGGCGACACAGCTTCAGCAATAGGAAGATGATTTGAGCCTTTAAGGTAAATGACACAAGATAATCATTAAAAGGATCTTTCAGGCTGTATATTCTCCAATCACCTGAATTTGACCAAATGTGTTTTCATTCAACTGTTCTAGGAGTAAAAATTGAAATTATTTGTTATTGTCTTTGCGCTTTTGTTCTAAATAATTGAGCAGTTGGAGTACGTAAACTTCAAATTCTGCATTTCTTTGGTTGACAGATTCAATAGGAGGAACAAAAAAATTATCTGGGAAATTGAGAACTAAATTCCCTAGACGTAATGCTAAAGGTCTTAAATGTCCTCCTTTGAGTTTGGCTCGAAAATCTTCTGGGGGCTTTTTCAAGTAATTGAAGAACCATTCCCGTGTAGATTTGCCTATATTATCTAAAGGGAAATAAACTAAGCCAAGCAAATTAAAGAATTTACTATCTTCAATTAAAGCCTCGGTTTCTTGAGGAGATGGTTTGACGTTCAAACCAAGATTGATAAGAAAATTTGCTAAGACTTTAGGTTTAATGGCACTATCAAGCCCAGTATTGACGGGTGCTAATAGTATAGATGGTTGACTTTTAATAAAGATGCTGTTAATTTTTACGTCTGATTCATCAAAACCAATTTGAAGTTTAGCTACATCTTGATTGACATAATAGGAAGTTAATTCTTTCGCCTCTGAACGTTGATCCTCAAGCTCATTAATTAGATTATCTAAATCATCAACAACACTTTCAACTTTTTTCGCTTGTTTTTCTGGGGATAAATTTACTGAAGTTTTTTTGACTATTTCCCGAATAAATACTTCTAGTTGCTCTCGTTCTTTAGGCAAATTACTAAAAGCTTCTAAAAGTGCAATGTATTTACAGCCAATACTATGACCTATCCAAGAAAAGTTAGAATCATCTAAGTAAGTTTTATAGTCATAACCTGCTAATTCTGCCATTCTCACTAATTCTGGCATGAGTTTATATTGTTCTCTAATAAGAAAACCCGCCTCTCTATAATGGTCAAAAGTAAAATTAAATGGCAAGAGAATTATTGTATAGCCCTGCTTGAATAAACATTCGAGTAGATATCGATAAAAAAACATGGGGCAAAATGTACCAAAAAAAGCTCCACCAATGAATTGGATTACTCCTTTAGGCTGGGGATGTAGAGCAACCCAACTAAAAGAAACTGGTTTAAATCTCAGCTTTAGATTCATCATATTCGTGATTGAATTTGCCACTAAACAGATATATATTTAGGAGAAAATAAGCCTGATTCATAAATTAAATAAATTTAAGCATGAATGAGGCTTATTACAAAGCTAATTATGTTAGATTAACTCACATTTTAATGGTAGGTAAGTTCAAACAGAGAACCGCCATGAGCTGTAGGAAGAGAGTAGGCAATTTGATCTAGCTGAACTTTAGTTCCCTCTAGCTCTAAGTTTTTGTAAAATGTTCCTCGATGCTCAGGAGTCAATAGTAATTTAGCAGAGTCATAACCCGTCGAAAGAGAAGATATGAAAATTTCTACATAACCTCTAACCTCAAACTTTTCATTTTTTAATAATTCGGGGTTAAGAATGTTGGGCTGTAGAAGAAATAAACCTGTGTCGCTAGCTGGAATAGTTCTCGTGAATCTGATTTTATTAGGAGCAAAATCAGGCTCAATAGTAGCCAACATATTACTCTCATCTACATCAATAAAGCCGACAAGTTGCTTAATATCTACAGGAGGATTAGAGACTATCGTGAAGACAAGAGAAATAGTTACATCAAAGGCATTAACATTACTAAGAGTTAGAAAATAGCCTTGAATAACTGTACGACTAAGCTTGTCAATCTTAGCTTTTAAATCCAATGGCACTTTTACAGGAATATCTTCCTGTTTAGGAAATTGTCGTTTGACGAGAAGCTCAAAAGTAGAGACAAGCATAATTTTAACCTTGAATTTTTGATGTGTAATTATTGTTGAACTTTAGAAAACTTTGTCTAAGTCTAAAAATTACTCCAAAACTGTTTATTGCTATTCCGGAAAATTAGCCTCATTTTTCGCCAAAAACCTGTCTTTTCAGAAATTATCTATTTCATGGTCGGGCTTTCTTGTTTTTAGCTCTTCTGCCTTTTTTGAAACAGAGGGATTGGCTGCCAGCTATTAGTACACTTCCTTCTGTTAAATCTGTGACTAAAATACTGTACAAGTGAGTTATGTTTTGGGTTAGACAAAGCCGACAACGCAGCTAGCTAGCTAGCTAGCTGCACGGACTGTCACAGAACTACTGCTACAGGCCAAGCATTCGCAACAAGTTAGAAGAGAGCGAATTGGTAGGCATAGAGCCGAGATGCCCTATTACCCAACGCTTAACTAGACTGCTTTTTAAATATGGCAGTGCAAATATGATTTTAAAATTAGTCAAGTCTATTTCACGTTCTATCCACTGGTGTAAGTTCAGTGAACGACAACAAAACCACTGTCTTGTTGGTTAAGTTCTGACATCTGGCTCTACTGTCTAATGTTTTGCTCTGTACTAAGAACTGGTCATCATCTCCCGTGACGGTACATACAAGTCCAATCAATGTTTCTATAAGGGATTTCGGGTGATGTTGATTTGGATCTCCTAGATTATTTTGAGTATTAAAAGACATAGCTGATCCATCAGACTCTCCAAGATTTTGAAGGCGTTCGCGTCGTGCAGCACGTTTAGCTAATATGGACATCAGGTTAGACCAAGTTTCAGCATCCAGTCGGTAGACTTTAATTTTTTGCCTCTCAAACCCCGGCTCAAACCTCGACCAGCGAAATGTCGCTTTGATTCCCAACTGTGATAACATCTGATGCACAACCTGAACATCACTCATTTTGTCGCTGATGGTGCGGTTGAGATGGTGTAATATTTCTGGGGCATATTTACGAATCTTGTCGGCGTAGGGTTTGAGGTCAGCCTTAGTCCATTCTTTGTTTGGATCTAAAAAGTCATTTAATCCAAATGCTTCTCGCATAGAACGCCGCAGTGCTGTACCGGAAATATCCCACGGGCAAATAGCTTGATTCCAGTTAGCTTGTTTCTCTAATGATTTGGCTGTTCTGTCAAGTCCTAATGCAGGGTATAGTTGCGCTTCTAAATTGAGCAGTTCCCCGCGTCGTCGGCCTTCTTTGTCCCAAAGTACAACTTCTAATGTTAGCTCATCTAGGCAGTAGAAATCTTTCAGGTAATATTTTCTAATTGCTAGTGCATCTTCTGGTGAAACTACTTCTTGGGATTCCAAGAGGGCAATTTCTGGATAAGTTAAATCGGCAGCAGCTACTATGTCTTTGGCTTCAATTTGTTTGATTTCGTCTTTGGCTGACTTTAATAATAGTTTGACAGCTTTATCCGATTCTCGATTATCAATTGTAATCTGATGTCCTTCGTGTCTTAGTCGAATTAGCAGTGCATCAGAGAGATTCATCATCGAATAATTCTGCTCGGCACTAATTCGGGCATACAAATTAACATGGGGGTTTGATTGCCAATCGAAATTAGCAATACCTTCAACAATATCTGGTCTGAGGTTGGAACGGACTAAGCTAACAGTGGCATCTGTTCTCTGTTGTAATTGGGCTTTAATTTCTAGATAATTACTGGAGCGAGAAACTTTACAGTAATTTGTCCCACGTTTGGCACACCAAACTGTGCGGTCTACGTTGTCTCGTAGTCGAGCTAAAGATTGGGACATATCAGCGTCGGTGGATGATGCACCGGTGAAAATTCCATAGACTTTCTCGACAAAATCTGGAATTTCTATGCTGACTCCGGTGGCGACTGTGGGAGAACAAATAATTACGTCATATAACCCTTCGGCAATTACAGCGTCGGGAGTTTTCAAAAACCTTTTTTCATCAGGATTGCCACTGGTTTCTGAGTTAACTAGCAGGATTCTAATACCAGGAATTTCTTTTTGTAGGAGTCGTGCTGTTGTCTTGCTGGTGGCTTTGCTATCTGTGGTGACATATAGCGCCTTACCTTGCTCGATGTTCCGTGCATTTTGGATTAACTCGTTTATAACAGCTGATTTATCTTTGGCTTGAATAAATGTTATGTGGTAGGGTTTGGGTTGATAGTCGTTGTAAATTAAGTAGATTGGATCTGGGTTTTCTCGGAGTTCCCAGATGTAATTTAGGGTTGGGTTGTTTAAATCAGCATCAGCAACAATTATTCTCCGAGCGACTCTAATTAATTCTGCAAATCTCGCTAGTAATGCGGGACGTTTCCCGTCTTGATCGCAAGTACTAGAAGTTAGTAAGTGACGAACAACTTGGACAATTTCATCAATCATTAAGTCACAACCAGCAAATTTTTTCGGGTCGATGGCTAGGAGTGAATCAACACAGAAACCAATTCGGAAGCTGTAAGCTCCTCCTTTGATAAAATTGCCGTTGACTTTATCTAAGTCGCCTCGGTAATCTAAAGAAGCCCTGGCACATAAATTCTGTACGAGGGCAATTCTGTGACTCGGTGCTAATAGTTTCTCAGACTTAGCTGTTGTTTTGGCCATAAACTTAGTTTTACCAGTGCCTTTACCTGAGTTAATGCCAATAATTCCTGACTCGGGTAAGTCTTTGATCTCCAAGGTCGATAAGTCGGCTGTGGTTACTTTTAATGAGGGTTCGTAAGTTAAGCGATTTTCTAAGCGTTGCCACAACTGCCAATGTGCTACTGAAAGGGCTTGGTTTAAGGCTGTATACCAGGCTGTTACCCCAGCGTTTACTATCAGGTCATCCACGCCTTTACACAGTCCTTTTTGACCGTCCCAGATGGCGATATCAACTATTGAGCCGGCGGCGGTCAATAATCGGCTAAAGCGGAAATTGGCAGCGTTAACTCGTTTTTGGGTTTGTGGATTGGTGTCTTGGTCAAAGGCGAGGGTAATTTTTCTGCCTTTTGTGGCAAATCGTGCTATATCTGGGATTAAGTAGGGCTTGACAGGGTTGCCAAGTCTATCTTTGCTGCGGTAGCCTGAGTTAATTCCGTAAAGGGCAATGGCTACATACCCCTGTGACAACAGGCATAAGGATTTTTTACCCCCTTCTGTAATGATGATCGGGATTTCTGGGTGGAGTTCAAGCCAGTCCCAAAAACTTTCGCCAGGAGGGGGGACTTCTACGCCGTAGCGGTTGGCAATTAAGCGTCTAGTTTCTCGGTTGACGGTGGGGAGATAGGCGCGTGAACCGTTCCCAATTGGGCTTTCGTATTTTTGATCCTTGTCTTTTTTCGGGTCAGTCCTGGGTGTACTCAGTTTGGCTTGCCAGGGGCTACCGTCTTCGTTAAAAAATATTGCGGCGTGGAGTGTGGGTTTGGCTTGATGTCCAAATCTGGTATATTTCCAGTTCAGTGCGTCGTGGATTGGGGTTGAGACATCCCCGCCATCACTAATTTCTATGTCGGAGACGATACGGATGTTATCAGTGTACAGAGAAATTGCGATCGCACTTTCGGTAAGAAATTCTCGCTCAATTCGGCTGGCAAACTCACTTAAGCTCTCTTCTGGCAGTAGGTTTTGAGCAGATGGTAGAACACTTGATAGATTTTTCAATTTTCTTCTCCTGGCAGGGTTAAATTGCCCTCGACCAGAATTGACTGATGTTCAACTTTTATCTACAGAACAGTTGGCGTAACTTGTGCGGTAGAGGGGAAAGAGTCAAGTAGTAGTTTGGGTAAAGCCTTCAAATAAGTTCTTTTTTCCCTTTTAATCTGTTGGAAGTAAAGCTTATAATCAATAAAAGGCTCCACTTGATTCTTACTCCAGTGGGAGTTTTGCATTCTGTCTTTTCTGGCGGGGTGAAATGTGTGGTAGGTGCTACTAACACCGAAGCCACAATGTACGTACCAAATTCAAATGAACAATTTGAGAAAAGTCTGTGAGTTTGCACCTCGCAGGCTTTTTGGCATTTATTGGCTCAAATTCCAGGGATTAAATACCATAAATAGAAGTCATTGAGTTTGTCGGGGTTAAGATGTTGTTTGGTGGTCAGCATATCATTGAGTAACATTAAGCACATATTGAAATCCTATACCAGTAAGCAAAAAACAAGAGAGATTTTCTCAGTCGATACAAGACAGTGGGTTGGCATAGCGTTTTTGAGAGCCAATACTGTTTCTCCTATGTGCGCGATCGTTGTTTTGCTGGCAGACCTCCAGCTTTAAAAATCTGTTGTGCGGCAAATTCAACCTACCTTTTACAGACATCGAATTTAATTTAGCTGCCAAAGATTCAGGTAAAAACATTTTATAAGTCACTTGGTTTTCTTACGTCACAAGACTTTTATCCAGCCTGAGTTTGCTGGACACTCGATACTGCGTTTTCTTTAAGCCATTCATCTATCAAATTGTTTGCCACTTCAGACATTTCCAACCCTTTAGCAGCGCAAGCTGCCTTAAAAGCCCTCTTTTTTTCAGGGGACATATATACCCGTACAGCTTCTTGACCTTTAGCCATGCCAACACAAACGAACCTTTTCCTAACTGTGCCACAATCAGGAGCTAAAAGCTTCATCGCTATTAAGGCATTAAAGTACTTGCGCTTTAGTACCTTAATACCTTAACATAAAAATTAGTAAGACAGGCAACCGACAAGCGCCGTTATCTAATTTCTGTCCACCGAGTAAGGAAATACTTATAAATCAACCCTTTTAGGGTTTGGGCAAGACAAAACAGTGGTAACTACCAAATGATTGTCCTACCCCTGTCAGTACCTAACGCTGACCGTCAATCACTATTTGTCCATTAACCGATAGATGCTCTATGAAAGCGTCAAACTCCGCACGGGGACTTGATTTAGATGACCCTGGTCTGTTTTGTTCAAGTTATGTTACAAAATCTGAACTCGCAAGAATTCTTAATGTTGCTCGTTCAACTTTGGTCAGTTGGGACGGCATAGCTCTTTACCGCATAGATGGCTATCGGCAAGCCTACCCAGTAAAAACTGATGGCAGTACGGATCGTTCTTGCCCATTATCCCCGTACCAAAGCTGGGTTCTGTCCCGCATTGGACGAGTGATGGCTAATCTGCGTTCTGTCGAACGGGTAAAGAACTACATCAAAAAGTATCCCCAGGAATTCAGTCAAGCCAAGTTTCAAGCACAGTTCGCCCAAGTAATTCAAAGAGGTACAGCTGCATGAGTCCTAATTCCACTAAAACCAATAAGCCAGAGATGATTTCTATTAAAGAATCTGCCGAACGTTTGGGAGTTGCTGAGGAAATTATCAGATTCAGTCTTCAAGAAGCTTACCCCGATGATTTTGATAGCCTCAAGGAAATAACTTTGGCAGAATTTGAAACCCTAGCCAACACATTCAAGCAGAAGGCTCTTGAACAAAACAGGGGGGAAGTAACCGCGATCGCTCCTTCTGGCGAGAGTCCTTTACCAATAGAACAACAGCAACAGATTATTGATGGTACTCTCAATGCCCTTCAGGAATTTGCTGGTAATTACGTGCTGACCATTGAGAAAATCGCTTCGACTCTGGCTTATTTAAGTGGTCAAGCAGTTGTAGACAACTTTGTAGAAATTCATTCCAACACTGTCAGAGAGGGCTTAGAAAGCTATTTAGATCAGTTTGCAACCGAGTTTGTGACTGCTGCTCATTCCATCAAAGGGGTGAACGCCAAAGATTTTTTGTCCCAACGGGGAATAACCCAGAAACAGCGCACTGCTCAAAAGTCATTGCAAGAGATTCTGAACCTAGCAGCAAACCCCTAGATATTGCTTCAAGGATGGCATTATCCGATGCCAGATTTCTATTCCTTTTGTACAAAGTTTCACAATCAAGAAAAATGCACTTACTAACTGAAGTTTGTTTTTATTCTGGTGTGGCTACCCTCTCCCTAATTGGTGGTGTAGCAGCAGTTATATCGCCTTTGGGAGTCGGGTTATTTACTGTGGGCTTAGTAATGTATGTCAACCAAAACAAACAATAATAGGGACAAATTAGAGGCTGATTATCAGTGGCTTGCTTTTAAAATCCGCCCAGTTGTTCTAATAGCTTGCATTACAATTCCTAGTTTCTTTGGAGCTTATATCTATGCAGCAAGTTTTGACTGTCGAGCAAATTTTAGCAATGCTCAAAGGGAAAGAAGAGAGTTTGAGGATGTTGAGGGCAACTAAGTGAGTATATGAAACTGGAGTCCTCAGAACGATTCACTCTCTTCTAATGACCTCCGCCGGGCGTGATGCAATTCAGGCACTCTTCGAGATTCACGAAGCCATCCTAAATATCGAGTTATATTCCCAAGCTGAGGGAGAAACTTATGCAACAAACAACAGCAAGAGTGCGTAATCAAAAGTATTCTTGTGGAGTCTTTTAGAGGCAGCAATGAATAATTTAAGCAGAGTCTATGACTCAACTCTACTAACCAATTCCAAAGTTTACCAAATCGACCGAACGCTATACCAGTACCTCTTTAAAACAGGCACAATCCAGCATCCAAAGTACCATTTTCGCCCTCTGGCTGGACAACGGAAGAAGGCTGATTTACTGCTCAATCACAAGGCTTTGACTACTCGTTGTTACGAAGTCACAGGCATGAGTACGAATGCTTCGGTCATCAGCCAAGAATCTTTACAGTTATCAATTTTTTGAGGTGAATTATGAACACTCAACCACTGCCAGAATTAATCGCACAAGCCCAGCAATTAGTAAACCAAATTCGGCAGCATCCACAATATCAAAAGTTGAACTTTGATTGTGATGTAACCATCGGTGATGTCAGGCAATTTTTCAATAATCTGCAATGGTCAGCCACAGCTTCTACTGTGGACGTTTCAAGAGAAGGATTTTTTCAGTGATGGGGAGAGCGTAAGCACCGCCGACCAAAGCAAGGCTTACGCCCATCGGATGCATCAAGTACATCAGACACATTTTGGATCTTAGCAGCATGACACTCGATTACAAAAATCCCAACGACTGGGGCAAATCACCTCTGACTGACTCCGCCCTAAGAAAGCAGCAGTTCAAAGCGGAAAATCCTGAACAGTGGGCAGCAAGGATTGAGGCAGATATTGAGGCACTTGACACGCCAATCTTTGAGAGTGAAGATTACCCACCTTTCACCGGAACTGAATTCTTAGCAACTCATAAAACCATTGATGACCATCCATACTCTGCTGCATTTGGTCAATTCTTAGGTAATGGGATTGACGCGGACATTGCAAATATTTTGGCGTTTGGTGAGAAAAGATTTGATTTAATTTCTGATGATTTTGACGACCCAGTAAGGCAACTGGCAACTAGAATTTATAGCCGATTTGAAGACATGGGTTACTGGGATGAAGCGCCAGACTCTGACGATGATATCAACTACGACTTAATACCTTATTAGGAGAATGACGCAATGGACTTTGCAATACGTAATCCGGTAGTTGGTCATGCAAGCCACATTGACGAGAAAGCGCAATCCTGGGGAGGGTTTGAGTCTGATATTCTGGGCTATCTCTCCGATATAAATAAGCTCGAACAGTTTGCGGATTACGCCAATAATGCCCAAGAATTATCTGACAGACTAGAACCATTTTTGGACAACGCCAAGGTCGTCTTTGAGGCGATGGAGAAGCTGACCAAAGGACAAGTTACCTGGGTCGAACTTCGTAAACAATACGGCTCTCATGTTGCGGGTGCTATTGCCAAAATTCGCAAACTCAATTCGGAATTTGATTCAGAGATGAGTAAGATAGATGCCCAAGATAGAGCCGACTTGTTGCGAATTGACCAAAAACGTAAGCACGGACTAGCCGAAGTTGCTACACAATTACACCACGACTTACAAGCTGAACTTTGGCGGCATGAAAATAAAATCAGCAGCATAGAAAACAGACAAGTTGTGCAAGCTGAAAGGCAAGCAATTACTACGGGATTAAGAGAGAAACGACAACAACTTTTAGCCCGTGCAAGGTTTGGTTCACGGGCTTTGGAACCAAACCAAACACCCCAGGAAGTGATACCAGTTACTAGCCAAAATCATCCACCAGCATCAAGTGTTTCTGCAACCGGAACAGTTCGCAGTTGGGGTGCAATGTTGGGTAATTTGTGGCAGAAGTTAGGCGATAGATAACTATTAGTTGAAAGGATTTGGCTGATGCTAGTAAGGAAACGAAATGAAGATCCTCATAGCGTCAGCCCTTTTTCAATGGAAGGGCTGGCACAAACACCACAACAACATCAGCATCAACAACCCGAACAGCCACAACCATTACCAGAAAATAACCGGGGTAGAACATTTAGACGTGCTGGTAATGCTTGTGAGATTGTCGCTGGTAGTTGTCTAAACAGTGCAGTTATTTTCACTTTTCACCTGTTACAAGTACAAAGCGTTGGAATGTTTCTTGCTGTGGGTACTGCACACCTGTATTTTACTGCTACTGCAACAGGTGAAGGCAATAACCGTTTCGTTACTAATTTAATGACTGGTTGCAGTGCATCACTGGCGTTATTGTGTGCGCTTTCCGAACCGATTAGTGAATGGAATGAAGCGAGAACTTCTACTATTACTGCTAATACTTCAATTGAAAAGATGTATCAGCCCAAAACTGCGGATTATTCCAGTTGGGGTAGTGGTGCAGGAGTGGCGATAGTTATAGCGATATTAATGATTTTTCTATTTGGTGGTAAAAGAGGTAAATGAACTATCTATCTGAGAAACATAAAACTTTATCAGAGTCGCAACAATCGGGTTTAATGAAGTGGTTCGGACAGTTGCCGATGGATAAAAAAGCTGTTGCAATTGGGCTAAGTTTAACTGTGGGTATTAGTTCGGCAGCGATGGCGTGGAAAGGAGAGTCAAGCGATCGCATTTATTTCTGCGTTCGGACTCCTCAGAAAAAATTGGTATGCCAGGATCAGAATAACAGACCATTCCGCATGACCCCCATTACTGGGAGCAATGGAAACAAGAAGGAATGCCCCTCAAGTAGTGCGTGACCCAGCAACCGGAGTTAACGGCTTAGTCAAAGCAACCAACCCATACAAGCCGTTTTGGGCGTTTGGTGGATTCCTGGGGTTTGCGCTTGCGGGGTGGATGCTGCGCCATTGCCAAGATGAAGAGAACAGAGAGCAGTTTTTGAAGACATTGCTCAAAACGAGATGCTGCAAAAGCAGAGATGGCCGCTCGTTCCGAGTTGTTAGACAGCTACCGGGATGTTGCTATTAGAGAAGTGGAGTTGCAGGCTGACTTAGATTTGATAGCCAATGACCGCACTGTTGATATCCAAAAAGCTGAGATTTACGCCAACACTGAAATTGAAGTTACCCAAATGGAGGCATCGGACGCAATCTTTGAAGCGCAAACGGCGGGGATGAGTGAAGAACAGAAGGCGGAGTACATTAAGCATCTGCGCGACACGAAAACGCCCTATCTACAAGGGAGTCAGACTCTACAGGGGACGATTGACCCCAACGATAAAGTTACTGGCAGTGAACAACAGGCGAATCGCTTCACAGGAGAATAAAACGGCGTGGGTTCAAAACCTCATCAAACAAACTGCCCTTATTTGGGGCAACCAGGGCGGCGGTAAGTCGTGGTTAGCCCGTTACGTCGCATTAAAGAAGAAAGAGGCAGGCTACAAGGTGATTGTGCTTGACCCTGACAGCAACCGCGCCGAATGGAAAGGGCTAGAAAGCTATCACTCATGGTCAGATATTGAAGCACAGATCCGCGCTTATGTTGAGGAAATAGAAAGCCGACTTTTTACCTTCAATAACTCCAACTTGAGTGAAGACCAATGGCGACAAAAGCTATGGGCTGATGGTAAAGCAACCGCTCTGATTTGTGAAGAAGTCACTACCTACAGCGATTTTATTAAGGATGAAGAATTACTTTCAAAGTTCGGCAAGCTGGCGTTAACCAAATCCAGAAAACAGGAGATGCCTATTACTGTGGTAGCTCACAACAACACCCAGACGTGTTTATTTGGCATCAAGGGATTACATAATCTTGTTTCTAAAATGCTCCAAGTTGAATGTTTAGCAGAAGTAGATCCTGTCACACTACAGCCCAAATCTACGGGTAAAGCCAAGGTAAAACTGGACAGTTCTAACGAATGGATTGATGTTAATCTGCCGATTATGACTACTAAAATAACTGACTTTGGGACAAACAATCGCCCAGTTACACCACAAGAGCGAGAATCCCTAGAGGAACTCTACCGCCGCTTAGAATTCCCTGAACCATCTGAACCACAAACTGAACCACTGAACCAACCACAGTCCAACGATTCTGAGGAAAATGAACAACGGTTCTACACTCCCCTGAAATTAACCCGTGACCAGTGCCTTATGCTGATCAAGCAGTTGCGAACTGAACTGAACCAGACAGAGATCATCGAGAAGCTCTGGCAGTGTAAGAAGGGCGGTTCAGCCGCTTGGAAAGAAGCTTACGCACAGTTCAAGGAGGTTACAGATGGGCAGATATAAAAACTTGACTATGAGTAATAAAATTCTTAACCAATTAACAGAAAATTCACTTCCTTAAAACTACACCGACATTGCAGGTTTTGGAGCTAGAAGGAACCAATCAACAACTCATAATAATTACTCAACCCTGAGATGAAACAGAGATGACATTTGTCATATTTGAGTGGTGACATTTCTCAGATGATTTCTCTAGTTTTTACTTTTATATTAAAGTTATCAACTCAAACAAGAGCGAACAAAAAAGGACTTTTTTATGACTACAACATCTGATAAATTCGTTGATTTTGGTACCTTTCAAGTTTTCATGGATGCCGCCAATACTTTATCTAAGTTATTCTCTCCTGCTCAAGGCTCAGTCGTCTTATATAATAATACCGACCGAGTGATTAATGTGAGAACTTTCGATGAGAAAGATGCCCTAAGAGTAATAGCTTATGACACATGGAAAATTGGCCCTAAACAAGCTGTAGATGTGACTGCTCGCGGTAAAAGAATCCAAGTTGCTATCGAAGGTATTAGTGGTTTATTTATCTGTGCAAAAAGCCAAGCATACGGATTTGATGGGAAGAACATTCTTCCCAAAAAGAATTAATCAGAGTTCTTAATTATTAACTTGTGAATGATAAAGTTGCCCTTTTCTCATTGTAGAGAAGGGCTTTTACCTTATAAAGATAATGTGGCATTAGTACTAAATAAGTTTTCATAAAAGCGGATCAATATTGGGGTTGAGTTAGATGCACCCCACCTACCTGTGAGAGTAGCTAATTCAAACAATTCTCGTCTTTCGACTCTTTTTCTACATTCTTTTGGTGTGCATTATATCTGGCGTAGATATAGCGAAGCTGTCACCAGGGGCAAGATAGCCTGAAAGCTCTTACTATATACAGGTTTCAGCGATGTTTGAGTAAAATTGACACCAGGGTACAAAACTTAGGTATCCATAGCTACAAAAACCGGAGTATTTATTAACTTTATTTACAGGTTTTATAGCTAGGGCAATGATCATCTTTTGGCGTAAATTGACTGAAACTCTTTGACAGCAAGCTTTGTAGCCAAATCCAGAGACTCCAACCAAACAGTATTATTAATTCTGTATGCTAGGCGAAAAGCAATTATAGGGTGAAAAGTAGCAGTGCATTCATGCAGCAATTCTAGTTCGATGTCAAAAATGCTTAAGCGTAGATATAGCAATAGTTTCCAGCTATCTTGCCCCTCATGACAGCTTCGCTAGATCCACCCCAAATAATGGTAGTAGTTATACATATAAAGAAAGCTTAATCAAGGAAGTAACTATTAGACCACATGATTTTTCAACGAATCACTCTGAGTGGAAAGTAAATTTTACTTTTTCTGGCTTATCATCTTCTAATGCAACTAAAATTAAAGTTCAGGCGTTAGACTGCTGGAATCAAATCGCAGAAGATACTAAAACAATTTAATTTAGGTTCCGTGCTGAGATAATTTTCTGTTCAACTACTTCTAAACTCTATTTTCACTCTAATTCCACGGCTCCTAAAAACTTGAGAGTTTCCCGTTGAATCGCTGTTAAACCTGTAACACCAGTGATATTCATACGTTCATAGAGGCGATCGCATCTGAGCGTTCTGATACACTGACCTGTAGCTACATCCCAAAGCTTAGTTGTGCCATCGTGGCTACCACTAGCTAAAATGCCAGCATCTTGGCTAAAACATACGTCCCATATTCCATTAGTGTGACCTTGCAAAACTGTGAGACATTGCCCAGAAGAGACATCCCATAAGCGAATTTCCTGGTCAAACCCGGCACTAGCTAAGATACTACCATCTAGACTAAAGCTCACAGAGTAAACTTCTCTACTGTGACCGTGGAAAGTTCTTAAAACTACTCCAGAATCAACATCCCATAATTTTACTGTTTGGTCTAAACTAGCACTAGCAATGATGCTGCCATCTGGACTAAAGTCAATTGATGAAATTCCATTAAAATGATCTTGGAAACTCCTTAAGGCCACTCCAGAATCCACGTCCCACAATATAATCGTTTGATCGAAACCACCACTAGCTAATTTACTACCATCCGGGCTAAAGCTGATTGAATAGATAGGGCCACTGTGTCCAGAAAAAGTTTTCAAAACAGCATCAGAACTGACATCCCATATTTTGACTGTTTGGTCATAACTGCCACTAGCGATAATGTTTCCATCTGGACTAAAAGTTACTGAGGTTACTATACCAATATGAGCTTCTAAGGTTTTTAAAGCTATGCCAGAATCTATATCCCACAATATTACTGTTTGATCAAAACTGCCACTAGCTAATTTGCTACCATCCGGACTGAAGTTGATTGAGACTACCACATCACTGTGTCCGTGCAAAATTTTAGAAGTTACATTTTTGTCTACATCCCATAATTTGATTGTGTGGTCGTAACTGGCACTAGCTATGATGTTATTGTTCGGGCTGAATCTTACTGAAAATATTCCACTGCTGTAAGAATACAAAGTTCTTAAAACTATACCTTTGCTTACATCCCACAACCTTACTTTTTGGTCGTAACTACTACTAGCCAACATACTACCATCTGGACTAAAGCTGAGTGATAATATTCCACTATTGCGGCTATGCAAAGTTCTACAAGCGACACCAGAGTCTACACTCCACAATTTTATTGTCTCATCGGAACTACCACTGGCTATGATGTTACCATCTGGACTGAAGCTGATTGACCATACTGCACTGCTGTGATCATGCAAAGTTTTAATAGCAACATCAGAATGTATATCCCATAATTTTATTGTGCCGTCAAAACTGCCACTGGCTATAGTACTACCATCCGGGCTAAAGCTGACGGACATTATTACATTGCTGTGACCGTGTAAAGTTTTAATAGCCGCGCCCGAATGCACATCCCATAATTTTATTGTGCCGTCAAAACTGCCACTAGCTAATTTGCTACCATCCGGGTTAAAACTGAGTGACGCTATTGAACCTGTATGACCATCTAGAGTAAATAAACAAACACCAGAGTGAATGTCCCATACCTGAATACTGGAATTTACATTCCCTGTAGCCAGTTTACTACCATCCGGGCTGAAGCTGAGTGATAGTATGCCACTGTTACCTTGCAAATTCAATAAACATAGACCAGAACTAACATCCCACAATTTTACAGTAGTATCAAAACTTCCAGTAGCCAGGATATGGCCATCTGGACTAAATTTGAATGAATATACCCAATTTGTATGACCTATTAAAGTCTTGACTAAGCTCATCGGCACAATTTGTTTATCATTAGCAACTTGCCATAAATGAGCCTTTCCCTCAAGATCGCTACAAGCTAATAGTTGGCCATTTGGACTAAATGCTACGCAAACAACATTACTCAATGTTTCTGGGAATATAGACTTTTTGATATTAGCATCAGTAAGATTAACATCAACTAGATTTACTTGTCTTAAATCTGCCTGCCAAATAGTTAAATTGGAAAAATTATATTTATTTAATTTAATCTGCAATTTACTTAATAAATTAATTAAATTGCCTCCACCATATCCAGCACAAGAAGGAAATTCAGTTTGCAGTTTATGTAAAACTGCATTTAGTTGCTGTTCAATATTTTGTTTAGAAATAAATCGGTTACTAATACGTTTGGCCATTGGTTCTAAAATCAGACGAACTTGGCTTTCTCTAATATAATCCTTAGCTGTAGCTTTAATTAGGGAATAATTTATTATCAACTCTAATTTTCCAGTAGCAATCTCTTTACTAGCCTGTTCTATTAACCGCTCAGTCATATATTCCATAATGACAGGTTGTTGTGTAAAACCATTTACACTTTTTTCAATCAGCGATCGCCTCAACAGAGATTCCACTGCTTCTAATAACTCTCCTGATGACAATGTGGTTACAATATCATCTTTCAATTCTGATATAGAAATAGGCTCACGATTAATTGCCAGCCAGTACATAATTTGCTGTTCTAATAGGGTTAAGCGATTGGTCTGCTGTTCTAAAAGTAAGCGAATGCCATTAAAAACTGCTGTACCTTGCGCTAAAAATTCATTAATTTTTCCAGAAAATATCTCTTGAATAGAAGTAGAAACTATCTTTAAAGCTAAGGGGTTACCTCTATAGCGCTCATTTAATCTTTTAATTTCATCGCTTTCTATCAAAAATCCCTTATTTTTGAGAATATTTTCTGTGTCTACAAAATTTAAACCTGCAAGCTGGAATGAGCGAACAGACTCGGCCTCTCCTTCAAATGCTGCAATCTCTGCGGGTTTCTCACGAGATGTAAGTATCATGCAGCTCTTATGGGGTGCTTCTCCTACCAGTCTCAGTAGTTCTCCATAATCCTCATATCCTTCTCGATAATGTCCTGCATACTCTCCACCTTTCAAAATTGCCTCGACATTATCTAAAACAATTAGGCAGCGTGAAGAACGTAAATAATTAACTAAGCGTGATAATTTAGCACTAGTAGTTGCTGGGAAATTTGTTTCTTTTTGGTTAGATAGAAATAATATTAAATCTGTCAAAATATCTTTAATAGGCGGTGCATTACGCAGACTTCGCCACATAACAAAATCAAAGTGTTCTTGAATTTGTTGTGCTAGTTTTACAGATAGAGCAGTTTTTCCGATTCCTCCCATACCTAAGAGTGCTATGAGTCTGACACCATCATTTATGATCCATTGTTGTAATCTTGCCAATTCTGCCGTCCGTCCATAAAATACGGAAACATCTATTGCTTCTCCCCAATCTCTATAGGTTTCGGCAAACTTCATCTCGACTTCTACTGAGGCAACTTCTTGAACACTTACATTCCCCAAGTCAGCTATCTCTTGCCAGTCTAGACCTAATTTTAGACATATTTCGCAGAAATAGGGATAATCTACGGGTTTGCAATTCAAAAATTTGCTTATAGTTGCTAAAGCCAGCCCTAAGTCTTGAGATAAACTTTTCTGGCTAGGATAACCATTACGTTTTAGAGCTAACCTCACATTTTCGAGACATTCAGGACGAACCTTAAGTGAGCGCGACATACGCAACAATTATTAATAAAGTAAAAATGCTGATTTTAGTCAATTTTACAAGAAAGTTAGTCATAAGTCAGTCAATTGTCAGTTGTGTACTCAGCAATTATTAATGTTTAATAATGTTATTGACTGTAATTAGCTATTTTCAACAATAAATGTAGCTTATGATTCAAATATTACTCGTGGAAGACCAAGAGATTGTGCGTCGTGGGCTGAAAACTCTATTAGAAATTCAACCCGACTTACAAGTGGTTGCAGAAGCGGAGAATGGTCAAACAGCAATTCAACAGATAGAAAATCTTTATGCTAGAGATTCTCAACCGGACATTGTGTTAATGGATATCCGTATGCCGGTGATGGATGGAGTAGAAGCTACCAAACGGATTTGCCACCAATATCCTGATACCAAAATTCTCGTATTAACAACCTTTGACGATACAAAATATATTTCCGAAGCTATTCGATTTGGTGCTAAAGGATACCTATTAAAGGATACACCAGCACAAGAGTTGGCTGCCGCAATCATCTCTGTTCATAAAGGCTATACTCATTTTGGCCCAGGAATTCTGGAGAAAATGCTTGTTACTGTGCCTGTAACACAGCCAGCAGTACATAAACAACCGCCACCAGAACTGGCATTACTGACTACTAGAGAGCGAGAGGTTTTACAGTTGATTGCCAATGGACAAAGTAATCGAGAAATTGCCCAAGAGCTATTTCTTTCAGAAGGGACGGTGAGAAATCATATCACTAATATTTTAACTCGTCTGAATCTGCGAGATCGTACTCAAGCAGCAATTTTTGCCAATTCTTTTCTACCTTATTTAGAAAATCGTGAGCTTGCTATTGTCTAAGTTTGCGGAAATTTAGCAGTAATTCGACAGCCTAGATTTGGCTGACTAGTAATTTCTAACCTACCTCCTAAAGCAGTTATCCTTTCCTGCATTCCTTGGAGTCCGAAGCCATTTCTAGCACTGTCTACCTCAAAACCCTTGCCATTATCTTCTAGTATCAGTTCCCACCCATCAGTAGTAGGTTGAATTTGAATCTGCACGACTGTTGCTTTTGCATATTTGCAGATATTAGTCAATCCCTCTTGCAAAATGCGATAAATTGTTGTGTTCATGGCATGAGGCGCGTTTGCCGGGATTTGAATTTTGCTTTCTGGTAAAATACCTGTGAGACGATGAAATTCTTCTATCAGGTTAGCGATCGCTGCTTCTAAAAGTTGACTTTGTAAAGGTTCTGCTCTAATTAACGCCACAGACTCACGCACTGCCTTTAAAGTTTCTGACCCCAGTTGTTTAGCTTCTAACAAACATTCATAAGCTTTAGTAGTGTTATCCTGCCATAAAGCCATTGCAGCTTCTAGTTGGATGTTCAGCGCTACTAAAGAATGACCTAATGAATCATGAATATCACGGGCGATACGGTTGCGCTCTTCTATAGTCGCCATTTCCTGAAGCCGCAGATTAAGTTCCCGTTCTTGCTCTAATGCCTTGAGTAAATCTGTCTCGGCTTGCTGCAAGCGGGAATTTTGTACTTGCAGTTGTGCTTGCAATCTCCGAGTTGTCAGTTGTGTTTCGATGCGCACAAACACTTCTTCCAGTTGAAAGGGCTTGCTAATATAATCTACACCACCTACGGTAAAGGCTTTCACCTTATCAAAGGTTTCATTTAAAGCACTGATAAAAATTACAGGAATTTCCCTAGTTAGAGCATCGGCTTTTAACTGTTGGCAAACTTCATAACCATTCAGTCCTGGCATTGTAATATCTAAGAGAATTAAATCTGGTGGTTGTGCTTTAGCTCCCATCACAGCTGTCGCACCATTTGTGACACATCGCACCTCATACCCTTGCTTAGTCAGCATTTTTGATAAAAGTCGCAAGTTATCGATGGTATCATCAACAATGAGGATATCTCCTTTATGTACATGGCTGCTATCCATAATATTTAGCTTGAGAGAAGATGCAAAAATCTACTTTTTAAAAATCGAGCTATTGCGAAACAATTCATAAGAAAAGAATATAACATTTTTGGCAGAAATTAATTGATTATGATGCTTGATTGATGAATTATCTGCAAAATCGCTAATTTTAGTTGTATTTGGCTTAAAATTTTAATGGTTGGTTAAAAGGATATTTTAAAAGTTCTTAATGATTTATCCTCCCCTAAATCCCCATTTTTAAGGGGGAGGAGGGGAATCAATTAGTATCTAAAATCCAAGCAAATTACTTTTAAAACAACCTCTAATACCCGCAAATACTACTGAGATAGTAAAGCTTGATTATGAAAACTATTAGTGAAATAAAATCAGAAACTGAACTACCAGTTATCATTAGCGACCAACAAGGATTTGTGACATATATTAATGAGGCTTTTAATCAGGTATACGGCTGGAGTTATGAGGAAATTATCGGCTTACCGTTGGAAGTCATTATTCCCGAAAGCCTGCATGATTCCCATCGGCTGAGTTTCTCCCGCTTTGTCATGACTGAAAAAGCTAAAATCCTTAATCACCCTCTGTTACTAAAAACGGTAACAAAGGAAGGAATAGAAGTAGAGAGTGAACATTTTATCACAGCAGAAAAACAGGGTGATAATTGGTTTTTTGCTGCAACAATTTCTCCTTTATAAAAAGTATAAATTATTTGTAAAATCCGGTAAAACTTATGGATAATGATCCATCTCTTCAGTTAAATAGACTGCGTTCAACTTTAGGAAAAATGGAGGTAGCACTAGGAGCGATTGATGATGCGATCGCCTGGACAGGTGAAGATACTAAGGTGCAATGGTGTAACGCAGCATTTGATCGCTTAGTCGGTATACCGCATATTAGTATTCTTGGGAGATCACTAATTGATTTACTTCCACTGACACAGCAGGGAAAAGCGATCGCCAATGAACTACACCCCGTTAAAATAGCACTACAAGATCAGTTGAAAGCCACTGAATATGAATTTCCTAAATCCCATCAGACACTAATTTTGGAAATTTCTGGTAGCTGTATTGAATTTATTGCGGGAGAAAAATGTGCTGTTGTCACGATTCGTGATGTCACCGTTCGTAAACAAACCGAAGCTGCACTCCAGCAGGCGAAAGAAGCCGCAGATGTTGCCAATGTTGCTAAAAGTCAGTTTTTAGCAAACATGAGCCACGAACTGCGAACTCCCCTCAACATTATTTTGGGTTTTACTCAACTGCTGACTAGGTATGGTTCTCTCGATACTCAACAACAAGAGTATTTAGAAACCATCGCTCGTAGTGGCGAACATCTGCTAAATTTAATCGACGATGTTTTAGAAATGTCCAAGATAGAAGCCGGGAAAACCACATTTAATCAAACTGGCTTCGATTTAAGAAATCTTTTGGACACACTATACCAAATGTTACGCTTAAAAGCCCAGTCCAAAGGATTAAAGTTAATTTTGGAACTGGCTGCCGATTTACCGCAATATATTCGCACTGATGAAAGCAAACTGCGTCAAGTTTTAATTAATTTATTAGGCAATGCCATCAAGTTTACTCAAACAGGTAGTGTCATTCTCAGAGTTTGGCAAGACACAACAATAAATACAGGTATACATTTATTATTTGAAGTTGAAGATACTGGTGCGGGTATTGAGTTAACGGAATTAGAACGTTTATTTGAACCTTTCGTGCAAACTCAGTCCGGTAAAAATTCACAAGAGGGAACCGGACTAGGCTTACCCATTAGCCAAAAATTTGTGCGCTTGATGGGAGGAGAAATAACCGCTAACAGCATTTTAGGAGTGGGAA
The DNA here is from genome assembly GCF_003443655.1 of Nostoc sphaeroides. NCBI lineage: Bacteria > Bacillati > Cyanobacteriota > Cyanophyceae > Nostocales > Nostocaceae > Nostoc > Nostoc sphaeroides. The sequence goes on from NZ_CP031943.1 coordinate 27,561, forward strand.
CAATTTTTAGGTTTGATATCCACACCAAAGAAGTCAGAGCTGATGAAGTGCAGGCAGCAAAATCTAGCCGACAAGTGATTGCTTTAGCAGTCGGGCAGCCAAAGTATCGGATTCTGGTTGCAGAAGATAAACCAGAAATTCGCCAAATCATGATTAAGTTGCTGCAACCAGTCGGCTTTGATGTGCGAGAAGCAAATAATGGAGAGGAAGCGATCGCCATCTGTGCTAGTTGGTCTCCTGACTTAGTGTGGATGGATATGCGGATGCCAGTGATGGATGGGTATGAGGCAACGAAACGCATTAAAACAGCTACCGATTCGCCACCAATCGTCATTGCTTTAACTGGTAGCGCCTTTGAAGAAGATCGGATAGTGGCTTTATCTACAGGTTGCGATGATTTCGTCCGCAAGCCATTTCGGGTGGAAGTAATTTATGAGAAAATGGCGCAGCACTTGGGTGTTACCTATATATATGCCACGGAAGAAATCAAACTGCCGACAGTTATGTCTGCGGATGAATCAAGTCATGGGATGCCTGCGGTAGATATTGCGATCGCGCAAATGTCTGAGGAGTGGGTAGAAAAATTGCACCAAGCCGCCATTAAAGTTAATGCCAAGCAGATTTGCCAACTTATTGAAGAAATTTCCCCACATCAAGCTGCTTTAGCTAAAACACTAACTAGTCTAGTCAATGATTTTCTATTTGAAGAGATTATTGCTCTAACCCAGTCTGCGATGCAACCAGACCAGAGATAATTCTCCAATCAGATATCAATTGCTGTAATTTCACATAACCGCAATGACAAAAGTCATAGTGGGGTTCAGCCGGGATACCTGTAAATTGGGACACGTTGTAAACAAATATTACGCAACATATTCTAGTGATTTACTAACTTGCCCAAAAATGGTATTAGAGCATTAAAATTTTTGTACGCTAAAATCAATTCTTCACGCTATTCAGTCCCTTAAACTTGCCCATAAATGATTGTTATCTTGAGGTGAATGGCTACAGCATAGACTCAGTAATTAATTCAACCTCGTTTATGCTTTCTACAAAGTACATAAATTTTACATTTTGTGACGGATATTTCGGTAACAGCCAGTTTTATTGATTTGGTTAGTTTTGTAGAAAGGCTGCATGATAAATTTCCACTAAGTTTGAAAATACTGTGTTTTGTTGTTGTTGTTTACTTTGTGGAAAGTAAAAACCTACCCCAAGATAATGACCTTTTTAGGGAATGTTTTCACAAGAGAAGACACACTCAATCTGGTATTAAACAACGTAAAATCAAGCATTTGCAAACATCTGCGTAACATAACTTTACAACGTGTCCCAATTTGCGCGTATCCCGGCTGAACCCCTTGGCCGCAGCTTCCGTAACACTACCCCAATTTATGGATCAAAACTTTTCCCACATTATGATTCAAAGGACAATTAAAAAACCTCTCCAAAAACTTTGGGAGGTTTTTAATTTAATTGAAATCAATTTATTAGAAGTAATTGCTCAAGCTAGATTGAGTTCAAATTTCAATGTAATTGATTTCTAGTATTCGTCTGTATCTCTGCTTTCACACATCAATTAATATGTGCCTAAGCAATTAAGTCAGTTAGGAGGTGTCATACAAATGAAGTCATTGTTGAAACTGATTTGACTCTTACTAATATCTTGAATAACACCAATCAAGTTATTATCGTGGAAAATTCCTGTCTCTAAAGCGGTACTACTTCCTAGTGAAAGGTCGATTTCTCTTAGAGAATATTTATCAGTATAATGGCCAAAAATCTGGATTTTATCTATGCCTACTTCCCAATCAGTAATGATAGCATAGCTATTAATAGCATAGCCAATAGTTATCGACAAAGGATCGGCGTACATTACACCTATTTCATTACCCAGGACGAAAATATCGCTACCACTACCACCAGTTAGGGTGTCCCTTTCATTAAATGAACCTCCATAACCAATTAGCGTATCATTTCCTGCATTACCGTAGAGAATATCATTACCTTTACCACCACCTAATTCATTGTCGCGGTTGTTGCCAGTAATTCGATTGTTGAGATCGTTGCCAAAGCCAGTAGTAGCGAAGTCAATCAACTCCAGGTTTTCTACATTAGCAGTCAGACTATAGCCACCAACTGAAGCCTTAACCGTATCAACTCCTTCATTTTGGGACTCAACGACCGTGTCATAGACTGGAGTAGAGAACAAAGTTCCAGTGTCAACGTATTTTATAGTGTCTACATAGTAAGTGTCATTGCCTGCACCACCATAAAGCGTGTCCAAACCTTCTCCACCAATGAGTGTGTCATTGCCTCCATAACCATAGATGATATCGTTGCCTTCATAACCGTAGATGATATCTCCGCTTGCAGTGCCTTTAAGGGAAGGAAAAATTATGCCATTGTCATTGAAAGGAGTACCGTTAATTATTGCCATTTGAACTTTCCTTATCCAAACTTTCGATCTGTTTCACAAGTTGATAACTTTAAGGTATTGGTAAAACTTTGAGTAAACATCTAATAAATGTCACGATTGAAGCGTTACATTTGTCATATTTGTCTTGTGACATTTATCGTTAAGCAGTAGAATTACCCTCTGGCTTTTAATTATCAAAATATTGGGTGTTGGCAAGTGCTAGTGTTAGGTTATGCTTTCAAATTATTTAACGGCATAACTTTTAGCCGCAGGTGTCCTGGGCTTGAGGTTTCAAAGCTACAAGGTATTGAGCCGAGATACAAGTAAAAAGCAGCAAGATGGTCTGAAAAGCCCTGCTGTATATAAGTTTGAGCGTTTTTTAGGCGAAAGTAGGATTTTGAGAGAAGATACTTGCAGTCTGAGGGTCAATAATTGCTTTTCGCCTACCCAAGAGTTTAATAAATACTCTGTGGTAGGAGGCTAATGCTTTGGGCTATAATCCTTTACTTATAAGAGTTTCAGACAATTGACTGCGAAAGACACTCATCGTCCAAGCTATAAAACTTGTAAATAAAATTAATAAATACTCCAGGTTTAGTAGCAATATATACCCTATATTTGCGCTCTAGAGTCAATTTTACTTAAAAATGCCTGAACCCTATATATAGTAAGACTTTCTAGACCATATTGCAGGTTTTTACTCATATATCGGCTCAATACCAATATCACCAATTTCAGTCTAAATAAGACTCAGAGGGGGGCGAACAGCTGGATAATGTTGTTGGTATTGGAAAGTGCCATTCTAAATACCGCAGCAGAACTTCGTTCTTCGGGGTAAAGGTGAAAGGGGAAGGGGGAAAGGTTTTGGTTTTATGGTTTGGAGGATTGATTTATGGCTTGAATTTGGTTAGACAGCATCCGGCTCAACTCCATTGCTTGGGTATAAAAAGGAAAAGGGAAAAGGTTAAAGGGGAAAGGGGAAAGGGATGAACAGGTCGCCCACAAGGGGCGAGGTTTTTACCTTCCCCATAAAATTTGGATTATTTCGCCCACAAGGGGCGAGGTTTTTACCTTTCCCCCTTCCCCTTTCCCCTTATTATGACCAAGAGTCGAGATACGTAGCCGGGGGGAGTTATGAGCCAAGATACGGAATCTGTTGAGTTAGTTGTAGTCCAAAAATTGGAAAATGCCCTCAGTGCCAAAATTGAGGCGTACTTTGCGGGTGTAATTGACTCTGACCCGGATGTATTGGAGGAACTGCTTAAATCTAAAAACAGCGAGGGAACCCGTAAAGCTTACCGCAAAGACATCACGGATTTTTTTACGCGCATGACGGAAGTGCGCCCTAACCGAGATTCTATTCTGGAGTTTTTACACCTGGAGGGCCACAAAGCCACGCTGGTAGTGACTAAATATAGAGCCTTTCTTGCGGAAGCTGGGTTATCACCGAACACGATTAACCGACGACTGGCTGCTATTAAGTCTCTGGTGGCCTACGGGCGAAAGCTAGGGGTGTGTAACTATGCGGTGGATGTAGACAGTATTCCAGTGCAGGCTTACCGCGATACTAGCGGTGTCACCGAACAAGAATTTTTGAGCGTAATTAAAGAGTGCGAATCGCTCGACTTTGGCAGGAAAGCGGGACTATGCTTTGTTGCTGCTACTGTGGGGCAATGCTTTGAGAAGAAATGAGATTAGCACCTTGGACTTGAGGCATTTTGACGCATCTAAAGGCAGGCTATCAATTTTGGGTAAGGGCAAACAAATCCGAGAGACAATTAACCTGCCAAAAGTCACTGTGACAGCTATTACTGACTGGCTGATCTCAAGGGGTGGCGATATGTCCTCGTCCCGCCCGTTGTTTACCTCGGTTGACTTTTATGCAGAAGGTCACAGGTTAACCGGGGATGGCATCTATAAAATAGTTAAGCGTTTATTTAAACGGGCAGGTGTTGAAAAGCACATGAGTCCGCACCGATGCCGCCACAGTGCCATCACTGCTGTACTTGAGAAGACTGATGGCAATGTACGGAAAGCCCAAAAACTCAGCAGACACGCCAAACTAAATACACTGCAAATTTACGACGATAACCGCAATCGCGATCAGCTGGAAATGTCCGAGCTTTTGATGGATGGGTTGGATTGATAGGGTAACAACTCCACAAATGCGTTATTGCTGAGTATCGCTGAATTGCGGCGTGTTTTTCGCTTGCGAGTCATCGACAAACCCATAGTAACAGCAATTGCTGTACCACCAAGGGCGTTAGGATCAGGGACAGGTTGCCTAATTAACTGAATGTTGTTACTTATTTTATATTGCAAGTCACAGCGATTATCGCTAAGCAGCTATTTTAAGCATCATTTCTAATGAAATATAGCGTTTAGTCAAAGCAATCCAGTCAATATTTCCGCGTATACAAGACTTGAAACCTGATATATATTTTGCTAATTCAGCATCAATTTCTTCTCCAAAAGAAGGAGATGCTTGTTCTAAAGCAATAATCTTTTCTAGCTCTTGAGTACGCATTATTATAGCTAGCCTTATCGCTTCAGATATAGAAATATGCTTATGATATTTGAAAATAAATATCAAATTATGTATATCTCCACTAGTAATTTCTCTATAGGACGAAATAATATCATTATCCCATGCAATAACATTGTTTGTTGAGAGTGCTATTTTTTCTACTATTTCATGTTTACGAACGAAATCAGGAATACTTAAATGGTTGCAGAATATAACTAATTCAAGACAAGCATCCACTGCTCCATTTAGCCTACGTAATTTCATATAGGCTTCAACGCTAGGTACACTATTTTCAACACGGTTAATAGATTCTTGTACACACGCTTGAAAATAATCCTTGACTTTTTGAACAAAGTAATTAAAGCTTTTTTTTGTTCTGTCTATTTCAATCATTCGTTTTCGTATATCATATAATGCGTGAGTAATAGCTAAATCTTTATTTGTAGGTTTTGTTCCTGTTAAGACTTCCAAAAATCTTTGATGATAATTTTCTAGCATTTTAGGTTGTTTTCCCAAATCTGAAAGGTCGCATTGTTCATCCCAAATAAATAACCAAATTAGCCAATCATTCGCTATTTTTAGCTCTTCAAACTGGCAATCAGGGTAAGCACTGCCAGCTAACATGAAAAATTTTACATTGCTAAAACGCTGATAGTCTGACTCATCCTTCAATATATTAAATTGCTCCAACCATGAAATCGAATACGCTTCTAGTTGCTCAGTGTATTTATTGAGTCTTGATGGAAATGGACAAGATAGAGTTGGTAAGAAAAATTCTGTCATACGTCCTCCAGATAAAAGTTTTTTTGTTTATTCATAGTTATTTATGTATGCTTTTTAATTTAGTCTGAAGCTATAGAAGCGCACATCAGATAAATGTCACGTTCTCGTCATGACATTTGTCATTTCAATATCTGGTAATCTTTCAAGAAACACATGTCGTTGAGTCAGAAATGGGGGTGAGGAGGCGAGCAACGTTCGCCTCCTCACCCCCCCCCTTCGAGGGTAGGTATTTAAGAAAGAGGTAGTCCAGGAGGTAAAATAGACAACTGAGATCAGACCGCAGAAATATGCAAGATAGATGCAGTGAAGAATTTCAGGGCGTTAGGAAGGTGAATGCAGTTAAGAAAAAGTGAGGAATTAAGACAATTTTATTGCTTTGAAGATATCAACTACAAAAGGAGATAAACAGTATGATTAATCAATTACCAAATAGCGTTACCAATCCTTCTTGGTGGCAACTTATAAAATGGATTGCAGATCCAATCGGATTCCAGCAAAAATATAGTCAAAAGTATGGAGACATTTTCTCCGTAAACTTAAGTGTAATCGGTTCTTTCGTAATCATTGGCCATCCCCAAGCCATTCAAGAAATTTTCATTCAAGATTCTAAATTTGATATTGGACGTGGTAATCAACTTGCAAAGCCTCACCTCGGACAAAACTCTCTGATGTTAATGGATGGCTCTCGCCATCGACGAGAACGAAAATTATTAATGCCGCCGTTTCATGAAGAAAAACTACAAACTTACGCTCAACAAATATGCTCAATTACCAAGCAAATCGTCAGCCAATGGCAAATTAGTCAGCCTTTTTTAGCTCGGTCTGCAATGCAAAAAGTTAGTCTAGAAGTAATTTTACTAATTGTTTTTGGATTAAGTGAAGGAGAACGTTATCAACAACTTAAACTTCTACTTCCTTCTTGGTTGGATATGATTGATTCTCCTTTGCGCTCCAGTATGGTATTTTTGCCCTTCTTACAGCAAGATTGGGGAAGATGGACTCCTTGGGGACAGATGAAACACAGACGACGCTGTATTCATCAGCTACTCCAAGCAGAAATTGCAGAGAAAAGAACAAAGAAAGATAAGAATCAGAGTGATGTGCTGAGCTTGATGATGGCAGCAAGAGACGAAAATGGGCAAGCAATGACTGATGAGGAAATAAAAGATGAATTGCTGACAATTTTATTTACTGGACATGAAACTACTGCAACAATGCTAGCCTGGGCTTTATATGAACTTCACCGCAATTCAGATGTGCTGGAAAAATTGCTGCAAGAACTCTACAAGCTTGGAGAAAATCCTAACCCAATGGAAATTTCTAGACTCCCTTACTTAACAGCAGTTTGTCAAGAAACACTACGTATGTATCCAGTTATACCAATTATTTTCCCACGCATTACCAAATCATCCATAAATATTGCAGGATATCAGTTTGAACCTGAAACAACTTTAATGCCTAGTATCTACCTCGTGCATTATCGAGAAGACTTGTATCCTCATCCTTATCAATTTAAACCTGAACGTTTTTTGGAACGGCAGTATTCTCCTTCAGAATATTTTCCTTTTGGTGGTGGAAGTCGGCGGTGTTTAGGATATGCCTTAGCTCTGTTAGAAATGAAATTAGTATTGGCAACAGTTTTATCCAATTATCAACTTGCCTTAGTGAAAAATAGACCTATTAGAATGCAACGACGTGGGTTGACTCTTACTCCTAATGGTGGAGTCCCGATGGTGATCACTGGAAAACGATAAACACGCTTTTGTCTGAGGCTTGCTCCAATAATCTGATACGGATATTAGGCATCACTACAGCAGAAAGGGTTTTTCGGACGAAATATACTTTGTATTGGTCAGCAAGGTCAAAATATTGGAGATTGGAGATGGCAGATTGGAGATTGTCTGCACCCACAAGGGATGCAGCTTGAGTAGGGGAGATTGATGATTTTAGATTTATTCCGCCCACAAGGGACGGGGCTTGTACCAAATTCAATCTGCAATCTGCAATTTTCAATCTGCAATCTTCTCGGTCAATCAGGATGCCGCAGGTCGTCAAGACTCACTTAAATGCGAATTTCGCCATGTTGCCGAATGTGTTCAACTAACCGCTTGGTTTCACCGCCAGCTAATTCTAGTTCCCTAACATTACCCACCAAAATAAACAATTCCTTTGCCCTACTAACGGCAGTATTGAGTAAATTAGGTTTGCGGTTAAGGAACCAAAAACTATGCTCTTGGTGACACTGGTAAGCAGAGAAGATGATAGCCGTTTTCTCTCCTCCCTGAAAGGTATGAACTGTGCCAATATCATCCCAACAAAAGTTTCGCCAACGGTTAGAAAGCCGATACTTGAGCGCGTTAGCTTGCTGCAAAAACGGCGACATTACGCCAATTGTCTTTGAGTTGTCCTCCGAACTAATAGAGTAACCTTGCTTAAGCAAGGACGCAATTATAGTTTCTACAGCATCAATTTCTTCTGGATTGGTATTATGGGTGTGGCTTCCTTCAACGTGGTAAGCCAGCAGATGCTTGACTGTTGCAGTCTGCTGATCACCTGAAAGGATTTGCAGACCACCGGGATAGTTGGGGCTGCAAAACTGAATAATGGGCGGGGTGCAACGGTAATGATTAGAGAGAATAATGCCATTGCCATTGTCCCCTTCAGTATCACTAGCACCAGCAGCACGATGATAAGCCGTAGCTGTGTATTTGGCAGTGGGAGCATAGCGATAGTAGTCTTCATTCCCCATGCCCCGATCCAGAAAGGCAGTTTTCAGATATTGTTTGATAGTATCGTCGCTCATGTTAACTATTGGCTCAATTTGTTGGGGGTCGCCAGCCACTACTGCCCGTTGCGATCGCACCAGCAAGGGAAATAATTGATGTACAAGAGTTGTACCCGCTTCATCTACCAGTGCCAGCTTGATGATATTAGGCTGAAGAATTGGCGACATATTACGCATTGATTGGAGGGTGGAGGTAATAACAGGGAAAATCAAGCTCAAGTCACGGTAGATGGCATGACTATCAGTTGACAGTTTTAGTAATGCCTCACCATCCCCTGCTAATACACTGCCGTAAGTTTCTAATGCCCTCATAACGCTGTCCTTGCGTCGGAGAGTTTCTTGCAACAGAAACGCCCAGGCTCGTTGAAACAGTTCTAGATGTAATTGGTGATGGTCACGGTAAAAACAACTGTAGAAATCAGCTTGGGGGTAACTATCAATTTGTGTTTGGAGTTGTTGATGTAGAGATTGCTTTAACTCTAGTTCGTTAGTTAAAGCCACTATTTGGCTTTGAATTTCAGTTACTTCCGCGTTTAGATTGCGCCATTGCCGTGAGAAACCGATTTTTTGGTTAACGCTTGTGATTGCTGTAGTTAAACTAGAGGGGTCAATGGGTATCTGAAAGGGATGCGCTGTAGCTAAGGTGTTTAGAACAGCCGCGTTTACTCGATTTGCCAAACGCTGAAAAATTCGCTTTGAGGTGGTAGCATTGAGCCAATCCAAGGCGCGTTTTGTCATGGAGTCCGAATCTTTTGGCAGTTCGCGTTCTGCTTGAAATAACGCAATTTGTATCTGTTCGTAAGCATCGATGGGAAAATTTTCGTAAGCAGCCAAACTTGATAGCTGTTCAGTTAGGGCTTGTAAGGAAGCAGACTTAGCAGCAATATCGTTATTGAGTGATTCGATTTCTTCATTCAGTTGCGATCGCCGTTCTGTATCAGTAACTTTTTGAGCAGTATTAAAGCGGTCTTGCTCTATAAGTTTTTGAATTTCACTCTCTGCTTGCAGTAATTCGAGTTTGGCTTTTGACCAAGATTCTTGGTTAAATTCAGTCTGACGCAGCCAATCAGTGCTTGATTGCAGTTTTGGTAAGGCTTCCCTACGGATAATAGTTTGGTTGCCACCAGGAAGATAAAACTGTTGAGCAGAAGAATTTATAGTCAGTCGTTGTTGGAATTTTTTAACGGTGCTGTTATTAGTGCCGACAAAAAGTATTAAATTATTTGCATCATCTTCACCGCGAACAAGCCGTAACGCCCGATTCACTACTTGCTGTGCTATGAGGTGCAGAAATACTTCTGTTTTTCCAGTTCCCGGAGGCCCACAAACAACAGTTAGTAAGTTCTCTTGAGCGTGTTTTAATACAGACGATTGAAATTCATCAGGTGCATGAGAGGGGAAAGCACCCCAGAACATCACCTCATCTCTGGGTAATTGTGGCTGACCCCAGAGGTACTGCATCGCTGGGTGAGTTTCAGTTAGCCATCCAGCCTTAGAGTCAGGTTGTCGAAGCTCCTTAAGGATTTCTTGCAGGTCTTGCTTTAGAAGGGCATTGTAAGGTGTAAAATCACAGCGAAGCAAATAAGGTTGTCGAGAGGTTTTGTACTTGACTTCGGGTAAATCTACCAGTTCTAGAAAGTCTCGAAGCGTTGGGAATCTTCCTTTAAATGTATCTTCTAAAAATTTTCCAATTCCTGACGCAACAATCAGCGATTCGGCTTGCTCCTCCTCTAGACCGTACAGCCGCATCAAATTAACAACCACTGGCTGAAACTCGTACTCGGTCAAGTCCCAGCCAGTTTTGCGGTAATTACCTTTGAAAATCGGTGAAATATCAATGGTGAACAGAGGCAAATATTTCAGCTTTTGGTCTTTGCCCTTGCCGTTGATTATATAGATTTGTGGGAAAGCAACAGCCAGAAGAACATCATTTTTGTTACCTCTTTTGGCCGCTTGTTGCTGTTGCTGGAATTGTGTAAATACTTCGCTATCTAACAGTAGCTTGTTGCCAACAAGCTGTACTCCCTTATCTACTACTTTTGAATAAATATCTGAAGAACGCTCGACCTCGGCTTGAGTCAGTTCTTCTAACCTGATGTAGCCTAACCAAGCTTGTACTATCTGGATAAGTTTTTCTGACTCTAGCATAGGAACACTTGTGGGAGCGACTGTACTAACTGGCACTCTTCCTTAACTTAATATTTTTTCTCGTTTATCGCAAACATACCCCAGTAGTCAACAGTTTTCCACAACAGTTTTCACAATTCTAGTTGCTCAGAACGTTATGAAAGCGTTTCCACGCCAGAATAGTTAAGGATTTTCGCGTCAACAGTTAACATTGGACACCCATAAATTCTGGCTGTAGCTACAATAATTTGGTCAAAAGGGTCACTATGAAATCCGTTTAATTGAGTTGAATCAACTACTATGGGCAGGGTTAAATTTAATAGCTGTACTCCGGGATAAGCCAAAGCTGTTTCTAGCCATTCATTAACTGAACAAGAAAAAACCAGTCGTTTTTTTTCGACTAATTTGGCGACTTCCCAACAAGAAACAATACTTACTCCTAAACCCTGAGATTGATATTCTTCTATATATTCCCGATACTTTGTAGTTAGTTTGGAGTTATCATCAACCCACCAAACCCAGATATGGGTATCAAGTACGATCATTGCAAAACTTCCCAATCTTCTAAGGCAACGGGTTCTGTTGGATCATCGTAACGGATTACTTTACCGCGCATTGGATAAAGATTTGTTTCTGGTTGGCTAGGCGCTGCTCCTTGAATTTGTGGAGTTTTAGCTGACAGAATAATCACCTCCACAGCATCCCCCGCATGAAAAGGTAAGCCCCGTAGCATCAAAGTTCCATCTTCCGTTAAAACAGCTTCTATTTTATGAGCTTCCATCTTACTACTCCTATTTGTTAATGGAGAAAAAGAGAAACGGATCTTACTTTCTCTAGTCTTTTTATTATGGCGCTTTGGCTCCCCTGACTTTGTTAGCCGTAACTTGCGTAAGTCATGATTTCGAGAGAACCGGGGAGCAGTAACAACTCCCCTCACTCAACATTTGTCAGCGTCTCCAGTTGTGCAAGCAGTTTTTCTATTTGCTTGCGCTTCTTAGGATCTGACCAAATACGGGACTTTCTTAGTTTGGTAGTCGCAGCAGTAAAGCGCTCTTTGTAATCGTTAGATTCGGTGTTTGGAGTAGAGGTTGGGCTTTTATTCTCACTAATGCGCTGTCTAATTTCGCTTAAAGACCAGTTGTTGGCAATAGCTTGTTCTAAAAAGACAACGCGCTCATCTAATTTCTGAATCTGGGCGATCGCTCTAGCTTTGGTGTACTCCAGTGTTCCTTTGCGTAGTGCTGAAAGGATATCTTCTGGAAGGTTTAGCAGTGGTAGGCGGTTGTTGGCGAATGATTCCCAGGTCATTAAGCCTAAACCTTCAAACACTTGTTCAACGAT
>NZ_CP031944.1 GCF_003443655.1 Nostoc sphaeroides
GATAGCCTGCATCCAAAGGCTTACCAGATAAAATAGACGAAGTAGTCACCCAGCCAGATGTTAATGTGAATGCTTCTTCACCTAATTTTTTCTCACTGGGGAACCCAGCAACAAATACTTGATCGTACTCCTTCAAGCTCTTTGACTGACCTCGTTGAGGTAGTTCATAGGAATTAGTACTAGAAAACCACAACAGTCCTAAGTCATTTCCACGAAAATTTACCTTATATATAAGCGCTTTGTGAACTTGACCATCAAACGTTTGGACTTGATACCCACCACCTAAATCTTTTGCTCTTTTCTTCAAAATCTCTAGTACATGGTCATTAGTCAACACAAGATATAAGTAAATTAACTGCTGCCCGTGTGTTCGCTCTTGTTTCTCGATTAAAATTCCAGATGCCCCGTCTTCTGGGGATTTTTCTGGAAGTACTCTAACCGTAATTTTCTGAGCTATACTGTGTATCTCTTGCTGATCGCTAAGAGCATTTTCAGGTGGCGAAGACTTTGTTTTTGTCAGGCTAGGCAAAGCAATAGCCTGCTTGGGTAGTTGAATTATAGGAATATACACGCAGGCTAAAGCAATAATTATCATTAAAGTGCGGTTCATCCAGTTCATTCGTGATGAGTTAATAAAATTGCCTTGTATCAACAAGGGGAAGAGTAAAGAAATAAATCCGTTTGGCAAAACAAGCTTTTGTAGTTCTTTGAGCACACCTAAGTTTTGATTTTGGGTAGCAAAATATTTAACTAGGCCAGTGGATTTACTTTTGTTATAAGCAATACTGAAATGATACAGAATCCGAAAGCTATTTTTCAATAAATAGGGTTAAAAAGTAAAGAGAATTCATCGACAACTATATCTCCCAAGTCAATAAGTTTTAGCTCTTAGTAAATTATTCTTAAATTTTTTATGAAATTGATTTATCTACTTGATTAAATCTTTCATACCTTGTTTTAGCTACTCTGGGTCATTAATAATCGAGAGAACAGAGGGGGAGGGAGAAGCAAGCATTGTTTGCCTCTCCCTCCCCCTTTCTTCGCTATTGCATAATTATCATTTTAGTACTTGCACATGTACATGAGTACTATACGAAATTTGACTATTTTAGCCATTGTTCACTAGGCGCAACACTCAATACAACAAATCTACTATTAAATTTGCTTTGTGCAGAAGCGCTTGAAACAGCCAAATTTCATAATATCAATTATGAAATTTGGTTTGTATAGTTCATAATTGCTAGATTTTTGTCAGTTCTATTTAAATAGATTAATTGACAAAAAGTACACTATTTTAACCTCTCACGAATGTGATTAGAACTATCAAATTTTGCAAGCTACCTCTGCTGTTTTGAGTTCTCCTCTAAGCAAAGCTTTAATTTCAACATAGGTACGACAACTTCTTCCTTCTATTCTAGGGTCATTTTTAAAGTTTTCCTTATTTAGTTGAAGCAGCTGACGCACAGTCTCTTGACCATCTTGGCCAGGCTTGAGGGTGTATAGGAGTCCAGTACAACCACCACCTGTACGATCTGTTACACAAACTACAGGTTGATTGTTGAGTATTCCGTGTGTAATGTACCGTGGATATCCTGAAACAATATATTGGTTTATTCTGTTTGTAACCTGTTGGCAACGTCTTTCGGGAGGATAGCCAGCAAGAGTGAACCTATCTTCAACCCAACGGATAAACTCTCTTTGTCCAGTTGAGGTTATGGCAAAGGTTGTTGGAGTGCCGTTACGGTTTTTCTCACAAGAGAAACGAATTGACTCAGCTTTAACCGGAGTGCTAGCTACAGCAATATAGCCCATTGCCAATACTGATGTAAGCAATGCACATATACCAAGGTTAACTTTCATATCTTTGGTACTCTCCTACTTGTGTCATTCAATACACAGACTTTTGATATTGTCAATATGAATTTTTATAATGTTATCACGGTTTTCACTATCTATCACAGTTTTTACTAAACACAAGGTTACATTTATTTAATTCCGTAACAGTTGCACAGATGAAAGGTTTAGTAGCCTCAAACCCGGATTTTATTTCGGATTACTTGCGTTTAAGGCAGGCAATCATCACCTGGAGCTATGAAAGGAGGACAATTGCCCCTAGATTTAGGAGGAGATTTAGTAGTGGTAGAGTCAGGTGAGACAGTAGAGTTAGGAGATTTAGTAGTCACTGTTCTGAAAACGACGAAAGATATGGTAAATACTGTGACCATCCCTATCATTCCTACTACAAATCTCCACCTTAGAGGAATTGTAGTTACTAGTCTAGTTGGTTGCTGTCTTGTTAGTGGTTGACTGTTTCCAGGCGAGAGAATCCAAGTTTTTTTATATTGTTTCTTATATTTTTTGATGGCATGCAGTACATCATCTGCTAATTGATAACGACGGTTGTAGTCCTCATGCACCATTCTTTTTAGAATTTTTTCCAACCCTTTGCTAACTTGTATCTGGCTACCCCAAATCACCTCACCCGTTTTAGTATCCTTCAAATGCTCAATATCTAACCCTGCTAGAGCTTGTAGAGCAGTTATTCCAAGGGCATAGATATCACTATTTAATCGTGGCTTTCCTTGACGTTGCTCTCTAGGAGCATAGTCTTCCGTGTAGATCCGAGTAGGTTTTTTTCCTAGAGTTGTGTTTGCAGATTGAGCCACTACTTCTTTAACAGCACCAAAGTCAATCAAAACTATTTTGTTATCTGGAACACGCCTCATCAGATTTTCTGGCTTAATATCACGATGAATAATCTTCTTACTGTGTATAAATTTGAGGATTTCTAACACCTCCTCCAACAAGTCAACAACCTTATCTTCTTCAAGTTTGGTTATTTTTTGTAATTCTTGGCCAAGGTTGTGTCCCTCAATGAACTCTTGTACTAAGTAAAACTCTTTATTGTCATCAAAATCGGCGAAAAACTGCGGAATCCGATCATTCCTTAAGGGGTTACTTAAGTCAAATAAAACTTTCGCCTCTCGTTGGAACAATTCCTTAGCCTTATTGAAAGTATCTGGATCGTTACTTGCAAAATTGAAGCGCTTAACGGCACACTTTCGGTTTCTGGCATATAAATCTTCTGCCAGGTAAGTCTCACCGAAATTTCCAGAACCTAGAGTTCGGATAACTTTATAGTGCCCACCCACTATGTTTCCTACTATTAGTCCCATTTAATACTACCCTGGAAAGGTTTCACTTATACTTAATGATACCTTGCGGTAAGAATTTTTTTTATGGCTTGCTATTTTAAGAGGAATACGACACAAAAAGTACCTACTGGCTGGTATTTTGTAAAAAAATGGTGAAAAAGGAGTGAAATGAGCATCTGTGCAGAAAGTTACGCTAAGGACTTGATGAGCCACAATCAAAACTGTGATCGCCACGGATAACACTGTACCAGTTGAAGTCTCAGAAATTTAGAAGCTTCAAACCCAAGATGAGCCGTATTAGGGACTTCCAGAAATTGTTGCACCAAATAATCTATAGGTTAATTGGTACATCGAGAATTGCCAAAAATATCGATTGACAGAATGCTTATCCAGTAAGGGTTACAGCATTAGGGTAACTTTATGTACGATTGCTGATGCTGTTGGCGAAGTCAAAAAATGCTTTTATTTGGGTAAGTCAGTTCAGCAATGAAACGATTGAGAGCTTTCTGAATAGCTTTGTAACCAGGAGCTTGCTTGCCTAACTTCAGTTCAGACAAAATGCGATTGCGTAAAAGCTCAAGTTCTACTTGGGAAAAAGCAATTGCTGTTCGTTCCATCAATGCAGCATTCTTTTGAGTAAGATTTTGTATTTCTGCAATGAGTACTTCTATTTCCTCCTCATGCCGTGTATTACTCGGTGGGGAGTCCATGTCATTCTTAGGGTGACACTCTACGGAACTCCTGTCTACTTTTGACTTCGCCAACAGCATCGAAACACTACCCCAATACCCAGATGGGGCCCAGCCGAGATACGTGGAAATTGGGACACTTTGTAAGTTATATTACGCAGATTTGCTAAAACCCTGAGATAATATTATTTCATTTTTCCAACATTTTAATAAATGCCACGACTTAAAAGGTTATTTTAAACCTTAGAGGTTGTTTGAAAATTCCTTCAGTGTGTGTTTCACTACCCTGGCTACCGAGAAACCACTACGAAAAAATCGGAGTTTTGGGATTTGTTCTCGCGCCCCTGAGTCGCACTTGAGGCTCAAGCCGACCCTTTTCAAACAACCTCTTATGGAGTATGAGTTTTGGAGCCTCTATTTGCCCTGATTACTAATGGCAAGTCTTTAAGTTTTTTCTGGATTGTTGTACATTGATTTTGTAGTTACCTATGTTTTTGCTGAAATCATAATCATTAGTCTAAGGCTTATATAAAGCCTGGAAATACTTTTAGATTATGTACAAGCGTGAAAACAGGCATAACTGATTATTATACACTAATCTTATTGTAATAAATATTTTTTATTAACATTATTTACGATTAGCTATGCCTTTAAAAAACGGACAAATTTTGAACAATAAATACCGCATTCTGGGACACATAAATAATGATAGCGAAGGAGAAAGAACATTTTCAAGTACTTATAAAGCTGAGAATATACAAAGCAAGCAGTATGTAGTAATTAAAACTCCTAAATCTGGAATTCACTTTCATAAACGATTTCTAGAAAAAGAAATACCAATTCTAAAGAGAGTATCTAATAATAACGAACATATAGTAAGTTTTTTAGATGATTTTTTTATAGATGGTCAACCATACTTAGTGATGCAATTTATTGAAGGTAAAACTTTAGAAAAGTATGTGCAAGAAACTAGAATTGAACTTACAAATAACCAAAATTTTGAAGAAGCTTTAGAATATATACGTCAGATTGGAAGAGCTTTAATAAAATTGCATAATCAGAACCCAACTATAGTTCACCGAGACATAAAACCTGATAATATTATGCTACAAAAAATACAAGACCCGTATGATAACAAGACAAAATATAAAGCAATTTTGATTGATTTTGGTATTGCTGGGCGAAGTGACTTAATAGGAATAAAACCCACTAACTTAGGATCGGGTAATTATGCTCCTTACGAGCAAAAAATCCCAGGTGAGTGTCCTTATAAACAGAAGTTTGCTAATGAATGTAACATGTCAGTCACAGAAATTCTAGACAAAAATAAATGTGTTGACAAACATAATTTATCAACTAAATGTAAGCTAGCTACATATCTGAAACCTACTTTAGATATTTATTCTTTAGCCGCAACTTTGTATTTTGTAATAAAAAAAGAACCACCTCCAGATTCAATAAGCCGCAGTGCTAATGACAACTTAGCTAAAGAAATTTACAAAAATATTTACCTAGCTAACCAAGAACAAGCAAAGTTATATATAGCATTGTACAAAGGTATGGAATTTGAAGCGGACACTAGATGTCAAAGAATGGAAGATTGGATAAATATGCTTGAACCTAATTCTTCTATTAATAAGTGGGCTTTTTTTATAAGTGTTGCTGTCAATTATGTCAAAAAACTGTTTAAATACGTCAAAAAGCTGGTTAAGAGTATTTAATAGTATTTTTATCAAGATGAACATATTATGAAGCTTATTTGAAATATTCTGTAATGAACATATTTTACGTTTTGCAAAATTATAGCGCAGTTTTTTTAGATAGCATAAAGTTATTGTATTCAGATAAATATTTGCTTAAACAAGATATTTTTGATCTCTACTAAATTAATCTAGATGGACTCATCACTATGACAAAGTTGAATTTAGCTAATACTATGCATCTGCTTCTACTCAATGGAGCTTTGCTGATAAGCGGGACAGTGGTTGCCAGCACCATTGCTGGCATTTCAGGCAAAGCCTCTTATAGAAAAGCTATAGGAAAACTAGCTGGTAGTATAGCGGCAAGTAAGTTGGACGACATAACAGCTAATCTGTGTAAAGAAAATGACACTGAGCTGAAAGAAGATTTACAGCGAGCAGTTGGGTTAGCTACCGCAGTTACAATCCAGGCTTACGCTGAAGATAATAGTTTTCCAGCCTATACAAGAGCCATACATAAATTAGCTAAAAATGCTGGGGAGTACTGGCAGTTTATTGATACACTTCAAGACTCGGAGTCTCAAGCTACGACAGAGATTGAAAAGTCTCAAATTACAGAAATTTTTTCGACAGATGTGTCAGATTTTATCAAAGTTACCGCTTTGGAACCGGATGCTTGGCAAAGTTTTCTTGAGCAGTTGAGCCAGGAGTCTGGGGTTGTTATTCCCAGTTATATAACTGCAAACATTGCATTTGCACTATACAGTACCTTTCCTAAAGCCTTGCGGGAGTTGCTCAAAGATGATTTTGAGAAGGGAGGTAAAACTTTTGCTTCCCTCTATTTATCTGTGTTAGATAGTTTCAAAGAAATAAAGAGTTCCTTATCTAATGAAAGAATTAAAAAAACAGCTTTTTATTTAGGTGATATAGAGTGGGATTTGACATCGATTGAAAACTGGAATAAGATTGTTTTCGACAAAAACATAGAGACTAACAAGCATAGGAAACAGCTTTTAAATAACTTGGATAAATCAGTCAGGAATGTAGCAGATGATAGTTTAAAAGAAATTGGGCGAGAAGAGCCTTACAAAATTGTTGAGCACTTTAACCAAATAAAAGAGCAACTCTATTTTATCGGTCGCCAGATAGAGGCATTTGCCACAGCTAACACTTTGATAACTTTGGCATTAGATGTCAACTCTTCTTTTCAGGAAGCTCTACAGCAAATAGATTTACAAAGTTTAAGAATGAGTGATTTACTTTCTGATGTTTATCCTTCTGCTCAAACCAAGCAGGTGCAGAAACTGGCAGAACTACTAGATAGAATAGACTTGCGAAAAATCCAACCAGCTTATGAGGTGATTCCTGAGCCTCCGCGCAATTTGACTATAGACACAGTTCTTGCTTGTCCAAAACATTGGCAAGGACGTTTTAGCGAACTAGAGCAACTTCGAGCATGGTTGAAAGATGAAAATACTAAGATAATTTGTATTCAGGGGATAGGAGGCATCGGCAAGTCAACTCTGGCAAATAAAATATATACAGAAACTACTGAATTTGATAGAAAGTTGTGGGTAGGTGTTAGCGAAAAAACCTGCTTTAACGATTTAGCAATGCAGGCGCTAATTATATTAAGTAAGTATCCAGAGAGAATACGGAAAATTCACGAAGATCAATTAGTGAAGTATTTAACAGATAGTATGAGAAATAGTAAGTTTTTGCTTGTCATTGACAATCTAGAGGCACTGCTGACATTGAATGGGCAATGGCAGGATGAATACTACCAGAAGTTTTTTGAGAGTTGGGCGAATTGCATGGGTGCTAGTAAAATTCTTGTAACAACACGAGAACGGCCAATTGATTTAGATGTAAAATCGTGCTGGCTACAACTTTCAGGTTTGAGCCAGCAGGAAGGAGTAGCCCTATTACAGTGTTTAAATATTCAAGCTTCTCAAGAACAGTTGCAAGACTTTACTCAACAAGTCAAGGGACATCCCCTGATGCTTAATTTGCTAGCAAAATTCCTCAAAAAGAAAGGGATCAACTATTTGGCAAAAACACATGAACTGGATATACCCGACTTGCTAGGCTTGTTAAGCGATAAAGAAACTACTATAAATTATGAGCGTAAACCGAATATACAAAACCTCTCGGAGTTAGAAGACAGCTTTAATCGTCTCACCTCAAAACTACAAAGCTTGTTACTTAACTTAAGTGTCTACCACGATGCATTTAATCTAGTAGATGCTGCTGCCCTCTTACCAAAACAAAAAGTGTCTGAACAGGATTTAAAAGAACTTGAGAAAGCCAAATTCTTGTATAAAGACAATGCAAATGGAAAGTGGAAGTTTAGATATCCTTTTATTTTGACCTATTCTCAATTGAAAGCGGGTGAGCTAACTGATATCCATGAATTAGCGGTTAATCACTATAAATTACATGCTAAACCACCATCGTGCTGGAACAAACTAGACGATCTAAAGGAACATCTAGAAATTTTTTATCATCGCTGTCAACAAAAAGAGTATGGCTTGGCATTCGATGTTCTTCATGAATGTGATAGTTTTTTATATTCACGGGGTTACAATATTGACAGAGAAAAATATTACCAACAGTTAGTGCAAATGTGGCAACCATGCAAATCAGAAGAAAAACAGAAATTTTTGCTGTGTTTCTATGCATTGGCTGACGCTTACAGTTCTACAGGAAAGTACCAAGAAGCTATCAAATGCTATCAATCAACGCTAGATGTTGCACGAGAAATTGACCATTCTTTAAAAGAAGCCCAAGCGTTGAATAACTTAGCTAGTGTTTACACTCGTCTAGCACAGTACTATCTTGCGATAGATTACCATCAGCAGTCTCTAAAGATGTTTAGAGGACTGAAAGATAAATTGGAGGAGGAAGCCGCGTCTCTGAGCAATCTTGGCAATGCTTACTATTGTCTAGGACAATTTGAAATGACGATTAAATATAATCAACAATCGTTAGATATTGCACGACAGATAAAAGACTCTCTTGGAGAAGCTTCTGCACTCAATAACTTAGGAAATGTTTACTACTCTTTAAGAGAATATCAAAGGGCTCATCAATCCTACTACGAAGCGCTAAATTTATTACACAAAAATCAAGATATTCAAAAAGAAATTACTTTTCGTAATAATTTAGGCTGTACTTACAATGTTTCAAAAAAGTATAAAAAAGCAATTTATTGTCATGAGGAATCATTAAAAAATGCACAAATGATTGGTGATCGTTGGGAAGAAGCGACTTCTTTAAGCAACTTGGGAAATGTTCATGCTGACTTGAAGGAATATGAAAAAGCAATAGAAAATTATCAGAAATGCTTGAAAATTGCAAAGGAGATAGACGCTCCGCAACTAGAGGCTAATGCTTTAAGCGGTTTGGGAAATGTCTATTCTTTTCAAAAGAAATATCACATAGCAATAGACTATCATCAACAGTCATTTGAAATTAAACAGAAAATATGCGATAGGTACGGTGAAGCAAAACAATTACACTATCTAGCTACTGCTTATCTGCAAAAAGGCGATGTTAAAGGATTTAGCCTTCAAAAGCAGGTAAAACTGATTTTACAAGAACTTGAACTTCCTATTGATTTTTTTGGATCGGTGTTATGGTTAGCAGTGCGGCATAGAGTGAAGGCATGACGAAAGGTAGAGATTCGACTTTAATTCTACTGGCCCCTGGCTGTCTTATCGGTATATAACAAGAAATTTGAAAGCTTGAATTTTAGCAAAATCGTTGGTAAATAAGTTTAAATATACTGATTAGACAGTCAGGGCTACTGGCCTATCGTCACGGTCTGCGTGTATCATAATTGGTAGCGTTGCGATGGGAACAAGTAGATTTTTCTAGTGGCACGATCCATATCAATCGACTCAAGCATGGTATCAGTTCAACGCATCCTTTACGTGCCAGAGAGTTGAGGTGGCTACGACAAAAGCTGTATACTTAGCTCTTTCAAATCATCCTTAATAATATCGATGAGCTTATTTGCTAGTCCTTCTAGGGCTGTAATATTTTCTTGAGTACTATCATCCATATCTTCTTTCGGTTGTTGGGGAACGTAATCTATTCGCTCACTCATTGAGGGCTGAAATCGATAGTATTGCTTGGGTTGAAGATTAGATATAGACAAAAGCTGCTCGAGTTGACAAGCTACAACTTCACTTTGACCGTCGAGAGCCATATTAATGAATGGTTGCGTCCATTGTAGGATTCCCCATTCGCTAATGTCTTTATAAAGAAATTCGCGGATTTGTAAGCCAGTGCCCAGTGATACCACTAGAATTTCATCTAATTTTAAGCGTTCACCAGTTTTGATATGATAAGAAACCATTGCCTCTATAATCGCTAGAGTAGTAGGATTATTGGCGAATATTCCTCCATCAATCAATATGTATGTTTTTTTGTCGTTAGGTACACTAAGTTGATAAGGCTTGAAGAAAGTTGGGGCAGCAGAGGTTGCCATAGCTGCATCGAACACTGTGCAACCTTTGCATATTTTATAATAATTTTCTGCTTTTTTTTCTTTCTTCACATTACTTGTAAAGAATATAGGTCGGCGAAGAACGGTGTCATAACTTGTAATAACAACTTCTGTCAATGCATCTCTGATATAAGTAGTTTTTGAAAAATAACTTTCCAATGTCTGCCTTTTCAGTTGGGATGTATACTTAGAACTAAATAGGTCTTGGGGTTCTGTTACAGGCAATCCAAATTGTTTGAGTAAAAACTTTAATATTGGTTTAGAAGTACGCTGTCTTCTTTTAAAAATTACTTCTCCTTGTTTTTTATACAAATCTATTAACTTTTCAGATGTAAAGGGTTGACCAGGATTATCTGGATCTGAGCTGGTCAATCCCAAAGCCAATATACCTCCTGTTGAGGTTCCTGCAATCAAATCAAATAGTTGGTAAATTGGTTTTTGAGTTATTTTCTCAATTTCATTCAGCACTATGGCAGGAATGATACCTCTAATGCCACCACCATCGATAGATAATACTTTGACTTTATAACTCATACTACTTTATCCATACTCATCTATAAAGTTTTTTTATCAGAATAGCTTTGTTGTTTACTAAAGCTAATTGCTCGACAATTACTTTGGTTTCTAAGATTTTTTTGGGTTTAGTTTTAGCAACTCCCTTGAGACGATACCCTTTTAACAGATTTAGTTAACTTTATAGACACCATTTACCTCCTAAAAATTGAATATAAATTCAATTTACTACAAAAAGTGCTAGGAGCAAACTTCATAAGTTTTAAGCTTCAGACAGGGATTTTGATTTCAAACTAGAAATTAATTTTATTTACTCAAGAATAAATCAAAGTGGAATTAAATTAATTTGGTTAGGACTTAATTACGCTTATCCCGCTTCCTATAAGGCACATTCAGCAAATCAATCGCCCGTTTCTTCGCCGCTTCCCCCCGCCGATCATACTTACTTGTCGTACTTGGTGACGCATGACCCGCAAGTTTTGCTATGGTGACGATATCTGCCCCTGCATCCAATAGATTACCGATAAAAGTTCTTCTAAAATCATGAGGTGTAAACGCCTCCACATCTGCTTTTTCCCCGCGTCGTTGCAATGCTCGTAACACCCCTTGTTCACTCATCCGTCTTGGTATGATTTTATTTGCCTTATTTAAAGGATAAAAAAGCGCCCCTGGTGCTTTACCCCGAATCAGCAACCAATCTAGTACAGCTTGCACACCAGCTTCAGGTAAATAAACAATTCGTTCCTTCCGCCCTTTCGCTTCACGTATTGTTAATGACCGAGTGCGCGGTTTAAAATCACTCAAATCAAGATAAGTCACCTCACTGCGACGCAAGCCAACTGTCAAAACTGCCAATAGTGCCGCATCTCTCCGACCCAATGTTGAGTCATCTTGAATACAATCAGACCATAGCGCAGCAATTTCTTCAGGATCGAGTTCGCGCCCCTTCAATAAACTCTGACCCCGCACGGACTCAATATCAGCCGCTCGTCCATACTCATCTGTGGACATCAACCCCAACCGCCATGCTTCTTTAAGCGTCCGCCGCAACGCACACAACATTTTATTCGCCATTGCCGGACTGTATTTTTCCATTAGCACCGACCTCACCGCAGCAGTATGCTGGTAACGCAACTTTGACCAATCCAAGGTGCTTGCATCACAACTGCCATTAGTTAGCAGTTGGGAGATCGCATTTAACGCCTCTCGCATTGTCCGCCGCGATCCAGACCCTAGACTGTTAAGGTAAACTTCAGCCGGGTGCATAGTTAGCGGTACTGGTTCAGTTAACGCCAGCGACTCTGGATTAAAATTGTTAGCGATCGCGCGAGTGTTCACGGCAGTCAATTAGGAGCTTTAAACTAGATCCTCCCTCAAATTTGCCTCCCTGTACACCTTTCAGCCGTTATGTGGTGCGAGAACATCATTTCTCTCCACCCATTTGCGCTACAAAGCGTTCCAAACCTAGATATTGTGTCTGTGTCTGCACTTTGGTCTGATTGCTACTTTAGTTTCTTGGCCAAATTAGCTAAACGAGTAATGCTAGAGCGAATGTTACCTGCTTCCTTGCGACTCTTCAGCCGTTTTTTGGCTTCTTTTAGTACTTGTTTCATGACTGTATCTTTATCTTGGCAGGTAACATAAAAAGCCTCCAAGAGCGTTTCAACTGTTATCTTTTCTTGGTTGCATAGTTCATCAAGTTCTTGCTTGATTGCCATTTCTAAACGTACAGGTACTCTAGGCGCAATTTCCGGCAAGTTCCGTAGTTGCTCTTCTAATAAAGTGAGTTCAGAAACCGAGCTATCAGCAGTCGATGGCATATCAGGAGTAGGAGAACCCTGTTGTTGTGGAGCTAACACATCTTCTCGTGGTGCAACTGTTGGTGCAACCGCTCTATTTCTGATTTCGTCTAGAATATTCATCTTTTCACCTAATAGTAAAATTTATTACACTGGTTCTAAGGGAATTAATTTGGCATATTCTTCTGGCAAAGCTGGCTTGAGTCGTTGAGCTAAAACGTGAATCGCATATTCCAGATTGGGCTGTCCCAAGTCTGTTGGCGCAACCCGTTGATTGATGGCATTTTTGAATACATCCGATTCCAAAATATGCGGCAACATCAACTCCGAACCCACCAACTGCCGCATGGTATCAATACTGGTTTTAGTAGCGGTTGTTGGATGCAAACCAGTCCACCGAGCGCGAAAAGGCACTATACCCAGTAGTTCACCATAAGGTAGCGCTGCAAAAAATTCTTTAATTAATTCCATAGTCCGCAACAGCGATTGCACTCCCTTGACGTTTGACTCTGCTGGAATCACCCATCTATCGCCAGCACCCAAGGAAGTTTGTGCTAGATGTGAACGTTCTGGGGGTGGGTCTACAATTGCCACGCCAAAATTACTCACAATTGGTTGCAGGCGATTCCTTAAAATAAACAGACTTAAGCCACTGGAAGCTAATTTATAGTTGGCGCTCTCCAAGCCATCATCGGAAGGAATTAAGAACAGGTTGGTATTGTTAATGGTACGGTCGCCCAGTTTTACGTCAGGTACAGACGCAATGGCATCAAGAATTTTTGTTTTCTCTTCCGGTTGTGTCAGAACTTCCAGTAATGTTGGGGTATCAGGCTGCACTTGTACCCCTAAAAAACTGGTCAAGCTAGATTGAGGGTCGCAATCCACAAACAAAACGGGAATTCCTAAGCGCCCCAAATACCTCCCCAGCATCAAGGCTACCGTAGACTTTCCCTGACCTCCAGCCAAGCCCAAGGAGACGACTGTTGGCGGATTTGGCATAAAGCAATTACATAAAATTACTAAAGTACAATGTCACAAATATACTAATTTACTTTTGTAGAATTGTACTATAGTGCAATTTAACTTTTGTACAAAAGTTAAATTGTATTTTAGTTAAAGTATAATTCTCCAGACCAAATGAACCAACCATAAACCCCAAGTAGTCTGGATGTGTTGGAAAATATAGATATTGCAGTAAAGCAGAACCAACCATGACTGAAGCAAAGTCTACTCGTACAGTACACCGGGGAAGAATCTTCCCCGAAATCCAGTGGACAGAAGAACAGAAAGCCAAACGTCGAGCAGAACGCTCTGATTTTCATCAACGTAGCCAGGTGATTTTTGACCGCGTTAAGCCAGAGTACATCCAAACTCATTACAACTGGTATATGGTTGTTGAACCAGAAAGTGGAAACTATTTTATTGATCGTGACGAAGAAGTAGCTATGCTTTTGGCACGCCAGAAGCACCCCGGTACTGTACCATTGTTTCTCTTCCGAATTAATGAAACAGGGGTTTCTGGAACTATATGATACATGGTTTGTTCGGCAATGATGACGAGCTGGTTTTTGAGATTGAGCTTATTGGTGCAGATGGATTAGAACTACCAGTTGATGTGATTTTAGATACAGGATTTTCTGGCTGGTTAGCTATTGACGAACAAGACTTACAAGGACTGGATTGGATTTACGTGCAGACACGAGCGCTGCGAACCGCACGGGGGGAAGCAGATTTTAATATTTATGCAGGTCTTGTAAGAATCGACGGGCAAACTTTTGATATTCCTGTTCATGTGGGTGAAGGAGTGTCAGAAGTTTTACTTGGTCGTCAGTGGTTAAAAACTCGGCGGTTGGTGGTGGATATGCCGTCATTGGTGTTAACGCTGGGATAATAGCGTCAACGGTATCCCAAATACGGTACATCCATTTTTAGAGTTCAAACACCTTCTGTCAAGAAGATAGCCTAACCGCCCCAAAACCTTAATTTGACGTGAGGCTACACAACGGCTCTAACCCCCATGATGGCGATCGCATGATAAAACTTTAAAGCGGTTTTACTCACCCGTTTTTAACTTTGGTTTTGGTTTTGGTAATGGTTTGGTACGCGGCACAGAGGTATTATCCTGACTAGTCGCTTTTGACTTACCTTTCTTTGGTGCAGGTGGTGCTGCTGCTCTTTGCGCCTTCTTAGCTGCAAGTTGGACTGTGGCTTTATCAGTTTTTGAGGCTTTGAGAAATCTGGGTGCAGCTTCTTGTGGTAGCGCAGTCAGTGCAACAAAACCGAAGACATCACGCCCCGGCAGAAATTTTGCCTTACATGTGACAAATACGGCACGTCCTTGTTGCTCTTTCTCCAATTTGGGATTAAATCTGAAGGGATTTATGGGTGCATCCTTCCATAGCAAGGGGATATGACTAGCCTTCATGAATTTCACCTTTCGGGCAGGTTCGGCCTGCTTAATAAATTCGAGTCTTTCATTAGAGAAATTTCGGAACACGGAGATACAGGGAGTAGAGCAGACAGGAATGAACTGCCATAATCCTGATAATTTAAACTCCAGGTCTTCTAACTCCCCTGAAACTGCATCTAGTTTTCGCCCTCTGTCAAAGCCCACTAACTGAAAAGCGAGGCGATGCGGTTGCTCTCTGCGGGGAAAGTGAATTGCCTTTGGATAAACAACCAAACGCTGATTCTGGTTGCCAGTATTTTCTATTTCCTTCTTGAGAGCGTTTAATACATCCCATTGTCGCTTCGAGTAGTAAAGTGGGTATTCATAGCTACCGATAGTAACAGTGCTTTGTCCATCAGTAGTAAAATTGACCGACCCAGTAATTACCCCAACAGCTTGAAATATTGCTGCTGGCGATTCAATTTCTGTTGATGTTGACGTATCAACATTTACTTGCTCTTCATCCGTAGGGGTTTCAACTGTCGGTACTGCTTGGGTTGACTCCGACGAGGTAAATTCGGCAGATGCCATGATTATTGTTAATAGGGGAGAAATCGCGGTCTAATTCAATCTTAATTGTCTACAAGCGATGGATCTGAACCGACAAGCCTCGACACGAAGCTCCTATTATTAGTTGCCCCACTGCTCCAAAAACTCCAGTTCGCTAACATCAATGAGATTTAATCCACCCGCCGCAGCACCAGGACGCAATTTGGAAGCAGCAGTGAGAGGCTCTCCAGTTCGGGCACAAACCAAAAGCACTTTATCACTACCACAGGAAACCCAAGAGATTTTATATTCTTCACCGTTAGAAATAAGCCTCACCCGATCTCCTCTAACCGGCTGGCGGGTGGTGACGGATAGTGAAGGCTGTGGTGAAGGAGTTGATGGAGTTTTGCCCAAACTTTCTACATAATCCGTTTTTTCAACCTCTTTCCCTTCTGAGTTCAATGATTCGCGATCGCTTGACTCAAACACAAGTGGTTGGGACACAGGGATAGGACAGGCTTCTAAGTCCGACGGGGCAAGAGTTAGAGGCTTTTCTAGTTCGGGGCTGTCCCATTCTGTCCCATCTAAAACTAAACTTTCTAAATTTGATGTGTGTTGTGTTGTTTCACCAGTGCTATCTAAATTTGAAAAAGTTTTGTCTAAAAGAATAGGACAGGATGGGACAATAGGCTGTAACTCTTGCTGAATATAACTTTGAGCCTGTCCTATTCCTGTCCCATCCCCTAACTGTGTTTCGCTCTGGGTAATTGACTCAAGAGTAGGCTGTGTCAGGGTTTGAGTGCTGTCCCCTCCTGGTGTCCTATCGTCTGGTTTAATCCACAGATAAACACGTTTCCCGTTAACAATAATTGATGGGCTAATTAGGAGCAACAAATCAAGAAAGCCGCCCTTGGTCAAAAAAATTAGTGGGGATGTGTTGATAGCAGGGAGTTCAGCCACGGTTTAACTCGCTCTGCAAATCATCAAAGTCAACAGCGAAGACATCCACTTGTTCACGGGCTAGGACGGCTAGAAAGTCTCGGCGGTTTAACCCAGCAACGTTGGCTGCTTTCTCCATTGAGATTTCCTGCTTCTGATACCAGTAAATAGCAGCAGCGAGGCGCATATCACGCACAAACTCTTCTGGACTCAGGCGACGGGCGCTAAACACGGATTCTGGCAGGTTAATCGTGACATTAGACATGATTTATGTCCTAAATTGCTGCATTAATAATATCAACCATTTCTTTTTAAAAGCGATCGCTGCTAAGGCAGTGCGCTTGTTGTGCTACCACCAACCACCGAGTAGATAACACCCGCTAGTTGTCTGGGTTTAGGCGAGAGTAACTTACTTGGGTAAGGGATTTTAGTTTACTAATAATCTACAAGTATATTAATCTTGCAACTTATTTAAATAATTATCTTACTCTAACTTAATTAATTTACTACTGTAATTTACTTAATTGATAATAGCTCCAAACTGCTTGCCTTATTCCGTCTAGGTCAGACACTAATTACGGTTTAGACGTTTATAGTCAGACACTTTTTAATTTTAGTAACTTACTTTAATTTTCTTAACTTAGTACAGTAAGCTGCCCAACGCAATTAGTAAATTACTATTAACATAACAGTATATTAATTTAATTTGTTTTAAATTTAACGTAACTGACTTTAAATTACCAATACAGAACAAGCCGTGTATGGCAACTAAAGACTGGTTAGACAATCACGCTAAAGTTACGGCATACCTTGATTTCAGCCTCTACGCTAGTTTAGAGAAGTGGATGAAAACACACAAAATAAAAAAAGCGTCTCAAGCTCTCACAATTATACTTGAGCATTACTTAGAGGGCAATATTCCGATTGAAGTGATGCCAGAGAACCTAGAACTTGAGGTAAAGCAGCTTAAGGTGAAAACCACCGAAATTGATAGTCTAGAGGCAACCGTAGCCGAGCAACAAAGGGAATTCAATGATGAGATTAACTCGCTTAGGACAGAAATTGATGGGCTACGGCAAGCCCTAATAAACGCGGGATTATCATCTCTTAGAGAGAAGGTAGAGGACATACCCAGAGGCAAAATCAAATTCTCATATTCTGATCATGATGCTAAACAGGGGCTAACTAAGACTGACCTGTGTGAGCGGATAAATATCAACGGCAGTCAAATCAATCAATGGGCAACGATGCTTAACCTAGACCCTGATGAGTACCTGTTTGAGTTGACTGGGTGGAAGAAACCCCTTCAGGCTCGGCGATATTTTCCCGTGTTGGAGAACGACCAGAAATAAGCTGCAAAAACTAGCCCTAAACACTGGTCACACTAGCTAATTTGTGATACAAACGAACTATCTCTTATCAATTTGATAGCCCTTTTGATTTGCCCAAAATCTCCATTTTGCTCTCCAGCGAACGCATAAATTTACGCATCAAAATCAATCGGCTTACCGTTGAAATGGTTGTAAATAGACTCTGGGTTAAACCAGCTTGGCAGTGTGCGCTCTGCATCCAGATATTCCTCACCGTTGTCATCAAGCAATCCGCGAACAATCTTGACTCTGGACAGTGGTGTTTTCCCGTTAGCTGAGAATTTTTGAATGAGAATAGTACCTGCCTCCCTCATGGCTTGCGTACCTTCGGGATAGCTTGAATTCGTGTCATTGTGGGTAATACCAGTAACATGAACTTTTGCTTTCCTAGTGTCTGTAAGATGCAGTTTATAAAATTTTTCTGCGGGTTCACCAATCAATGATTTCAGATTGGTGTACTCATCAATCAGCACTTGTTCGGGCGTAATCTTTGCGGGTTGCTCTAAATCATTTTTACCTTTAATTCTTAATAGCCAATGCTCACACAGACTATCAAGCGCAGTGCCTATCTCTGTCTCTGACTCGGCAATATTTTGAGTATCAAGATATCGCCATGCTTTAGAGTTATCCCCAGTCGCGTGACGGTCAATTAAGTAGTAGATGGGAATCCCTAAGCAATGCTTTCTAACAAGGGCTATAGCCGCGCTTGTGTAAGTTTTACCTGACCCCTGGCGACCGATTAACCACAGTGGTGTTAAGTTGTCGATAATCTTCCACAACCAGCCGGACTCATGAGCCTTAAGCGCTTCTATAAGCTCAGTTGCTCGTTGCTGATCAACAGATTGCTGATTGTCACTGCTTGCGATCGCTCCTTTGGTTTTACCCTCAATCTTGCCGCGTTCCTGGTCAGCTTTCGCCCTGTCTCGAAGGTTCTCAGCAATGGTTTTATCCATCACAGAATGATTAACAGCACGGGCTTTCATAAAGTCCTCTAGCTGAATACGTGCCTTAGCGCGTTCGTTTTCCTCATCCGTTAGCCCCAATTCTTTACGAGAATGAACGTCTAGGTCAGTTAATCCATCTTTCAAGCGTTCAGTGTAAAGCTGGGTTGAATGCTGCTTAATCTCACGTTTGTGCTTATTTTGATGCCAAGTTGCATAGTCGCCAGTCTTTTCGAGTTCCCCCAGTTCATAGTCCGTGCGCTTGAGGCGTTGCGAACGCACGAGCAAACAACCCACGACACCCCATAGCCCAATAACCGCAATCCCGTATCCAAGCAACTGATTAGGGTTATCTGTGGGCAAATCACGCACCCATTGAATAGCATCGCCCTTATAGGGAATGATGCTGCCATACAGTCCGTAGCGCTGCCATTCTTCAGTAAGGACAAAACGCGGCTGGTTGCAAAAACGCTTGTCCAAAGCTATTTGACTGTGTACGCCGTTTGCTGACCTTGGGCAAAATTGAATTTGTGTCAGATCGTAAGGCTGACGTGTTTGCGATGTTGCAAGCCCGATGATTGCGGCTACACCACACACACCAGCCAGCGCTAACTCGAAAACACCTTGTTTCATTCCCGCCCCTTAAAAATAATTGCAATGGAACCGATGAATAAAGCCAACGCGACTGCAATACTTAGCCAAGGGTCTGACTGTGGATTCTGTTTTTCAATGGTTTGGATGTCTTGGCTAATCTGCGTGACTGTTTCTTTAGTCAAATTCTCAAAATATTGATGGTCTTTGACTGCTAACCAAGTTGTGATACCTGCAAACACCAAGCCACCAGCAGTTTTGAAAACGTTTTGCATATTATCTACCTCTAGTCCATCACTGTTGTAATTAACTCTCAAGCCCGTTAGCCCAGCGAGAGAGCCAACGCTGCATATAGAAAATGAGAGCGAAATTGCCAGCCAGAGATTAACGCTACCGCCAGTTATTAATAGATATTTAGCTATAAAGAATCCCGTAGAGTTTAGCGACCAGCCGACAAAGAATCTAGTCAATTTTTCAGTTGTATTGATAACATCTTTGCGGTGCTGCTTGCGCGATTCCAGGTGTGATATCAAGTCTTTTGGTAATGGCGTATCTGGGGCGATTTCGCTTACTAATTCTTCTTGTGACTCTTCAATGTCGTATGTCATATTAGCGTCAGGATATTTACTTGCCCGACAGTCACTTTATGTGGTGGATGTCGGGCTTTAACTATCAGAAACCTAGCAGGGCATCCTTAATTTTTTGTACAATTGAGCGCCCTGCATATTGTTTTTTAGGTTTAAAGTCATCACGAGCGTTATCACCCATTTCTAAGTAATACTTGCCCACTTCTCTATCATGTTGTAGGTCAATTGTTTGTTGTCTAATATCGGTCTGTAATTCCGTCTGCAACATCTTGTATTCACCGTCAACTTGCATCATGTGTTTATCCACCCACGCCTTGAGCAATAGATGGTCTGTTGCTTGTTGATGGCGCAGCGCTTCTTTCTCCTTGGATGAAGTGAAATCAAGCTTCATCTCTTCTAGGATATTTGCTAGATGAGTGTCAGCTAAAATCGCTGATTGCACTGCTCTTTCAATCTTTTCGCCGCTAACACCAGCTTGCTTGTAGATGTCGCTCAGGACTACGTTTAAGTCCTCAGTCCCCTTGATAGCAGCTAACATCTGCTCTCTCACCTGTGGGGCAAATTCACTAATCTTCGCCCCGTCATTACCCATTTGCCCTATTAGCTTTAGGGCTGATTTATCGCCTGTTAGCGCTCTGACTACTAAGTTGGTAGATGTATTGAATTTAGTTTTTAATTGACGTTCTAGGTGGCGTGATTTGGAAGTTACCAGATTCTTTAGCTTCATTGAACTTTTCACAGCGATATTCCTTCTCTGGGGTAAAGATTTGATTGCAGTGATACTCCATTCGCCTTACATATTGCTCAATATTTGACTTTCGTTTGAGATATTGCTGATAGCTTGAATGCTCTAGCATTGGCAGATACAAGCAGCTATACAAGGGTAAAATCACAGCACCGAGCGCACATAAACTAACAGCAATTCTTGAGAAGTAGCTCATTCTAGAAGAGCGAATTACCAAGCACTCAAGCAGCGTCAAGTTATCGCTATTGAGCCGCGTTGAGCCTTGCGAGGATTGAGAATTGGGTGCTTTTAATGTTTTGGCGGATGACTCCCATATCCGCTTTCATGTCTCCTGAGAAGTTGTTAACTTTTTGGTTCAATCTAGAAGCCCTGTTGCTTACGTGTTCTCGCAAGTCTTGGGCGTTAGTTTCAAATGATTGCTCAATAACATCAAATTTCTGATCAACGTAGTTCTTGATTGCAGCCGTTACAGTACTGATAAATTGGCTGTAGTCGGTAAAGGTGTCGTCAACCTCGGATGCGATACTTAATGTTTCTTGTTCAGTTAACTCAAACCCCAGCGCCGATGATTGGGCTGTTACAAAGGAACGCTTATCTGAGCTAGTTACAGTGATGCTGTTAATCTCAGGTTCGGCGATTGTAAGCTGACTCTTATCAAGTTCTGGGTCAGCTTGTGCATCTTCTACTTGTGAGAGAAATTTTTCTTCAACGAGTTCATCAACGAAAGATAATTGGCTTGTCGCTTTAACTTTCAGATAGTCAACGGCTTGGCTTAATTGGTCTTTGGTGGGATTATCAAGGTCATCGCACTCGACAGCGATCGCTGCCGACGTATAATCGTCTTTAGTGAATCCTTGATAACCCTGTTTGTACAAACGAGCGCGGACATTGTTAGTAAATTTGTCAGACATGGTAATTGCTCCTTATAGGGCTAGTGTTAAAACTTCGATGGTTGCGGATTTCATCGTTTGCTTACGCTTGTTGATTGCCCATTTAGCAGCAACAAACGCGACAAGGGCCAAATCTTTGCTGTGATAGGTGCTATGAGCGCTGTAAGACAGACCGACTTGACTAAACCAGTAGTAACGGGTGCTTGATGGTACGTCGTCAAGATTGATTTTTAGATAGTTTGCCAAAGCAGATAGTGCTTCAATACCGCTATAGCCGCCTGAGGACGAATAAAAATGCTTGAATGCTTGCCAACGCTCCTCAAATCCCTCACTGGTTGGACTTAACGCACCATAGCGCCGTTTAAGTCCCGCAAATGTTTCAACTATGGTTTCTGCCGACTCTGATTCAACCCTCAAGCTAAAACGCTGCTTGAGAAAAGACACCACCCGATACCAAGTCTCGTCTGAGATTGTCTTGCCTAACACTCGCTCATAAATCTGTCTAAGCTGACGATACTTAGCTAAATACTTCTTTGTTGCCACGTTACCTCTGTAATCTTGTTTAAGTGTGTATAAAATCTACCGACTGCCCGGACATTCTCAGGTATTTGACTAGCCCCCAAGATTGATTCAGAGTTATGGATAAGCCCCTCTTCTTAGAGGCTGTCAATAACCTTAGAAAATAACTTTTTAGAAGCCTTTTAGTCGTTGCACTCAATGGCTATAACCACGTAATAACAAAGCGCTTACCGATTCAAGACTTACTGAATTATCGATTTTACCCCCGTAAAAACGCCCCTTTTGGACTAGTTGACGCGCTTGTACCAAAGCCTTTGTCAGTTACGTACAGCAATAGATGTTACTAAGGGTTAGAACAAGGTCAACTGTATTGAATTCTTAGTTATCTCTGCTGTGTGCTGTTTATATAAGCTCGGCACTTCGTAGCAGCGCCTTAGCACTTTGTCCCGATTGAGCTTTAAGTCAGCACTCTTAGACTGACGCGGTAAAGGACGGAAATAGTACTGGGTGTATCTGATACTGTCGCTACTGGTTAAATATCTGTACAGGGTTCCATTAATCCAGTAAGTCTTGCTCTGGCTCAATAGCGTGACGCATCCTACAAGCTCTTTATCAATCATCATTTTTATCTCCCGCGACACACGCACCCGTCAAGCTTGCACCCAGGAAGACCGCAAGAGATGCGAATCGCACTTCCTTCAAAAATTTTGGCGTTGTAAATCCATGTGGGTTGATATTCCTCGCCTCTGCTTGACTCAATCCGGTCAAAGCCGTGACAAAAGATAGCACCAACTACCATAAAACTAGTAGTTACCAAGCTCACAATTGCTACTGATGACGCTCCATTAAGTATGAATGAGTTAATCTTTTCACGCCAATTCTTCACACGGCGAATGTGCATTACTGGCTTCTGTTCTAGATATGAATGCCACTGGTCATCAGTAAAATTTGTGGGCTTGTAATCACAAGGGTCGTGTTCGTCCAATAGTTCGCCTACTGCTTGGATTGCATCGCCTAGCATCACATCTGGGGAGTATTCTAGTTGTCTGAATTCCTCTGAATCTCGGATTTCTCTGAGCCAGCGATCTATTGCTTCTAACCTTCGTAATTGATTTTGATTAAGCATTGTTCTCTGAAGGGGTAGTTCGTTGATTGCTTCTAAGTTGCGTAAATTAATATGCATGAATCCTCGCTCGTGATGCTCCCACGCACAATTACCGCGACCGCATATATAGAGCGGACGCAATACAGATAACCTGTGTTTATAGCTAGATAACTGTGTCCGGGCTATTGACGTATCGATAACCCGGACACTATGATATTAACTACAACCGCTTATTAATGTCAAGCGTTCATTAGTATAAATCGATTTATATTTACTAACGGTTGGAAATTAGCAATGATAAATGGTTGTATTGATAACCGTTTATTGTTACTGAATGCCTATAAGGAACAAAGTCAAGAAATTTGTAGACGGTTTGGGGATTACTCGCTATCGCTTTCAAAAAGATACGGGCATAGCACCCAGTACCGCTTACAACTTATACGATAATCCTGATTGGATACCACAAGTTACAGCTTTAAACAAAATCTGCGATTTTTACCGTGTCCAACCCAGCGAGTTAATTTACTGGGTTCCACCAGAAGAAATTAAAGAAGACAAGGAGGATAGATGACCAACGCCGTCTCAGTAAGGCATGAAACTGGGTGCAATATCCAAGAGCCACAGGGCAAGGATATGAGAGAGACGAGAGGGCAGACAGTTAGCCAAATGTTTGCCCCGTGTTCCAATCAAGAAACCCGCTCGGACGGGAATCTAAGCGGGTTTCTTGATTATTTGGCTGTACACAAACGGTAACTCCGAAACGAATTGTCTGTGGTAGGACTTTTCGGAACCGCGATCGCTGGCTCTATGATAAGCGGCTCTGCGTTCGCGTTGCAAGGGAGTTATCCGAAATATTACAAATACTTCGGAATGTTACACAATGAACTCTCAAAATGTAGAACAAGCGCACGGCTACATAGTGCAGGACGACAGAGATGATTTTAATTTTATTTTTGTCCACAAAGAATTAGACGATTTTGGGCTTGATCCGTATTCATTTCGCATATATAGCCGAATCGTAAGACGTGCTGGTAAGGGAGAAGCCTTTGAAAGCAATAAGAACATGGCGATAGGTTGTCGGATGTCGGAAGCGCAGGTCAAGCGATCGCTAAAGACTCTAGCGACACATGGCTTGATTATCAAAGAGTCTCGCCCCGGTACAACTTGCATTTATCGTGTTGCGCCTAGACGCAATTGGTCAAAGTCTATACCTATTATTAAAGAGTTTTGTACGGATAGCTCACACAGACCTACCCCTGCCCAGGTCGCTCAGAACGGGGGGGTAGGTCTGACAGAGCTAGGGGGTAGGTCTGACAGAGCTAGGGGGGTAGGTCTGACAGAGCTAGAAAGTAATTCCCTCTTAAGTACTTCCAATAAAGTCAATCCCTCTAAGAGCGATGGACGGAAAAAAAAAGAGGAAGAGGGGAGTAAAGAAATTAACCAAGAAAAAGCACTTCCAGATAATCACTACGCTGTTAAAAAAGAGAAAATCTCTGCAACTAACGAACAATCCACTCATGAGGATCTAAATTCCGGCGCGGCGCGTGAGAACCATTCTCAAATCTTGGTTTTCAGTGATGACCCAGTTAAAGAAGTAGATTTCCTGCTTTACTATCAGACCTATCAGCGATCGCAGAACAAAGACATTAACAGCGTTGCCCCATACGTGGCTAAAGTGCTTTCTAAGAACGATGAAGGTAGTACAGAAGTACTTTGCTTATTTGAGCAATGGAAGGGGGCTTGCAGGACATTACATCGCAAAATTAACAACTTCGCTGATGACCCCGCAGAAGTAGAGAAACAGCGTCAGCGCTACGATTTTCCCAAATGGGAGGCGCGGATGCACGATCACTACTACAATATGCTCCTCTCAGAGGGACTATCTAAGTTTTGCAAGCATAAAGTATCTGCCAAATGGTACGAATGGGCAAGCGCCAAGTTTCCTGAAAGATTTGTAGATATTCCCGATTGACCAAGCCCTTTCTTTCTCTGGGTGTAGGGTGTGGGGTGTGGGGTATAGGGTAAGAATTTAGACCCGGAGAAAGCGCTGCGACCTAATTGTGAAGAAACTTGATGAGGTTTCACCCTACACCCTACCCCCTACACCCTTCTTTGGGTATTTGACTGTAAAAATTTAGACCTAATCGAAATCAGAGATTAATATGTACGCCAGTGACGACAACGTAATTCCTTTTGCTACGACAGCCAATAAGCTTCCACCACAAAGTATTGAATCAGAGGAGGCGATACTTGGGGGCATCTTGCTTGACCCAGCAGCCATAGAACGTGTCCGCGACATTTTAAAGCCGCACCACTTCTATATCAGCGCTCATGGTAGAATTTACAACGCAGCCCTTCGACTTAATGCCCAAGAATTGCCCACAGATTTGTTGATGATCACGAATTATTTAGCTGATAATAGTTTGTTAGAAATTATCGGCGGTCGAAACAAGTTAGCATCGCTGGTTGACAGGACAGTATCAGCAGTTAACATTGATGCGCTGGCAGGTCTAGTTGTGGAAAAATGGAAGCGCCGGGAACTAGGTAGACTGGGAAGCCAAGCAATCGAGTTGCAGCACAAATCCAATGAAGAAACGCCCTTAGAGGAAGCCTTCTCACAATTACAGGACTTTATCTATGAATTGCAGCGTTCCTCTGATACTGCGGGGGCTAGCCACATTTCAGATGTAATTGTTGATCTGTTTCAGGATATTGAAGACCGCAGCCAAGGTAAGGTATTACCTGGCATTCCCACGGGCTTTTATGATCTTGATGCAATGACTTGCGGGTTTAACCGCAATGATTTAGTCATCGTTGCAGGTCGTCCGGCGATGGGGAAATCAGCGTTTGCGGCTCAGATAGCTTTTTATCTAGCGAAGGCATATCAGTTTCCGGTTGTCGTGTTTAGCTTGGAGATGTCAAAGCTACAGATTGCTATGCGTGCGCTTTCAGGTGAGGCAGGCATTCCAAGCGGCTATTTGAAAACTGGGCGTATCTCTAACAAACAATGGGAATCACTATCACAGGGCATCGGTACACTATCAGAGCTACCTATTTACCTCGATGACCGCCCAGACCCATCACTTAGCTATATAGAATCTGAGTGCCGTAAAATCATGGCACAAGAGCGCCGTGATTTGGGGTTAATCGTTGTGGATTATCTGCAACTGATGGATGGTAACGGCGGGGGCAACAGAAACCATGAGATAGAAAAGCTCACACGCGGACTGAAGCGTTTAGCGATGAAGTTACAAACACCTGTAATGTGTTTATCGCAACTATCAAGAGCAGTAGAAAACCGTAATAACAAACGCCCTATGCTCTCGGATTTACGTGACAGTGGCGGGATTGAGCAGGACGCGGATAAAGTAATCATGTTGTATCGTGATGAATATTACGATACAAATACGCAAGATAGAGGAGTTGCAGAGATTATCCTTGCTAAAAACCGCGACGGGGCTACAGGCACAATCCAACTACTATTTGATGGACATTTGACAAAATTTCAGAACATGGTGCGTTCTGCTACGCTTTCAGGAACGCCATCGCAGTTAGCACAAAGTGACTGGTATTAAAATTGATTATTTGTGTGATTGGGGCAAATATTACGTTAAGCCTGTTTGCCCCAATCGCTATATATTGCCCTTCATCTTTGATTTCGGTCAGTCCCCAAACGCTTTTCTACCCGTTGTAACTTGACATTGCTATAACCAGTGCGCTGCCAGATAGCTTGTAGATAGTTATTGAAATCATCCGAGATTTTTACCGGAATAAATTGATTGAATATAAAGAAAATCAACAAAGTAAATAATGCAGTAAACAACCCCATCGTCCCATATTTACTTATGGGTTCAGCGCGATAAACCTCTTTCTCTATGGTGATGGGTTTGGGGGGAGGGCTGTTCTTCAACTCCTGAATCGCCGTAGTCAAGTTCTGAGTGTGATTCAACAGTTGATTCCCGTTCTGTTTTAGCTGCAATACTTCGCTTTTCAGCCCTTTGAACTCTAAGCTCTCTAATGTCGCTGAGGACTTGGGCATATTCTTTAACTGCGTCAGTAAGGGAGTTAATTCTTGTCTCAAATCTTCGTTGTTCTTCTCGTACTCGTTCCAGCAGAGATTCTGATTCTTCAGTTCTCCCGTCAGCATCTCGATAGTTACCATCGCTTTGCTGAGGAGTTGATTCTGAATTAAATTCGTTTGCGCCCATGCTTGTAACTCCGCCCTATCTCTTTCGCGTTCAGTTTTTTGTGACTGCTTAAAATTTTCAAACTCTCTATATAATCTGCCTAGTGCTATCTTGATCTCACCCTGTTCACTGCTCTCTACTAAATCGGCAGTTTCAGAGTAAGGATTGCTGTGATTGCCGTTGCCATTATTGTTGTTGCTCATTAGTTTTCTTTTTACCCCGACCAGAAGTAGATGCAGTGATAGATGTTTGTTTTGATGTTGAAGTCTTAGACGACTCAGCAGCAACAAGAGGTTCTGGTTGCTGCAACCCCAAATAAGCCCCAGCTTTTTCAAGTTCTGGTTTAGCTTGATCTAAAAACCCACTGACCAGTAGGTAATCCCCAAAAGGAAAACCATTCTCTTCTGTAGCAGCCGAGTAAGGTAAACCTTTCTCTGTCAACGTGTCAAAGGTCGAGTAGTCTAGCTCTGGCATTTCTATTTCTATGCCTTTTAGTTCGGCTATCGCTCCCGATGTTTTACTGTTCTCCCAACGCTGAAAACCTGAACCTTTATCCCAGCAGAGATTTTTCACTATCACATAATCTGCTTGAGCGCCGCAGAAGTCAGCCATAGTTTTTAAGCTAGTGATGACTGAATACCCAAGGTTAAGCACAGTCACCAGCGTTACTCTATAACCCAGATCACCTGCAATCTTAAATAGCCCAAACTTACTGATAATCTCCCTGGTTTTATTGCTTGATGCCCCCGGCATATCTACTATTATTGAGTCCGGTGATTCCGCTTTGATTTCCGTAAAGAAGCGTTTCGCCTCTGCCACCTCCAGGAAGTTTAACAGCCTTACCCCTGAGCCAAAATTTTGATAGTACTCGTACAGTTCTGGATTCTCTGTATCTGCGTCATAAGCTAGATAATTAATGCCCTTCGAGTGCATTACATCCAGCAGTAAGCGAGTAAAGGCAGTCTTACCTGTACCACCCTTGCCCCCCAGTATCATCACGATACGTTTCATAATTCACTCCTATCAGTGATATTAAATTGGGAAGAAGTATTAGAAGTTGTTTTCTTTCGTTTACTAGTTTTAGTTGATGATGAGCCGGATGGTTCACTACTATCAATAGGTGAACTATCCGGCTCTACTGGTAAAACCGAGTCATTATTTGAGGTTGATGAATCAGTTAATTCTGGCTCGGAGTCAGAATTAACTGATTCATCAACCGCTTTAGATGATGATTCATTACTCGAACT
This sequence comes from Nostoc sphaeroides, assembly GCF_003443655.1. NCBI lineage: Bacteria > Bacillati > Cyanobacteriota > Cyanophyceae > Nostocales > Nostocaceae > Nostoc > Nostoc sphaeroides. The sequence goes on from NZ_CP031944.1 coordinate 28,429, forward strand.
ATTCTCATTTGTTGTTGTTGCTTTTTTATGAAAAATCTTCAGACCACTGGCCGCCAGCTCTACCCCATGACCTTTAAACACATCAGAAACATCGTCATAAGAGTAGCCAGCGTCCAACATATCTTGAATAGGTTTAGCCAAACTGAGGACTAAATCTGACAGGCTGATAGTTTTAGGTGTCGCGGCTTTCTGTTTAAGACTGGTTTGAATATCTTCGATTTTTGATAAAGGGACAGCTTTTGGTTTGCGCGACATATTCAGCACTAGTAATAAATTATTCCATTGTAAAAAAATTGTGGTCAAAAAAAGTTTAAGTTTCTTGTCGTGATGTGACGAATATCAACAGAAAAAGGTTTGTATCCTCGTGAGGTAGACTAGTCTAAAAAAGCAGTTACCTATGAATCAACATTCTTCGTATCACTAGTATGGCCAGCATTGCCCAATAGACCCTGCTCTCGGTTACACCGAAGTGATTGCACAGAGTCAATCGTGGTTCGCCAAAGTCTCGTACTCCCCCAGCCTCCCGTTGTGCCCCTTGGTTCTGGTTCCCTGTGTCCTGTCGTGGGGGCATAGGCAAGCAATACGCCGTAACGCACTACGTGCTACTTTTACCTTCGGTAAAAGCGGCGTGGTTGCTTGTTGGGGGTATCCCCCAAACCCCCTTTTTACAGGTCTATTAAAGGGGGAAATGAGTCAACAAGAGGTTCCGGGTTATTCGCCTACCTGCTCGGCGCAAAGCGCCGTAGCAGCTACAGCGAATAACCCGGTAAAAAATAAATATTTAAAGAGCTAAACGCTTAATTAGTTATGCAGCCAGACCCCCGTACCAATCTCAGTAATCAACTAGCTGACACATTAACCAATCGGTCAGTAGCACCAGATGAAAAGCGAGAAGTAACCATCACCTTTAGGGCTAGCTATGCCGAGAAAGCTAGACTAGAACAACGGTGCAGTGGAGTGGTGCAAAGCGACTATATTAGAGCGAGATTATTTGATTACCCTCTACCACATCCTAAGTTAGTCATTCCCGAAGTTAACCGACAGGCTATCTATGAGCTAAAGAAGATTGGTACCAACCTGAATCAGCAGACTAAGGCTATTAATGAAGCTGTGAAAATTGGTAGCCAACCCCTGAGTAATGAAGTGAAATCATATCTAAAAACTCTTGAAGAACTGACAGCCCTTTTAGAACAGACTCGCCAATCACTCACTCAAGCATCGGTAGAGGGGTAGCCCAATGATTACCAAAGTCAAGGCTAATAAATCATTTTGTGGCACTACTAAATATGTGCTTGAGAAAGAAAAAGCCAAAATTATTGGTGGGAATATGTACGGAAAAAGTACCAATGAACTGGTAGAGCAGTTTACCCTATCAGCCCACCTTAACCCCCAACTTAAAGACCCCTGCTATCACTTAATGGTGTCAGTTCCTAAAACAGATGGCGCTCTCATTGATGAACAATTGGCTAAGATGTCTGAGCGGCACTTCGCCACTGTTATTGTACTGTCACGCTTAAAAGGTGATGAAGCTCAAGTTAAACAGCCAGATAAAAGGATAGCTGAAACCAAACTAAAAGAGCTAGTTGATGAATTTATAGAATCAGAACTGCCAGCTTATGACTTCTTTATAGCACGGCACTCAGACAAAGACCACGACCACACCCATATTGTTGCATCTAGAGTTAATAACCTAGATGGTAAATCTATTCGCACTTGGAACAATTACGCCCATTCGGAACACTCCGCCCGACTACTAGAGCGAGAATTTCAGCTAACCCAAATCCAAAGCAGTTGGGAGAGTAAACAGAAAGCTATGACTCGTAATCAGCTTGAACGAGTCGAGAGTTTGGGACTTCCAGGTGAAGAAATAATGCGACGGGCGATTGAACAAGTGGCAGGAAATAAACTCATAATGCCCCAGTTAATTGAGCGCTTGTGGAGAGAGCATCAAGTCAAAGCCATTGTTAGTTATTACGGTCACGGTGGGGTAAGGGGCATCAAGTTTGGCATTGATGTCGGCTCAGTTAATGAAGATGGTAGTCCCCGTTTGCTCTGGAAACAGGGAGGTAATCTCAATAAATATAAGTGTTCATTTACAAAGCTCCAGTCTGAATTGGGGATAAACTATGACCCTAAACGTGACGATAGCGAAATTAAACGTTTAAATAATTTCTTAGAATCTGTAGATAATAACCAAGTTAATCAACAAATAATATTAACCGTATTACCTAAAGAAGCTCAAGGCATAGCCAAAACTAAACACCAGATAAACCCAGCTAAATCAGATGCAGAACAACGAGCAAGTTCAGAACTCATAAATACAATCTCTAACTTTATTGAACAGTCAGCAGTTGATAATGCCTTGGTTGAAACGTTACCACAATTAGCAGAACAACTCTCTCAATATAACCAGCAGTTATCAGCAGGTAGAACCGCATTCGACGAGCTATCATTGGCGATTACTCAAGAGTTACAATCCCATACAGAGAAGAAAGCTATCTTATCAATCTCTGATTATATTGAGCAATCAACTGTTGAGTCAGCCTTAACTGAAGCAGTATTAGAATTAACGCAACAACTTTCTCAATACAAAGAGGAACTCGTTACAGCTAAAACTACATTCAATGACCTGGATGCAGTGCTTGCAACTGAGTTACAATCCTATACAGAGAATAGAGCTATTTCATCAATTTCTGATTACATTGAGCAATCAACTGTCGAGTCAGCCTTAACTGAAGCAGTATTAGAATTAACGCAACAACTTTCTCAATACAAAGAGGAACTTGTTACAGCTAAAGCTACATTTAATGACCTGGATGCAGAGCTTGCGGCTGAGTTACAATCATATCTAGAGAAAAGAGCTATTTCATCAATCTCTGATTATATTGAGCAATCAACTGTCGAGTCAGCCTTAACTGAGACAGTATTAGAATTAACACAACAACTTTCTCAAAATCAGCAGCAGCTATCAGCCGGAAGAACCATATTCGACGACCTGGAAGCAGCGATTGTTTATTTAGAGCAACTCCATAGATCACAAAGAGCAGTGGATGCAGTTGCTCTTAATGAAACTCCAACTATAACCGCAGATAAATCAAAGCTAAAAGATAATCTAAGAGCCGAATTATATCAGTATTACAGCGCCGACTTGCAAAACTTATTAGTGACTGACCGAGATAAAGAAATTGCTATACGGGCGCTATTAGATAATAAGTCACCCCAAGATGTTAAAGAAATTATCTTTGCCAGTCCAGCCGGATGGACTACTGATGAAGCCAGAGAATTAGTACTTATCGCTAGCAATCAACTGGCAACTCAAAAGTCAGAACCAGAACAGTCACTCACAGAAAAGCAGCGTCAAGAGTCGGAATTTTTAGCTATGGCTGTGCCTATTGCTGTTAAATTAATCAACTGGCAATTAAGAGAAAGTGGCTCAAATAGCCTTAGATTCAAACGTGCCACTCTGGAGAAACAGGGTAGAGAATTGGTATTTACCCATGATGAACGAGGTGAGATTTTTCGAGTGGCAGTCAACCGAAATCAGTCAGGTGAGCTTGAGTATTCACCCATTCATGTCGGTGAAGTAGAAATAGAAGATATTCAGCTTTGGCAAAAAGCAGAGCGTGTATTGCAACAAATAATATCAGAGGCAGAGCGACAATCAATCAGACAAAGTAAAGGAATCTCACTCTAGGTGATGTTTGACTTGAACTAAAAAATGAGATTTTAGCTCATGATATGAGTTCTTGTCAGCTTTTGGTGATCAATAGTGAGTTGGTTTAGGCAGAAGGCAGAGGACAGAAGGAAGAAAGAAGAAAACTACAGAAATTTTTGCGTTTCTTGGGTTACAGAATCTCTACATCACAATCTTGTTTTTAAGTTGGATCTGAGTCTTTGTCACAAGTTCTACGACGACAGGCAAAATTGTAACCAGACCCAAGATTTGTCAGGGTCTGGTTACATTACCTACCAGGACAATCTTCACCAGGCTGTATAAAAGGAGGACAATTTTCCTCACGACGTGTTGTTTGAGTAGGATTAGGAGAAGGTGTTGGTTCATCTGGCTTAACTTCTTCCACAGGAGAAGAATCTATTTCTAAAATTGACTGTAAACCATCAGGCCAATCTGATTTTAAATTGGCAAAGGTTTTGATAGAAATACCCGAGTTGTCACCGTAATCTGGCGTTGGTTCTGAGGGTAGGGGTAGACAAACTTCAGAGTTATAAGTTTTTTTCTTATCTGTCTTAGCATGAATTGCAACAACGCGACCAGCAGCATCAAACACAGGACTGCCACTCATTCCCTGAATAGTGTTATTGTTGTAGTTCACATCATAACCCCCAAGTTTATCCGAACTATCAAATTGAGAGCTTGAAGTAACTGGAAAAATCTTTCCATTACTAAACTGATCTTGCTTACCTTTATTTACCTTGGCTGATGGTGAGCAAGGAAGATAACCAAAAATATAAACAGGCATATTTTTTTTCAAAGAACTAGTTAATTTAGCAACCTCATCTTTATATATATTTTTACTAGAGGTATCTAGCTTTAATATTGCTAAGTCAATATTGTTAGAAAATGGGTTCACAATTATTTTATAATTAGAATAGCCAACTTTAAACTTTTGTCCATTGTTTGTCGTGACTTCATATGGATTTTCGGTTTCTAATGTACCGTTGCCAGTATCTACTTTCCCAGGTCGGATACCAATAACGTGACTAGCGGTAAGGACATAAACGGTTTTACCATTCTGACCGATGATTACCCCAGAACCAAGTTGTTGTCCACCACGGCTAATGAATACTGTTACCTTTTCTGCTTTTTCTCTAATTAGAGATTTTGCTAGTGCTTTGGTTGGTTTCAAAAGTGGAGCAGTATTAGTACTTGTTGGTATAGGACGAGGAGGATTGATTATTCGATCCGTATTATTACAAGCTGAAATTCCAGTACTAATTGCAATTATAATTAGGCATATTAATTCATGTAATATGGGCTTCATCTCTACAACTATAAATTACCTATCATGAAGTTACCCTTAATTTATAGCGCTTAATTTCTAAAACTTTTGCTTGCTGATGAATTCTACTTTGATGATCTAAGAAGATTCTTCTCCATTCTCTATTTTGTAGAGATCCCAGTATACCTCATCAGAGCCATTAAATTTTTTATCTTCAGCCTTTTTTACGTCAAATTTATATATTTCACTATCTTTAACTATAGGTATAATAGTGCCCCACTTAGGAATTTTTATTCTAATTTCAATCTGTGGATTTCCAGATATTTGAATATTAGCTTCAGATTGTTTGCCATTCAATAGTAAAATGTTCTTATCAAGTAAAATTTTTACTGTTCTCTCACTATTATTAATAATCAATTTAGCGATTTTTGGAATATTGGGATGTAATTCATCAGTAGGATCAACCGTAATAACTGGCTCTTGTAAAGTAGAATTATCATGCTCTGGTGTTGTATTTAAATGATTGTGCTGAACCCCAAAAAATCCAGATTTAATAATAGTAAATGTAAGAAGGTAAATTATTAGTAAAGCAAGAAAAAATATAAATATTAAGAATAAAATTATTCTTAGTACTAATATTATTGAATTTGGGTAATCGATGACTGTCGGCGGTGAACTTCTTAATTTAAGTGATGGGATAGTGATTGAAGTTTGAGTAGGTTGAGGGTCTACTGTTGATAATTGAGGTTGTAATCTATTAAAAGGTTTTTGAGGAGCCAGTTGTGTGTATGTTTCAATAGGAATTCCCCAGGCAAAATGTCTCATCAATTTTTGAGTTTCCACAGAAGGCTCATCTTTACCACCAAAATAGGCATATGGATTACTATTACCTAGATTATAATCGCCACTTAAAAATATCTGTTGTTGATTCTTCCCCCTACCATTAACGCCTACTAACCGACCAGCTTTGTCTAAGACTGCTCCTCCACTCATACCATCACTGGTTTGATTGCTAAATGCCAGTT
>NZ_CP031945.1 GCF_003443655.1 Nostoc sphaeroides
ATTGGCGCCCTTTTGGGCAAGATTCTCTTGGGTTTGGCAACATTTTGGTTTAGAGATGGAGTGTAATTAGCCCCTGCCCTTTCTGCCACCACTTCAGCCCAAGGTTTGATCGCCTCTCTGATGTCCTTACACTCACAATTATTGAAGCATCTGTACTTCCCGGTTTCTGGGACAATAGATAAGTCATTACCGCCACAAACTGGACAAATAAACTTATTTTTAGCTTTGGACGGTTCTAGCTGATGAAGAAAATTTCGGATGTCGAAGGAGGCGAATGCCCCTGGCATAACGGAGCGGCTAACGGTCTCTTGTCCAGTTAATTGGGCTACCATTGTGAAATCCTTGTGAGGTAAGTGATGTGGTTTTACCTCCCCGGAAGATTTACCAAAGTTTTAATCAAATTTCTCTATAATCTGTTGTAGGAAGTTCTCGGAACTGCTAGGATTAGGTTATAAAGAAATTTGAATATTTAAACAAACTCTAAGGTGTCTTCTGGGACTGTTAAACAACTTGCTTCAACAAGTTGAGTCTTGGGGAGGCATTCTTTTCTTATGTATATCTGGTGACATGACACTTAGAAAAGATGGACTAAGGGTATAGTCTTATTACATAGTAAATTATCTCCGGCAAAAAAAATAATAAATATCTCAACTTTATAAAATAAAACAATTTATCTATTTTCCTCAAGCTAACACACAGCAAAGATAAAACAGGTTTTCAACTAATATTAAAAACCAGATAAATACCCCACTATATTAATACTAGTAGTGTGACTAAAAATAATTCAATTTATCTACTGGAGTCTCTGATAGGACTTACGCATTGACAGAAAAGCCAAAATAGCAGGTATAATTTTCAAGGCTTATAGCTAGATTTTTCAATGATATTTTGGCGATCGCGCCCAATCAAGGGTGATAGACAAAAGCCTGAAACAACGTATTCAGGACTTACGCATTGACAAATTAAACAAAAAATGCAGTCAGACGAATCAGCAAAAAACAGGCGATCGCTAATCACTCTCGGACTGAAAAGGTGGATAATTTACGCTGTATCTATTGAGGATATGGGCAATTAGAGTAACTACCAAGCCATCGACGGCAAAGTGTGACCTTAACACTTACACTCTGTTAATACTTTCAGAATCAAAGTATCCAGGCTGCACACGTTTAGCAGACATCATGGAAGATTTGTCACATGATAGTGTCAACAGGTTTTTGCTACGTGAGCGGTACGAACCAAAAGATATATTTGATGAAGTTAAGCTGTATATCAATTTAGTAGGTGGCACATTAAGTGCAGACGATACGGTAATTGATAAACCTCATAGTGACCCCAAATTAACAGAATTAATTGGTTATTTTTATTCGGGACGGCATCATCGTACAGTCAAGGGAATTCAGTTAATTACTTTGTATTACACGGATTTATCTGGTAAGTCCGTGCCTCTAAATTATCGCATTTATAACAAACAAGATGGTCAGACAAAAAACGATTATTTACGAGAAATGATTACTGAAGTTTTGGTTTGGGGACTAGAGCCTCAGACTGTGACTACTGACGCTTGGTATTCCAGTAATAAAAACCTGAAGTTCTTTAAAAACTCTTTAATTAGAGTTTTTAACCGGGATAGCCAAAAATCGCTTATGTTCAGTTGATGGTAAAAATTATACCCAAGTCAAAAATCTAGAAATTCCAGAAAATGGGTTAATAGTGAATCTGAAAAAGTTTGGGCAAGTTAAAGTATTTCGGAGGATTTTCAAAAACGAAATCCCCAGATATTACATTATGTATGTGCCTGAAAAAGATTCACTATTTTTAATTTCTCTCACTCAGTTTAACGAGTTACATTCCATTCATTGGGGGATTGAATGAAAACAAACGAGCCATTAAACAAGTGTGTGGAATTGAACTATTCATGGTCAGAACATCTGAGGCAATTAAAACTCACTTTTTTAGTGCTATCCGTGCCTTCACACAACTAGAATTAATGCGAACCGAAGAGTTAATTGAAAACTGGTATGAAGAAAGCGAGAAATTTGTCTCTTCAGGTGGCTCGTGACTTTATTCTGGAACATCTTGAACAAAAGGTGGGCTTGAATGCACATAGTCAGATTCCTGTCAATGCGTAAGTCCTGGTATTTACGTTGGTACACAAGATAGTTATTTTGTACAGTGCGTAAGTCCTGTCAGTTTGACTCAGTTTGAAAAATAACTGGGGTAATTTATGATGCCTAGATTTTTTGTTCGCCACTAATTTACGCGAACTACTTTTTTTGTCCAAAGTCCAATATATACATGGCATCGGATGTTTTTAGTCTTTGAACTCAATTTTCTTATCCCGGTTTTCTGTTCCATTGATACTCACACCCCAATTTGTGTCAGAAGTACGGGTATATCATCAACTCGTTCGTTTGTAATTATGGGTTCAGTTGCCATAATTCCGAACACCCCAACTTAATTTTTCAATAACTGTAATATCACGTAGTTTTAGGAAATCAGGTAAAAATTTTTCAGTGTATTTACTTACTGAGTTACTTGTCCGATGTAAATCAACATATTGAGTAAAAATAATTTTTAAAAATTACAATTTTTAAAAAAATACGTTAAAAATTACAAAACAAACAAAATTAAATATTAAAGCTTACATTCCAATGAAAATTTTATATTAAATCAACAAAATTTAAACATCAAAGCTCTCAACTGTTGTTGATTGGCTATCTTTTTGCATTTTTTATACAGATAAACTCTTTACATTCCTTACAACGTATGTTTAATTTGATTCAGTAGAGAGCAAAAGCAAATGCCTAGCTAATACTAAAAATCAACACTGAGTTAAGGTCTAAAATCATGGCAGTCGAAAAAACTAATTCTTCCTCAAGTTTGGCAGAAGTTATTGACCGTATCTTGGATAAAGGTATCGTTATAGATGCTTGGGTACGTGTTTCCCTAGTTGGTATTGAATTACTTGCAATCGAAGCTCGGATCGTCATTGCTTCTGTTGAAACCTACTTGAAATATGCAGAAGCTGTAGGCTTAACACAGTCAGCTGCTGTACCTGCTTAATTATTAAGTAGATTCTAGAATATTAAAATTACCTAATAGGTAATTATGATATTCTACTTCCGACGAGATAAATATAAACACAACAATGAGTTAGGGTCTAAAATCATGGCAGTCGAAAAAACCAATTCTTCTTCAAGCTTGGCAGAAGTTATTGACCGTATCTTGGATAAAGGTATCGTTATAGATGCTTGGGTACGTGTTTCCCTAGTTGGTATTGAATTACTTGCAATCGAAGCTCGGATCGTCATTGCTTCTGTTGAAACCTACTTGAAATATGCAGAAGCTGTAGGCTTAACACAGTCAGCTGCTGTACCTGCTTAATTATTAAGTAGATACAATCAAATTAGAATTACTAAAACCATTTCTTTGTGAAATCATCTGTGGCAGATTTCCTGGATAACTCATCTCCTTGTGTTTTTTTCTTTGCAGTTCGTTTTCATTTGTTGCACATCAGCATATCTTCATAAAGGCTTGGTAGAAGTAATTCTAATTGGTATTCTGTTCTTCGTCGATTATCTTGATACTTCTCAATCAAGATTTTTCAAAGGATAAAATACCAAGAGCAGATATTGTTCAGGGCAAACGCATCTAAAGTATAAAAATCCTTTAATGGCAAGGATTTCAGCAGTTTATAACTTAGCTGATTTTTCGCCAAGTTCCTTATACAACATGGGTTTCAGAAATCCCACTCGTTTGCCCTAACATATTGTATGAGCTACATTATCTGGATATTAATTGTCCAGTTAATGTAGTTTATTCACGATTTTAATAATATTGCGGAGAACCTCATGACGGCTTTAATAGAAAAAATCCGGCAAGAGCATCAGTCGATAGCTGAGGAAGTATCTCAACTATTTAAAGAGACTCATGAATTCTTGTCCTCTACAACAGCAGACAGACAAGAAAAAGCCAAAAAGCAAGCGCAAGAACTGCATCAGTTCCACCAAAACCTGGAGCAAACAACCCAGGAATTTCTAGCAGAAGCTGCTAAAGAAAGGTTTGCTCAAGCTAAAGCACAAGCAAAGTTTTTGCATGAGTTCTACCAAGAACTTGAGGAAACAACCCACGAGTTTCTAGCAGAAACGAAGAAAGAAAGGTTTGTTCAAGCTAAAGCACAAGCAAAGTATTTGCATGACTACTACCAAGAACTTCAGGAAGCAACCCAGGAGTTTCTAGGAGAAACAGCAAAGGAAAGAACTGAGAAAGCTAACGCCCAAAGGCAATATCTGCATGAGTTTCGTCAGAATTTGTCTGTTAGCATTTTTGGCACACTTATTCGTTAGTCAATACTCTTACCGAGGGAGTTAATACCCTTTTTCTAAATTATAACTACAGATAATTCTCTTAATTCTTGGTTGCTCACTCCTATCCATCTGTAGATTTATTTTAGAGAATTGGTAATCTGTTGGCGAACTAGATTAAATAGTAAAACCCCCTAATCTTACAGTTAAATAACTGGTCAGAAAAGGGGGCAAATTCAACAATGAGTTTAAGTGTAAAAGTTTAGATATTCTATTCTATCTATTAATTTAGTGTTACTAAGTTATCAAGTCTTAAAGTTTTTTGTTTAACTTGGTTTTTGGAATTAGCAACTATTAACTTTTGGCTTGTTAATCTATGTAACTAGAATAGCATATCAAGTTACAAATTGCAACATTCTGAGTTTTTTGTCTCGAAAAGCTATTTTTCATTATCGTAATCTATGACTATCACTGCAAATAACAATAAAAGAGCTGTTCTTCGTGTCCGTCCTGGGCAATTTGTCGTTACCCCTGCAATTGAGCAGGTAGCAATTCGGGCGTTGCGTTATCTCGCATCGGGCTTTGCTATTCACTTACGCGGGCCAGCGGGTACAGGGAAAACAACCTTAGCCATGCACTTGGCTAACTGTCTAGATAGACCAATCATGCTGATTTTCGGAGATGATGAATTTAAAAGCTCTGATTTGATTGGTAGTGAATCCGGTTACACCCATAAAAAGTTACTGGATAATTACATTCACAGCGTTCTGAAAGTCGAAGACGAATTTAAACAAAATTGGGTTGATTCTAGACTAACTCTAGCTTGTCGAGAAGGCTTAACCTTGGTCTATGACGAATTTAACCGTTCACGACCAGAAGTGAATAACGTCTTGCTCTCTGCTTTAGAAGAAAAAATTCTGACTCTTCCTCCTAGTAGTAATCAGCCAGAATACCTGCACGTTCATTCCCAATTCCGGGCTATTTTCACCTCCAACCCAGAAGAGTACTGCGGAGTCCATTCGACTCAAGATGCTTTAATGGATAGGTTGGTTACTATTAATATGCCAGAACCAGATGAGCTAACTCAAACCGAGATATTAGCTAATAAAACAGGCATCAATAGACTAGATGCTCACTTAATTGTGCAGTTGGTTAAAGCATTTCGCTTACGTACAGGTGGAGAGAAGACATCAGGATTGCGGTCTTGCTTGATGATTGCTAAGGTATGTGCGGAACACAATATTTTGGTATCACCAGAAAATTCTGATTTTCGGGAAATTTGTGCAGATGTGCTGTTCAACCGCACTAAGTGGTCTGCTAGCGAAGCTACAACGATTTTCCTAGAATTACTGAACCATATACGCGTACTGCCAGTAGAGGAATCGCAAGATAGTATCACACCAGAGAATACAGATGCGATGCTTACGGCTTTCCCGGAGCGTCTCGTTGACGTAGCCTCTCCTAAAGAAGAGAGCGAAGCGGGAGCAGAAGGCGGGTTTCCAACCATCATCGATTCTAATTTTAGCGATCTTCATCCAGAAGACCCACAACAGCCAGTTGTAGATAAACCTGTTCCCTTCGAGAAGGAAATTTATCAGTACCTACAACAGCGCAAAAGTGCAGCATTAGCTGTGATTCAAAAAGAATTCAACCTCAACCGGATCTCAACGACTAATGCTCTCAATGCTTTAGAGCAAAAAGGCTTAGTGAGTAAGAACGACCGTTTATATACCATTGAAGAGCCGAATTAATCGTGACTACTACCCCACTACACCCAACACGTCCTCAAGTTAACTCAAATCGAGTAGTTCCTACATCTACGCAAGGCTCCACCTTAGCAGATATTCTCGAAAGAGTTTTAGATAAAGGAATTGTAATTGCTGGTGACATTTCTATATCTATTGCCTCAACTGAACTGATACATATTCGGATTCGTCTGTTAATTTCTTCAGTTGATAAAGCTCGTGAAATGGGTATAAATTGGTGGGAAAATGACCCATATCTCAGCAGCAAAGCTCAACGTTTAGTTGAAGAAAACCAACAACTTCAACAACGGCTAGAAAGTTTAGAATCCCAGCTGCGTTTACTCACATCTGCAAGTGTGAAACATGAAGCTACAGTAGTAGCGAATAATCAAGACGATTTCCAGCCGATGTACGAAGTAAATGGTCAATTGGAAAAGGATTCCCAGGTTGAGGCTTAATCCATTTCTGCAAATGTCAAAGCAATCCATATTGAATTTATACCAAGATTAAATCGAATTCAAGAAATTTAGAAAAGGTAGATAGCATCATGGCAATGGTTTGTACTCCCTCTGAAAAGTCTCCTGATTTGCTACCTACCACTTCTAAAGCTAACAGCAAAGCAGGTTTAGCTCCTTTACTTTTGACCGTAGTGGAACTAGTCCGTCAGCTGATGGAAGCACAAGTAATTCGGCGCATGGAACAAAACTCTCTCAGCGAATCTGATTTAGAACGAGCAGGCGAAAGTTTGCAAAAGCTAGAAGAACAAGTTTTAAACTTGTGTGAGATTTTTGAGATTGAACCAGCAGACTTGAATATAAATTTAGGAGATGTTGGTACTCTTTTGCCATCACCCGGATCTTATTATCCAGGTGAGATTGGGAATCAACCTTCTATACTAGAACTACTAGACCGTCTATTAAACACCGGAATTGTTGTGGACGGTGAAGTAGATTTAGGTATAGCTCAACTCAATCTCATTCATGCTAAGTTGCGGTTAGTTTTAACATCGAGACCGTTGTAATTACAAATAAGACTTACACAACTGGCACACTAGAACAAGAATAGAGGTGGTCAATAGTCCACAATCAAAAATTAAATTAACTTGGACTCTTAACTCTTGATATCCTCATCAATAAATCTTTAATACTTGCGTAAATTCTGATAATTTCTTTAGTTGGAGTATTCTTTAGCATTATGACATTTGGTCTTTATCTCTACGGTATTTTTCCTGAGCCAATTCCAGAAACAGTTGCTCTTAAAGGATTAGATTCTCAACCTGTCTATAGTCAAGTAATTGATGGATTTACTTTTTTATATTCAGAGGCACAACATGAAAAATATTTAGCTTCCCGACGAAATTTAATCAACCATGAAAAGGTTCTAGAACAAGCTATGCAAGCTGGATTTAGAACCTTACTGCCTTTACGTTTTGGATTAGTTGTGAAAGATTGGGAAACAGTAGTTACGCAACTGCTTCAACCGTATAAAGAGCAGTTACGAGAGCTATTCCAAAAATTAGCTGGGCGCCGAGAGGTCAGCGTTAAGATTTTTTGGGACAGCAAATCTGAATTACAAGCGTTGATGGAGTCTCATCAAGACTTGAAACAGAAGCGAGACCAAATGGAAGGAAAGGCATTAAGTATGGAGGAGGTAATTCACATTGGACAATTAATTGAAAATAATTTAGCAAGTCGCAAGGAATCGATAATTCAAGCCTTTTTTGATGAGTTAAAACCATTGGCAGATGAGATTATCGAAAATGACCCAATGACAGAAGACATGATTTATAACGTTGCCTTTTTGATTCCTTGGGAACAAGAACCTGTATTTAGCGAACAAGTCGAAGCGATTGATCAAAAATTTGGTGAACGTTTACGCATTCGCTATAACAACTTTACTGCACCTTATACTTTTGCTCAAATTGCTTCATAGGAGTCAAGATTATGCTAGGGAAAATCTTACTATTACCAGTCATGGGCCCAATTAGTGGACTTATGTGGATTGGAGAACAAATTCAAGAGCGGACTAATACTGAATTTAACGATCAAGAAAATCTCCATAAACAATTATTAAGTCTGCAATTAAAGTTTGATATGGGAGAATTTTCTGAAGAAGAATTTGATGCTCAAGAAGAAGAACTTCTTTTGAAAATTCAAGCTTTGGAATTGGAAGAACAGTCTCGTCTGGCTCTAGAGGCTGAAGAAGATGAAGAAGATTATTCAGTGCAATCTGAGTTTATAGATGTATCTCAAGAAAATAAAGTTTACCAAGAGCAAGGCGTATTTGTAAAAGAATATGAAGGCAATGAAAATCTAGTTTTATCACCATAATAAGTAGTTCTCATGAGCTGTATATACTTATAAAGGATGAAAAAGCTAGAGGCTAAAGGTGATAAATTAGGTTTTTTATTCACCCCTGGATACTAAGCTTATGACTACAAAATTTGATTTATTTACCCCTAGCTAGTTAATCTATAAAATTAAACAATTAATAACCCGCTCTCGCGGGTTAGTTGTTTAATTTTTGTTCTTAATTTCAACTAATTTGGCAAGGTTTAAGAGCTTAGTATTCAATATCAAAAGCCCGATAGGTATTAGTTTCAACAAATATTTTTGGACGCGCTACTGGAGGAACTTCTGACTCAGCATCACGTAAATGCTTAATATTATTTTCTGTCGTATCTATCTGGTTTTGGAGTGTAGATAAACGTTTTGTAAGTAGCACTTTTCGCTGCTCAATAAAAGCTAATTCTTGCTTAATTCTTTGTTTTTCTGTGATTAGCTTATAAAGCTCTAGTTGATTAGATGCCTCAGATTGATTGCGAGGCATGGTGCTAATTTTAGGTCTGATGATTCCTTGGTTACGAATTTTTCTCATGGTGTTAACCTGGATATTTGATAGCATTATAACTAAGATTTTAATAATGTAAATAGTTTGATAAATTTCAGCAGTTTTTTTTATTTTTATGCCAAAATGATTATTTTAGTTACTGTGGGTTATATTTCTTAGTTTTTTATCTGGTTAAAATCATGCGATCGCAGAATTTCTACACTTACGCATTTTTCAATACTCCTGATTTCCCTGTGAATTTGCCATCTGGCAATCTTGGTGAATTAGTCTTAATTAATGGCAAGAATATTTCAGCTGTTGTAGAACCTGGAATATCTGTGGAATCAAGCCAAAATGACGATGACCAAGTCATAAAAATGGTTTTAGCTCACGATCGAGTTATCTGTGAGCTATCTCGTCAGATGACAGTTTTACCTTTGCGTTTTGGCACTTATTTTATTTCTGAAGATACATTGCTAAATCATATAGAATCCCATGCTCAGGAGTATCAAGAGAAACTAAATAACATTCAGGGAAAAAACGAATATACTTTAAAGGTCATTCCCCATAAAGTTGAAGAACTTGCCAAGCCATCTGGGGCAAATGGAAAAGATTATTTTTTAGCTAAGAAACAGTACTATGAACAGCAAAAAAGCTTTTTTGCTGCCCAAAACCAGGAAAAATATCATCTGATTAATTTAATTACAGAAACTTATCAATCATCTGCGATCATTCAAGATCGTGCAGAAGAAGTACGGTTTCATCTTTTAGTTGATCGTTATGATAAAGCTTTACTTTTAGAACAAGTATTAAGTTGGCAAGAAAAATGCCCTCATTGGAATTTAATCTTGGGAGAACCTCTTCCTCCTTATCACTTTATTTAATTATTACTCACCAGTTTTTTTTCAGGTAATTTTTAATTATGAACTACTATGATTCATTGCATCTAGTTATGTTTAGTGGCAAGGGTGGAGTTGGTAAAACTACCATTTCTTGCAGTTTTGCACGTTATTGGGCGCGAAAGTTCCCTGAAGAAAAAATTCTGTTAATTTCTACAGATCCTGCACATTCTTTAGGTGATGTATTGCAATCAGAAGTTAAAGATATTGCTTTACCAATAACAGATTTACCGAACTTGAGCGTTCAGGCGCTGGATGCTCAAAAACTATTGTTGGAATTTAAAGCAAAATACAGCTATTTTTTAGAAATGCTGGTAGAACGTGGCAGTTTAGCTGATGGAGGCGATTTAGCACCAGTATGGGATTTAAACTGGCCTGGTTTAAATGAATTAATGGGATTGCTAGAAATTGAACGTTTGCTGTCTGAAAAAAAGGTAGACCGTGTAGTTATAGACATGGCTCCTTCTGGACATACTTTAAGTTTATTAGGCTTAAAAGATTTTTTAGATGTTATTTTAAATTCCTTAGAATTATTTCAAGAAAAACATAGAGTAATCACCACAACTTTTTCAGGGAGTTATACGGCTGATGAAGTCGATAACTTTTTAGTAGAAATGAAAACCGAATTAGCAGAAGGCAGACGCTTACTGCAAGATGAAAAATTTACAGGTTGTTTGGTGGTAGGTATTTCTGAACCCATGTGTTTTTTAGAAACTGAGCGGTTTTTAAATAGTTTAGAAACTTTAGAAGTTCCTTATGCTGGATTATTCATCAATCGAATTTTGCTAAATTCGGAGCTAGAGCCAGACCGTTATGCTGAACAGCAAAATCTACTTAAAAAATACTTAGAACTTAGCCCTAATCACCCTGTTTTTATCTTACCGCAGCAGAGGGTAGAACCCTTGGGCGAGGTGGCTTTAGATTCTCTAGCATCCCAAATTAAACAAATAGAAAGTGTTGAACTTGCTCCACCACCACTTATTCAATGGCCTGCCAAAGTTTTACCTAGCTTTCATGATTTTCTCAATGAAGGATGCCAATTAATTATTGTTGGCGGTAAAGGAGGTGTAGGTAAAACAACAGTAGGGGCTGCCATAGCTTGGGCTTCTTCCCAACAACATCCAGATAAAAATATTCGGGTTATTTCTATAGACCCAGCGCATTCTTTAGGAGATGCTTTTGGAACAAATCTAGGACATGAGCCTATATCTTTAGCATCTAATTTGAGTGGGCAAGAAATTGATGCTCATCAAGTTTTAGAAAAATTCCGCGTAGATTATCTTTGGGAATTAGCGGATATGATTAGTGGTGAAGGTTCGCAAACAGATACAACAATTAATGTTGCTTATGTTCCAGAGGCATGGCGGCAGATTATGTCTCAAGCTTTACCAGGTATTGATGAGATGCTAGCCCTAATTACTGTGATGGATTTATTAGACAGTAAGCAGCAAGATTTAATTATTTTAGATACAGCACCAACTGGTCATCTTCTCCAATTTTTAGAAATGCCATCGGCTTTAGGTGATTGGTTATCTTGGATATTTAAATTGTGGATCAAATATCAAGATGTTTTGGGTAGAGTTGATTTTATTGGACGCTTACGACATTTACGCCAACAAGTTGTACAAGCACAAAAGAAGTTAAAAAATCCTCAACATACTCAATTTATTGGTGTAATTCAGTCGGAATTTGCAATAATATCGGAACACATCCGCTTAACAGAGTCTCTAAAAAATATGGGTGTTAATCAGCGTTATGTAGTTCAGAACCGCTACAGTCGAGAGGTACAAATTGATGGCAGTCTATTTCCAGAGCAAACTATGATTCGCCTACCTAGTTTACCCCGTTCTGTGGAGCCGATAGCCCGGATTCAAGGAGCGGCAAATCTTTTATTTGAAGTCGAGGAATTGACTAAGAATAAAAGATGAATAGGGCAAAAGTAAAGTAGATTTTTGGAGTTATTGTATGAGTGATTTATTCAAGGGATTTGAACAGTTAATTGAATTAGTTAAGACTTTAGAAGAAAAAGTAGAAAAGGGAGAAATTAAGACGGATTTTCAGATTAACTCCCGTTCTATGGGCAATATTCCTCGGTCTGGGAATATGCCGCGTCCTAATAATATGGCTAACGATATTGGCACAAGCCGTATCCGCACCCAACCCTCTCCTAATTCTGATGCAGGGAATGCAGCTGCACCTGACATTGTTCCACCACCTGATGCCCCTTCTGGTAATGCTTTGAAAGATATCGGGGGACTTAATGAGATTCTCAAAGAACTCAAAGAACTAATTGCTATTCCCTTAAAACGCCCTGATTTGCTAGCTAAACTGGGGCTAGAACCAACCAGGGGTGTACTTTTAGTTGGGCCTCCTGGTACTGGTAAAACCCTGACTGCGCGTGCTTTAGCTGAAGAACTCGGCGTTAATTACATTGCTATTGTGGGGCCGGAAATCATCGGTAAATACTACGGTGAAGCCGAGCAAAGACTGCGCGGCATTTTTGAGAAAGCTGCTAAGAATGCTCCCTGTATTATCTTCATTGATGAAATCGATAGCCTAGCTCCAGACCGCAATTCTGTAGAAGGTGAGGTGGAAAAACGCGTTGTGGCTCAACTATTGGGTCTGATGGATGGTTTTTCTCACAGTCAAGGTGTGATTGTTCTGGCTGCGACGAACCGCCCCGACCATCTTGACCCAGCTTTGCGTCGTCCTGGAAGATTTGACCGCGAAGTTCAGTTTCGGATTCCAGATGTTAAAGGACGCAGAGATATTCTGGAAATTCTCACCCGTGCGATGCCTTTGGATGAAACGGTTAACCTGGATGTCATTGCTGAAGGGGCTGTAGGATTTGTGGGAGCGGACTTGAAAGCTGTTTGTCAAAAAGCTGCTTACATAGCCTTGCGTCGGCAAATTCCTTCGATTGAAGGACAAATCCCTGAAAATATGACGGTTAGCCAAGCTGACTTTTTACAAGGACTCAAAGAAATTAAACCGGCTGTGTTGCGGAGTGTGGAAGTGGAAGTTCCACATATCGCTTGGGAAGATATTGGCGGTTTGGATAAGATTAAGGAAACTCTACGGGAATCAGTAGAAGGGGCGCTACTGTATCCAGAACTTTATCTGCAAACTAAAGCACTAGCACCCAAAGGAATCTTATTGTGGGGGCCACCAGGAACGGGTAAGACTTTATTGGCCAAAGCTGTCGCTTCCCAAGCCAAGGCTAATTTTATTAGTGTCAACGGCCCAGAATTACTCACCCGTTGGGTAGGAGCCAGCGAACAAGCTGTGCGCGAGTTATTTGCTAAGGCGCGTCAGGCGGAGCCTTGTGTAGTATTTATTGATGAAATTGATACTTTAGCGCCAGCACGCGGCAGTTACAATGGTGACTCGGGAGTGAGCGATCGCGTAGTCGGTCAATTGCTTACTGAGTTAGATGGTATAGAAGTGGGAAGCACTATCTTGGTAATTGGGGCGACGAATCGACCTGATGCCCTAGACCCAGCTTTGTTACGAGCTGGACGCTTGGATTTACAGATGAAGGTAGATTTACCAGATTTAGCTAGTCGCTTGGCAATTCTGCAAGTCCATAGTCAAGGACGACCCCTTCAGGATGTGGATTTAAACTATTGGGCAGAGATGACTCAAGACTGGAATGGTGCAGATTTAACTTTACTGTGCAATCAAGCTGCGGTAGAAGCAATTCGGCGTTTCCGCTCCCAAGGATTGACAGAGCCAACTGAAATCAGGATTACTACTGATGATTTCAATTATGCTTATCAAGTTCTAACTCAACAGCGTTCAGATTAATTTTTTGGCAATCGGCATCACCGTGCCAAAACGGGAAAATTGTACGCTAAGGCTGAAAGTGCGATTCGTTAGCTATAAACTAGAGCCTGTAAAGGTTTCAGAGGATTAGCTGCTAGGTAATGATAACAGAACCTTCTCCCAAAGGGAGAGGCTAAGTAAGTCGGCGCGAAAAAACCAAACTATGTGAAGATAAGTAAATACGGAGAATGTATCTACCGAGGTGACGAAGATATGGGCGCGTAGTTTTTGGGTGTTTCTGACTGGCGATCAAGATAAAACTCTATTAAACCTAAGAACTGCGGATGCACCACAGAAAGTCAAAGACCGAGCAGAGATAATCAGGTTAAATGCACATGGCTGGTACGTTGAAAAAATAGCCGCCCATTTTAAGTGGACTCCACAAACAGTCAGAGAAGTTTTACATAAATGGGAAAAGTTAGGTATACAAGGGCTTTGGGATAAACCGGGTCGAGGAGGAAAATCGAAGTGCAAGGAGTCAGACATAGTTTTTTTGGAAGGATGCCTGAAAAAGGAAGCACGCACATACAATAGTCTTCAATTAGCTCAAAAAGGGAGCAATGCGATTTTGTGAGGTCGGCCAAAAAAGGGGTCATGACGAAATACGTGTAAAATGGGACACGTTGTAAAGTTTTGTCAAGAAATCCGGCTGAAAGCATTGATTTGTAGAAATTTTGAATCAAAACTAGGTTCAGTCGAGCCAAAATTTCTGGAAGCGATCGCTCGTTAGTTCTGTGTAGCGAATAGTGTGTTGAATATTCTTATGTCCCAGATAAGCAAAGATACTATCAATTGGGATTTAATCAAAACTCATTGGCAAGACATTTTACAGGTTGTGCTATCAATTCAGGCTGGAAAAATTTCTTCGCCAGTTCTATTAAGAAAGTTAGGTAACTATAGCCATAAGAATCGGCTATACCAAGCTTTTCAAGAATTGGGACGAGTAGTAAGAACAGTATTTTTATTGGAGTACATCTCTGACCGATCCAGTAATTACCCCAACAGCTTGAAATATTGCTGTTGTCGATTCAATTCCTGTTGATGTTGACGTATCAACATTTACTTGCTCTCCATCCAGTGGGGTTTCAACTGTCGGTACTGCTTGGGTTGACTCAAGCGAGGTAAATTCAGCAGATGCCATGATTATTGTTAATAGGGGAGAAATCGCGGTCTAATTCAATCTTAATTGTCTACAAGCGATGGATCTGAACCGACAAGCCTCGACACGAAGCTCCTATTATTAGTTGCCCTAAGTATCCAAAAACTCCAGTTCACTAACATCAATGAGATTTAATCCACCCGCCGCAGCGCCAGGACGCAACAGTGAAGGTGCAGTGAACGGCTCTCCAGTGAGGGCAGAAACCAAAAGCACTTTATCACTACCACAGGAAACCCAAGAAATTTTATATTCTTCGCCGCTTGAAATTAGCTTCACACGATCTCCTCTAACGGGTTGGCGAGTGGTGACGGATGCTGATGGAGCCGGTGACGGATTGGTGACGGATTGGTGATGGTTTGGGGAAATGGATGGTAATGCAAGTGGTGTATGGGTTATAGCTATCTCAGGTGATGGTTGTGACGGAGGTGATGGAGTTTTGCCCAAACTTTCTACAAAATCTGTTTTCTCATCGCCCAAACTTTCACTCTTCAAAAAATTAGATGGATGATTATTTACCTCATTTACAAAAAGATTTTTCTGTAAATGTCCATCACATCCGTCACCATAAGGCTTTGAGTCCATCACCATATCCATAACCTTGTCCGTCACACCTCCATCACCAGCTTGATTGGAAGTGATTGAAGATTCGGAAGGGAACGGAGCCTCATCGAAAGTACCTCTTAACCGGATACCGTAAAAATGACTGCCAGTTCTGGTTTTTTCCTGCTTAACATCAGACCATCCCAGCACATGATTTAAGACTTGCAGTAAGTCTGGGGTGAAATTGGGTAGGCTCTTGCCTTGTTGCCCAGAATTTTGGCAGTAGTGATGGTATGAGCCAAACAGTGTGCTGATTTCGGGGCGGTAGCTGCTGCTTTGCCACTCGTTTTTGTTGGAGCCGACTTTGACCACTCCTTTTGGATCTCGCACGATATGCCGTTCCACCCAAGCCGCGATGGAGTCAGTCATCTGCGCCATTTCCCAGTAAGCGAGATCATAGCCAGTAGAGTTTTTTCCATTGAGAGTGTTAATTATTTCACTCTCTGGAATGGTAAGTAGGTACTGGGTGAAGGCTCCCATCTCTGGGTAGAGCTTTTCTCTGAGGTGAGTATCTACAATTGGTGGACAGTAATTCATATTTACTACAATCAACCGCCTTTTGAGCCATCTGCCGACCCCAGAGCCTTGGAGCGCCGCATAATTGGAAGTAATTAAAACTGTGGCGGACAATCTGACATCACAAGCTTTTTTATAAACTTCCTTGGCTTTGGTGCTTCCTCCCCCCGTGAGGGTTTTGAAAGTTTGCAAACCGCCATTGACCTTATCTTGATCCTCAAAAATGACTGAGCGTTTATTGAGTATGTCTACCAGGAAATTAGGATTATCCAAGTTTTCAATTTTGCCACTCCAAGTATTCTCTGAGCCGACTAACGCCGTCAGGATATCCGAGTAAATGCCTTTACCATTGCCGCCATTGCCCCAGAGGTAAAGAATTTTTTGGAGATGAGACATACCTCTGAGTGTGGCAGCTGCAAAACAGATGAGGGTTTGTATTTTTTGGGAGTCGCCCTCCGTTACTTCCTGGAACCAACCGCGAATCGTTGGCCAATCTCGAAGAGAGGGATTATCAAAGCGATGGGGCAGTGTCCAGGTTAAATAATTACCGGGTGAGTGTTTCTCAAACTTTCCAGTAGCCAGCACCAGTACGCCATCTAGGAATGGAACGATGCCTGTTCTTTGGGGCCACGTTTCAACAGTTAGCCGTCGCGCCATGAATTTGCGAATATTGACTATATAGCTATCAGTGCCATAGCCAACAATGGAACGGGCATCTAATATTCCCTGAATCATTGTTTCGATCATGTGGTCATCCTGGGATTTCCACAATCCCGAATCGTCACCTAGATAGTACTTCCATTCCTTGTATTCGTTGCAGTACTTGAGGCGCTCTCGGTAATCTTCTGCTAATTCAAATGCCAGTATGTCAGCCGGGATAAGTTTTGACTTCGACTGATAAGACTTTGACTGATGAGACTTGGACTCAACGGCATCTTTGCCGTGGGTCAATTCTCTGATTTGCTGATTTAGTGCCGCGATTAGATTATCCGCACTCATGCGAGTTTTCAAAATATTTAACTCTACAATAGTGCCGTAGAGTTGAGCAAGTTGTTCGAGTTGTTCAAAACTATTCACCTCGTGTACCGCCCCAATGCCCAGCATTTTGGTGATTATGGCAAGACATAGCGCTAAATTATAGCTTTGGGCCCAAAGCGTTGAACCGTTTGGTGTCAGCAACAAGTCATCAATCCCTTTGCCTAGTGACTCGTCCCAGGTGGGGCGCGATACGGTGGAGCCTACTTTTTGCGCCGAATAAGACAGTGCATCAATCCCCTTGTTTACAGATGCTACGACCGAGGGATTAGAATCCATGTCATAGGCAACTAACAAGGTTCTAGGGCGATTCATGATTCGCTGTAAGCTGGGCTTGAATCGCTTGGTCTTTTTATCTACCCCACAGGTCGCGCCGTAGTTGGTGGTGGCGGGGTATCCCTGACAGATTAGACTAAAGAGTTTTTCCCCGCCTTCGGTCGTAATTAGAGGTAACTCGGAATTGGCTAACCATTCATAGAAATCCACATCATCAGGGATACTGCCTTTCTCAAGTCCCATCTGTTGCTCAATGAGCCTTCTAATAGTGGGGACGACGCGAGGATAGAAGCACTGATCTCCATTCTTAGATGGAGCCAGCCGTTTGTAAGGTTTTGTGCCATCATCGTTTGGTAGACTCAAAATTGAATGCCAGACGCTACCATCTGCATTCAGCATCAGCGCAGCATACACAACGCCGGAATATGGTTTTTTCCACCTTAAAGCCTCGGCTATCCGGCATGGTGAGTCTGTAAACTCAATCATCGCGTCAAACTGCTCTGCACAAAGTCGGTCACGCCCAAACTTCTGCTTAATAAAATCTTTGAAAGCGTCAAATGAAATCCAATGCTGTTTAACGCTCTCGTTAGTCCAGATTTGCTCAACACTATTGGGCTGTGTCGCCTGATTCCTGGGTTCAGATAATAGTGGGGCTAAAGTCAGTTGATCTAGATGTCCACGAACATCATTTGTAGCAGTAGTACTAGAACCGTTAAAGGTGGCTACCATTGGCTAATCCTTATGAGGTAAAGTGTGTGGGCTTTACCTCCCCTGAAGATTTACCAAGACTTTAATTAAATTTCTCTATAACCCGTTGTAGGAAGTCATCGGAACTGATAACATTAAGTTATAAATAAATTTAATCGAAAACATTGAGGGTGTCTTCTAGGACTGTTAAACAACTTGTTACAAGCAAGTTGAGTCTTGGGGAGGCATTCTTTTCTTATGTATATCTGGTGACATGACACTTAGAAAAGATGAACTAAGGGTATAGTCTTATTTCATAGTAAATTATGTCAGGCAAAAAAAAAATAATAAATATCTCAGCTTTATAAAATAAAACAATTTATCTATTTTCCTCAAGCCAAGACACAGCAAAGCTTTTATAAGTTTTCAACTAGTATTAAAAACCAAATAAATACCTCACTATATTAATAGTAGTGTGACTAAGAATAATTCAATTTGTTGATGCTGCTTCAAAAAGACATTAATCTAAAATTTTGACTGACTTAATACCTTGGCTGCATTTCTGGACTAACAGCCATCTTTTAGCCTCTGGTTCTAGTGCGGGCATGATTCTCCAGTTGAAAACATCTGCCCAAGTTTCGATCCCGTGAGCGGGGAGCAAAACTTACTTCAAGTTCCTTGAACCGTACCCAATCGCGATCGCTGATAGCCGTAAAAACCGGGATAAATGTACTTAGTGGCATTAGAGTTGCTGTTTCAGTCATCGGTGTAATCCTCAAAAATACAAACTATTGGTAACGGTTCATCTTCTGTATCAATTATTTCTACTAATCGTCTACCTGTTTTTTTAGCAATTCGCCTGCAATATTCCTCAGACGCGGCTACTTGCCAATAAGATTGTTTCCGTAACCGGGTCAAATTTTCCTTTAAATCTCTTGATGTCATCGTTATTGTTCATTCTGACCACTCATCTAACGGAAGCCAAGGGAGTGATTTTAAACCAATGGCAGATGGGTTAATCATTTGATTTGTTTTTAGCGATCGCATCTGTAGAGAAGGTAAAGATTTTAAATCAGGCTGGCTTGGAATCATTTGCTTTTACCTTAGTTTCGATCCACTGTTCAATAAGCGATCGCGTCTTTTCACTCATATTTGTATTTTCTCTAGCGCACCAAACCTTAAATTCAGTCCGCAGCGACTCAGGAAGAAAAACACGAAAGCTTACCGTGACTTCTTGTTTATTGTCTGGTGGCATACATAGGTTACATAGATGATTAAACCTATATTGCACTACTCTGACATTTTTTAGTATATGCCTTTTACCTTTTTTTGCATAAAACACCTTGTTGACATATCCGACCTATGTAATTTACTATAGAGCCATTACGTGTAATAAGAGCCTATATATATTGATGTGGCGTTGAGCCGACAATCGTGTAACTTCCATTTAGATGCTACAGAGTAAAGCATATACTTTGTGGTTGATTTCGGTAGACCCCCTGAAGATCACATCTATGTAATGTTCAAATCCCCAAATTTTTGGGAACACTAAGTTTACGTTTTTACGAGACATAAATATATACTTTACAACCCTAGATAAATTGCAATCTCCATAGAGTTGGCATTTATCCAGGGTTTTTTATATGCAATAGGTTTATTAGCGCAGAGTATGTACTCTGCGCTAATAAAATGAGGGTAAACAGCCGCTCACGGGTGCTGTAGAAAAATGATTTGTAGATGCTTGCTGGGCAAATCTTGAAGCCTTGCGCGTAGAATCTTCCCGTCTTGGCACGGTGATACCTATAATGCTAAAAGCAGCATTGCTACATAAGGAAGTTTTACTATGAGTGTAAAATCTCAAACTCCCTCGGATATTCAGTTTGAATCAAAGATTGTTTGGTTAAGCAATATCGATGCTATTCCTTATGTTAGAGAATATTTTAATACTTGTTGCAGTAGAAGAAAGGGAAAGGTTAAGTATCAAACCTATCAGATCATTGGCTATGCAGAACTAGAAGACAATGCCCCTAACACTGGTAGAAGTGGGTGTTTTGCTCGGCGAATATTTTGGCTTGCAAAGCACGATCGCTTTTATCAGCCTGATGGAGTTTATAAGCAAGGATGTCCAATAGAAGCTATAGATCCATTAACTGTTTTTCCAAAAGTTCTAGGGCAGATAACAACAAGAGCTTGGAATGGAACATTGTCACAAGAGGTTGACTAATCATTTCTCCATCTGCTCATTGGTTGCGATCGCTTTCAAGACTGCACTCCCATGCAATCGCGTCAAATCTCGCCACTATTTCAAATACCGTAATATGCTAATTGCTACTGGCGAGGTTTACCCTGTCGCAGTTTGGCGAGAATCAGAATAGCTTATCAACGTACTCTTGTAGGTCACTGCGTTTAACTCGCCAACCCTTGCCAATTACTTTGGCTTTTAACTCACCTGCCGTAATTGCGTCTCGCAGGAATTCTCTAGACAACCCAGTTAGCGCTTGTGCCTCTGCAATAGTCAGTAGTAGCTTATCAGCGATCGGCACTACTGGCTGATTGTCACTTCTGCCCAGCAGCCCTTCAATGATTGAGGACAATTTATCAATTACCCCAATCTCGCCAAACTCCGCAATCTCGCCAGAAGAATGCACTAATTTACCTGTCTGTGGCTGTTGCTCTGTCGCTATTTGGCGAGATTCAAAGGCAGGTTTTACCATTGGTGACAAGTTAAGGAAAAGAGGAAATTGTCAAGGGTGGTATTTCGATAGGTCAAAAATCGTGAGAAACTCAATCTAGAAAAGTAATTGAGCGATTGTGAGTAGCTATGACTACCAGCCGAAAAACCAATAGAGACCACGCCAAAAAGAAACAACGACCAATGGTCGAAGATGAAGTAATTGCGGAGCAATTGGAAAGATTACTGACACCAGCCATTACAAATCAAGAAAATTACTACCGTAAATTAGGACTCAGAGAACGGATACTGAATTTACCGTTAATGATGGCAGCAGTGTTAACCCTGTTGTGGAGAGACGTAGCAGGAGTCAGAGAACTGACAAGAATCTTAGCTAGAGACGGCTTTCTGTGGTGTAATCCCACAAAAGTTAGTCAACAAGCTGTATCACAGAGATTTTTGACATTTCCATCGGAATTATTTGAAAAAGTATTTTTTGATTTATTGCCTAGTTTGAGAACAGCTTGGCACAGTAGAAATAAACGTCGATTACCCGAAAGTATTCAATTTACGTTATTAAAATTCGAGAAAATTTGGATAGTAGATGGCTCAACATTGGAAGCATTGTTTAGGAAATTACAAAGCCTAGAAGAGGCTCAAAGAGGACAATTAGCAGGAAAAATGAGTACAGTCATTGATTTAATGACCAGATTACCTGTAGAGATTTGGTTTGAAGAAAATCCCAAAGCCTCTGACATAAAACTCTCAGAAAATATCCTAAATTTAGTCACAGCAAGGACTTTACTTTTATTAGATAGAGGGTTTTATCACTTTAACTTTTGGCATCAAATAATCGAGAAAAAAGTTGATTTTATTACCAGAATAAAAAAAGGAGCAGCAATCAAGGTAGAACAGGTATTTACAGATAGTTATGGGCTACGGGACAGAAAGATACGTCTAGGTTCTGGCACAAATAAAACCCCATTTATCACCTTGCGTTTGGTTGAAGTTCGGTCAGGAAAAACATGGCATTCCTACTTAACCAGCGTCCTAGACCCTCATGTTTTACCCCCTTATGTAGTAGCAGATTTATATCGGCGAAGATGGCGAATTGAGGATGCTTTTAATATAGTAAAAAGACTCTTGGGACTAAGTTATTTGTGGACAGGTTCAATCAATGGAATTAAGTTACAAATTTGGGCGACCTGGTTATTTTATGCTGTTTTAGTAGATTTAGGTGATGCTGTAGCAGATGAACTGTCTCTCCCCTTTGATGATATTTCATTAGAAATGATTTATCGCGGTCTTTATCATTTTACAATGGCTCATCAAAAAGGTAAGGCAACAGACCCCGTTAAATATTTTGCTGACCCCCAAAATCGAGATTTAGGTATTATCAAACAGCGGCGAAAACCAAACATTAAGTTAATTGTCGCTCCTTTTCCCGATCTTCAACGAGGGTCTAACCAGTTTTTTTTCAACAATTCTCTGAAAGCCTCTTGACAAAAGAGTTACAGGCTTAACTTGCCAAACCCCACTCATTACCGACTATTGCAAACAATTATCATCTGTCTCCACTAGATAGTTGACACACGCTGATCACAAAGCGCAAAAGCCGTTAATTGAAGCACAATCAAGTCACTTCCCTTTCCTCGGACAATCATAGAGAACGCGATCGCCGACTTTGGGGTACTAGGTGTTGCTCTCAATCAATTGCAACTCGGACGCGGCGAATATGCGACGATTGCCCTGGGGATTGGTAATTAGGTATTTCTGTTGATTGGTGCAGCTGTAACCACTTTTTTCGGGTTTATAAATAGATAGCTCTTGGGCCACCAGCGATGCATCTGAGCCGACATATCGAACGCGTTCTCCGATTTTGAGTTGGGCTACTGCATCCAAAAACTCCAGTTCACTAACATCAATGAGATTTAATCCACCCGCCGCAGCGCCAGGACGCAACTTTGAAGTAGCAGTGAGAGGCTGTCCGGTGAGTGCAGAAACCAAAAGTACTTTATCACTGCCACAGGAAACCCAAGAGATAAGACAAACCTCGCCGCTTTCTTTCAGCCGGACACGATCTCCTCTAACGGGTTGGCGAGTGGTGACGGATGCTGATGGAGCCGGTGACGGATTGGTGACGGATTGGTGATGGTTTGGGGAAATGGATGGTAATGCAAGTGGTGTATGGGTTATAGCTATCTCAGGTGATGGTTGTGACGGAGGTGATGGAGTTTTGCCCAAACTTTCTACAAAATCTGTTTTCTCATCGCCCAAACTTTCACTCTTCAAAAAATTAGATGGATGATTATTTACCTCATTTACAAAAAGATTTTTCTGTAAATGTCCATCACATCCGTCACCATAAGGCTTTGAGTCCATCACCATATCCATAACCTTGTCCGTCACACCTCCATCACCAGCTTGATTGGAAGTGATTGAAGATTCGGAAGGGAACGGAGCCTCATCGAAAGTACCTCTTAACCGGATACCGTAAAAATGACTGCCAGTTCTGGTTTTTTCCTGCTTAACATCAGACCATCCCAGCACATGATTTAAGACTTGCAGTAAGTCTGGGGTGAAATTGGGTAGGCTCTTGCCTTGTTGCCCAGAATTTTGGCAGTAGTGATGGTATGAGCCAAACAGTGTGCTGATTTCGGGGCGGTAGCTGCTGCTTTGCCACTCGTTTTTGTTGGAGCCGACTTTGACCACTCCTTTTGGATCTCGCACGATATGCCGTTCCACCCAAGCCGCGATGGAGTCAGTCATCTGCGCCATTTCCCAGTAAGCGAGATCATAGCCAGTAGAGTTTTTTCCATTGAGAGTGTTAATTATTTCACTCTCTGGAATGGTAAGTAGGTACTGGGTGAAGGCTCCCATCTCTGGGTAGAGCTTTTCTCTGAGGTGAGTATCTACAATTGGTGGACAGTAATTCATATTTACTACAATCAACCGCCTTTTGAGCCATCTGCCGACCCCAGAGCCTTGGAGCGCCGCATAATTGGAAGTAATTAAAACTGTGGCGGACAATCTGACATCACAAGCTTTTTTATAAACTTCCTTGGCTTTGGTGCTTCCTCCCCCCGTGAGGGTTTTGAAAGTTTGCAAACCGCCATTGACCTTATCTTGATCCTCAAAAATGACTGAGCGTTTATTGAGTATGTCTAC
Source organism: Nostoc sphaeroides (assembly GCF_003443655.1). Lineage (NCBI taxonomy): Bacteria > Bacillati > Cyanobacteriota > Cyanophyceae > Nostocales > Nostocaceae > Nostoc > Nostoc sphaeroides. The sequence continues at coordinate 23,715 of NZ_CP031945.1, forward strand.
CAGGAAATTAGGATTATCCAAGTTTTCAATTTTGCCACTCCAAGTATTCTCTGAGCCGACTAACGCCGTCAGGATATCCGAGTAAATGCCTTTACCATTGCCGCCATTGCCCCAGAGGTAAAGAATTTTTTGGAGATGAGACATACCTCTGAGTGTGGCAGCTGCAAAACAGATGAGGGTTTGTATTTTTTGGGAGTCGCCCTCCGTTACTTCCTGGAACCAACCGCGAATCGTTGGCCAATCTCGAAGAGAGGGATTATCAAAGCGATGGGGCAGTGTCCAGGTTAAATAATTACCGGGTGAGTGTTTCTCAAACTTTCCAGTAGCCAGCACCAGTACGCCATCTAGGAATGGAACGATGCCTGTTCTTTGGGGCCACGTTTCAACAGTTAGCCGTCGCGCCATGAATTTGCGAATATTGACTATATAGCTATCAGTGCCATAGCCAACAATGGAACGGGCATCTAATATTCCCTGAATCATTGTTTCGATCATGTGGTCATCCTGGGATTTCCACAATCCCGAATCGTCACCTAGATAGTACTTCCATTCCTTGTATTCGTTGCAGTACTTGAGGCGCTCTCGGTAATCTTCTGCTAATTCAAATGCCAGTATGTCAGCCGGGATAAGTTTTGACTTCGACTGATAAGACTTTGACTGATGAGACTTGGACTCAACGGCATCTTTGCCGTGGGTCAATTCTCTGATTTGCTGATTTAGTGCCGCGATTAGATTATCCGCACTCATGCGAGTTTTCAAAATATTTAACTCTACAATAGTGCCGTAGAGTTGAGCAAGTTGTTCGAGTTGTTCAAAACTATTCACCTCGTGTACCGCCCCAATGCCCAGCATTTTGGTGATTATGGCAAGACATAGCGCTAAATTATAGCTTTGGGCCCAAAGCGTTGAACCGTTTGGTGTCAGCAACAAGTCATCAATCCCTTTGCCTAGTGACTCGTCCCAGGTGGGGCGCGATACGGTGGAGCCTACTTTTTGCGCCGAATAAGACAGTGCATCAATCCCCTTGTTTACAGATGCTACGACCGAGGGATTAGAATCCATGTCATAGGCAACTAACAAGGTTCTAGGGCGATTCATGATTCGCTGTAAGCTGGGCTTGAATCGCTTGGTCTTTTTATCTACCCCACAGGTCGCGCCGTAGTTGGTGGTGGCGGGGTATCCCTGACAGATTAGACTAAAGAGTTTTTCCCCGCCTTCGGTCGTAATTAGAGGTAACTCGGAATTGGCTAACCATTCATAGAAATCCACATCATCAGGGATACTGCCTTTCTCAAGTCCCATCTGTTGCTCAATGAGCCTTCTAATAGTGGGGACGACGCGAGGATAGAAGCACTGATCTCCATTCTTAGATGGAGCCAGCCGTTTGTAAGGTTTTGTGCCATCATCGTTTGGTAGACTCAAAATTGAATGCCAGACGCTACCATCTGCATTCAGCATCAGCGCAGCATACACAACGCCGGAATATGGTTTTTTCCACCTTAAAGCCTCGGCTATCCGGCATGGTGAGTCTGTAAACTCAATCATCGCGTCAAACTGCTCTGCACAAAGTCGGTCACGCCCAAACTTCTGCTTAATAAAATCTTTGAAAGCGTCAAATGAAATCCAATGCTGTTTAACGCTCTCGTTAGTCCAGATTTGCTCAACACTATTGGGCTGTGTCGCCTGATTCCTGGGTTCAGATAATAGTGGGGCTAAAGTCAGTTGATCTAGATGTCCACGAACATCATTTGTAGCAGTAGTACTAGAACCGTTAAAGGTGGCTACCATTGGCTAATCCTTATGAGGTAAAGTGTGTGGGCTTTACCTCCCCTGAAGATTTACCAAGACTTTAATTAAATTTCTCTATAACCCGTTGTAGGAAGTCATCGGAACTGATAACATTAAGTTATAAATAAATTTAATCGAAAACATTGAGGGTGTCTTCTAAGACTGTTAAACAACTTGCTTCTAACAAGTTGAGTCTTGGGGAGGCATTCTTTTCTTATGTATATCTGGTGACATGACACTTAGAAAAGATGGACTAAGGGTATAGTCTTATTACATAGTAAATTATCTCAGGCAAAAAAAAATAATAAATATCTCAGCTTTATAAAATAAAACAATTTATCTATTTTTCTCAAACTAAGACACAGCAAAGCTTTTACAATTTTTAAACTAATATTAAAAACCAAATAAATACCTCACACTAATAGTATTAGTGTGACTAAGAATAATTCAATTTGTTGATGCTGCTTTAACAAGACATTAATCTAAAATTTTGACTGACTTAATACCTTGGCTGCATTTTTTCACTAACAGCCATCTTTTAGCCTCTGGCTCTAGCGCGGGCATGATTCTCCAGTTGAAAACATCTGCCCAAGTTTCGATCCCGTGAGCGGGGAGCAAAACTGACAACAAGATCCTTAAACCGTACCCAATCGCGATCGCTGATAGCTGTCAAAACCGGGATAAATGTACTTAGTGGCATTAGAGTTGCTGTTTCAGTCATCGGTGTAATCCTCAAAAATACAAACTATTGGTAACGGTTCATCTTCTGTATCAATTATTTCTACTAATCGTCTACCTGTCTTTTTGGCGATTCGCCTGCAATACTCCTCAGATGCAGCTACTTGCCAATAAGATTGTTTCCGTAACTGGGTCAAATTTTCCTTTGGAGTGTTTTATGTCATCGGTCATGCTGCACCATCTTGCTTGGGCGGTTTCGCTGAGGGTAGCTCTCCTTTTTCTCGCGCATCCCTTACAAATGCTTCTACAAGAAAAGCAACCAAGGTAGCGGTCGGTCTTCCTTGGATTCGTGCGATCGCCTCTAAATCTTCAAAAACATAATCTGGAACGGTTACTGAAAATCTTTTACTCACATACCTGTTTTTATCTATAGCCTTTGAAAGCAATTATACACCTAATACGCTAGTACGCAATTATCCTTGTGAATGCTGCTTATCCAAAAATTCCTGGACTAGCTCACAGATCACGGTGTCCATCGTCCGATTATTTTTAACGCACCACAGCTTAAATTCTGTATGCAAATCCTTTGGCATCCTTGCTCTAAGATGTGCCACTTCATCTGGTTTATCCCCTTTAGGTCTACCCACAATTACCCAATTACTCATAAACGCTACTTTTTGATTATCCACTTATAATCAGTAATTTTCATTTTTGCGTACTAAATTTATAGCGTAATAGAGTAATTTGGTGTTATAGTGTGGCTATGGCATAAATGCCACGGTTTGACGAAGCCTGTATCAGATGGTTGAAACGGCAGAGTTACTTAATTAGCTACCACGCAAAAGCAGAGAAGGCAAAAGCGCCAGCGAGAGACAAGATACACGTATTCTTGGCGACTTCAGCCTGCGAATTTATTTTGAGGAAAATTATGCGAGTAACAATCAGGCAATCTTTACACCCATTTATCAGCAATAAAGCGCAGGAATTAGGCATTAATGACCATGCAGAGGTAGTTAACTTCCTTTTACTTCAGATTTTGCTTTCATTCGATGCTGTCACAGGCTCCCACAAGGGGGAGCCAAGATACTCAGTAGTGTTGAAAAGAATGTTTCATGAAACTGTTTCAACGGTTGCATCAATGTTTCAGCCTCACAACAACCGTGAAACGATACTTTCACGAGCCTTAAACATGAAACATGAAACATGAAACGTTAGTTGATAACGACTACTTTTGCTTGTGACAGTGACGATAAAAAGTTGAGGGTAAAACGATATGTCAAGACCTAAAAAACAACCAACATGCTTTAGCACGAACGCACCCAACATAAACGAGCCTGAAACTATAACAGAGAAAGCATCAATGCCATCAAAAAAGGTAATTCATTTGATGCTAGATGCTGGACGATCCAGTATTAAATATCAGGCTTTCGTTAATAACGAAACTGGCACAACACCAGTGATGAAGACCGAATCTTTGGTGTGTTGTGTGCCATCAGTACCATTTGGAGAATTAGGAGCTTTCAGCCTAAGCCGAGGCAAAGATGAAAACAACAAAGATGTTGTAGAGCATTGGGTTGTAGGCGACTCAGCTAGATTGCAAGCTATTGAACAGTGTAGGGATAGATCAGGAGATCGTCCTTGATGCATTGTCATGGAAGCGATCGCTGATGAAGTGAGCGTGTTCTTTGCGATCGCAAGAATGGGGGTGGCGGGTACGCCATCGCTGTGCCAAGTTCTAGAGAGTGGAATCAGATGTACAAGTTGTCTAAAATTTTCTTGTAGGTAGGAAAAGCTTACTCGTTCATGAAATACTTTCATTGATACGAATAAGCCAACAACATAAATACCACTGTGACACTACGAATACAAATTCTCAAGGATAAATTTAGTCAAAGTTTAGGATTGCCTTTTAAAGAATTGTTAAGTGAGTCTGCAATTAATATTGCACTCTCAGAACTAAAAATTAGATATAAAAAGCGATTATTTGACCCAATAGTAACAATTCCCGAATTGTTAGCCGCAGCTTCAACAAAACGGCTTCAAATTTATCAAATCGCTGTAATACCCCTGCCTCAACGCTTCGTAGTTCGTGGATGTAAAGCGGTCAAAAACGAAACACCTTCTGACCAAAATTGAGCGTAAGCGAAATTAGGGAAGAAGGTAGTTGAGTTTTTGACAATCATGATCTACTATTTATGTAGCAAGAATAGACATAAATGATCGTATTTGAGGCAAAACTTGAAGGACAAAACGAGCAGTATCGAGCGCTTGATGAAGCGATTCGTACTGCTCGTTTTGTGCGTAATAGCTGCCTGAGATACTGGATGGACAATAAGGGCATTGGACGCTATGACCTAAATAAATTTTGCGCTGTACTTGCAGCCAGTATTGAGTTTCCTTGGGTTGACAAGCTGAACTCAATGGCAAGACAAGCCAGTGCTGAAAGGGCGTGGTCTGCAATCGCTCGGTTCTTTGATAACTGCAAAAAAGGTAAACCAGGGAAAAAGGGATTTCCAAAGTTTAAGAAAGAACAAACGCATGGTTCTGTTGAGTACAAAACCTGTGGATGGAAACTTTCTGATGACCGCAGGTATATCACTTTCTCGGATGGATTTAAGGCAGGAACCTTTAAACTCTGGGGAACTCGTGACCTGCATTTCTACCAGCTTAAACAGTTTAAAAGGGTGCGGGTTGTACGTCGTGCAGATGGCTATTATTGCCAATTTTGCATTGACCAAGAGCGAGTTGAAAGACGAGAACCAACAGGAAAAACTATTGGTATTGATGTTGGACTGAACCATTTCTACACCGATAGTAACGGAGAGACAGTCCCCAATCCTAGACATCTTCGCAAGAGTGAGAAGTCTTTGAGGCGGTTGCAACGCCGGATGTCTAAGACTAAAAAAGGTTCTCAAAACAGAATTAAGTTTAGAAATAAACTTGCACGGAAACACCTCAAAGTAAGTCGCCAGCGTAAAGACTTTGCCGTTAAGACAGCAAGGTGCGTGGTGAGGTCTAACGACCTTGTAGCGTATGAAGATTTGATGGTGCGGAATATGGTGAAAAATCACCGCTTGGCTAAGTCTATTAGTGATGCTTCGTGGTCGTTGTTTCGTGATTGGGTTGAGTATTTCGGTAAGGTGTTTGGTGTGGTCACGGTTGCCGTTCCACCTCACTACACCAGTCAGAATTGCTCTAACTGTGGCGAGGTTGTCAAAAAGACGTTCTTAACCAGAACTCATGTTTGTCCTCATTGTGGGCATACCCAAGACAGGGATTGGAACGCAGCGCGGAACATATTAGAAAAAGGATTGAGTACGGCGGGTCACGTCGGAACTAACGCCTCTGGAGAGACTGACCAATACTTGAGTGAGGAAACTCCTTCAAGCAAGTCAACTCGTGGAAAGAGGAAACCCAGAGAGCGATCTTTGGAATCCCCACCCTCAACGAAGTAGGGTGGGGAGGATGTCAATGGACTTTACTTAAAGTTATTGCTCACAAGGCTGTGAGCGATCGCCCTGGCAGAAGTGAACCACGAGTCCGTAAACGCCGCCCGAAAGCTTACCCCTTAATGACCAAACCCCGGCACGAATTACGAAAGCAATTGCAAACTGCTTAAACCACAAGTGTTTCAGCTTTTCAAGCGTGCCATTCGGATAAAGTGGTTCTTGTCAGATTTTGATACCGTTGGCGAAATATTACTTAATAATAGCTTTGTAACAAATTTGCGGTATCTAATGTCTCTTGTAAGGCACATTCAGCAAATCAATCGCCCGTTTCTTAGCTGCTTCCCCCCGCCGATCATACTTACTTGTAGTATTTGGCGACGCATGACCTGCAAGTTTCGCTATCGTGACGATATCTGCACCCGCATCCAATAGATTACCAATAAAAGTTCTTCTAAAATCATGGGGTGTAAAGGCATCCACATCAGCTTTTTCCCCTCGCCGTTGCAATGCTCGTAACACCCCCTGCTCACTCATCCGTCTATGTATGATTTTATTTGCCTTATTTAAGGGATAAAATAGCGCCCCTGGTGCTTTCCCCCGAATCAGCAGCCAATCAAGGACAGCTTGCACACCAGCTTCGGGTAAATACACAATTCGTTCCTTCCGGCCCTTAGCTTCACGTATTGTCAATGATCGAGTGCGCGGCTTAAAATCGCTCAAATCAAGATAAGTTACCTCACTGCGACGCAAGCCAACCGTCAAAACTGCCAGCAGTGCGGCATCCCTCCGACCCAATGTTGAGTCATCTTGAATACAATCATCCCAAAGTGCAGATATTTCTTCAGCATCGATTTCTCGCCCCTTCAATAAACTCTTGCCCCGCACGGACTCAATATCAGCCGCTCGTCCATACTCATCCGTGGACATTAATTCTAACCGCCAAGCTTCCTTGAGCGTCCGCCGTAATGCACATAACATTTTATTCGCCATCGCTGGACTGTATTTTTCCATCAGCACCGACCGTACCGCAGCAGTGTGCTGATAGCGCAACTTCGACCAATCCAAAGTACTTGCATCACTTGTGCCACTGGTTAGCAGTTGGGCGATCGCGTTGAGTGCTTCCCGCATCGTCCGCCGAGAACCTTCACCAAGACTGTTAAGGTAAACTTCAGCTGGGTGTAGCGTCAGAGGTACTGGTTCGGTTAACGCCAGCGATTCTGGGTTGAAATTAGATGCGATCGCGTTCACGGGCTGTCTGGTAGGTGCTTTAAATTAAATCCTCCTCTAAATGTGCTGCAACCACAAGCCTTTCAAGCTCTACGGATTGCGAGAACTGATATTCTCTCCACCCATTTTGTTTGTAAGCCTTGCTGTGGCGAAAGTTGCAATCATTCATAATCTTGAATACTGAGCTTACTTTGGTCACGGTGTTAGAACATTATTCACTATGATCCAGGCGAAATTTATGGGGATTTTTCAGAATGAATACCCCGTTAGACTTGATTAAGTCACCCGTGCAATAAACGGGTAGGCGTTCTTGGTAAGCCTTCAGTGCCAGGATGTAGTCACGGTCAGCTAATTGGGTGTGGATGGGACGCAGTTTATCAACCACGATGCCCAGCATGGTGATGTCGCCACTCTTGTGATCTGCATTGGGTGTGGCGATGTGCGTGACGACTGCTTGAATGGTGGTATTAGGTGCATTTGTAATTAAGTCACCCAAAATTGACTGTTGATCTCTGGTTTCTGCCAACGCCAGAGTTTCAACGACTTCCGCCATCCGACGAGAAAAGTCGATAATTTCTCCTTTGAGGGGAAGTAAAATTTCAAAACCGTCTAGAGTCCAAATGGCAGCTTTATCACCTTGACGCTGCTGTTGCTGCCAACCATGCCCAACTAAGTAAGCTTCTACTTGTCGGGGGTCGATACATTTGAATTTTTCCACATCCGGGAAAATAGCTGTCATAGGGTTTCTCCAACGGCGATGCGTGACATTATGGTTTTGAGTGCGTCGGGGCTAAATATATTTTGACGCTTAATTTCCACTGTGATGTTCGTCTTGTTATCAATCGCTGGTTGTCCGCGCAACGATAGCCAGTAACCGCAGCGTTTGAGGGATATGGATTCTTCGGTTTGGGATAACCAGTCGCTAACTTCTTCTGGCACTAAAACAACTATTAATAGTTGTGGCACGAAGGGGTCGTCTTCCCGGAGTTCGTCATAGTTTTTGACGCTGAGTCGGTATTTGATGGATGTTTCTCTCTTAACATCTTGGGATGTAGATTTAATTTGTACGTCAAATCTCGGCAGACGCTTGGAGTTGAGTTTTCCTGGTACGGTAATTGTAGCGTCGATGCCGCTATCATCTAACCTACGTGTGGCTGCTTGCAAGGAGTAGCCAGCAGTTGCAGTGACGGCATACACATAAGCGTAACTGAAATCTTCTTTTTGGGTATTGAGGCTCATTATTTACTTTGAAGGGTTGGTCAACATTGTGATTAACCGTTTAATTTGCCCAACCCGCTTACGTTGGTCATAGCGGCGCTTGGCTTCCGTGGTAATTTTTTCTGTAAGCGCATTGTCAGTACTAGCAACAGTCCAGGCAGCTTCTAAAAATACCTCAACTGTGATGCCTAATTCTTTACAAAACCGTGTCAATTCTTGGTCGAGGTCTTTTTCTAGAACGATTGCCGAATGTCGCCGAGTTTGGGGGTATTTTTCGAGTTCGGCTTTGAGTTCTGCAAGTGTGTCACCTCTTTCAGCAGTTGAGTTGGCAAGTTCTGTAACTATAGTGGGTTGTGGCAATGAGTTTTGCTCTTGTGGTTGGGCTTGGGGCTGTTCTCTCCTCAGAAGTGCATCCTGACGTGGTGTAACTGTTGGGCGATTGCGTTTGTTGCGTAGTTGGTTGAGTACGTTATCTGACATTTTTATTTGCTCCCAACAGAGGCGCGGATTTTATCGATTAAGATTTCAAATGGATATTCCAGGTCGGTGTATCCCAACTGCGAGAGGGTTGTACGTTTGTTGATGGCCTGCTTGTAACGTTCTGACTCGCGGATTGAAGGTAGAACTAACTTTTCGCCAACTTCGTCACGCATTCCATCTACAGCAGCCCGACTTTCTTGCGCTTGGGTGTTACCAAACCAGCGATCGCGGAAGGGTAGTACACCTAAGATTGAGGCATTCGTGGCTCCGACATCTCGCAAGCCGCTTAGTAAGTCGAGCGTCCGCACGAGCGAACCGTAACCTTTGACCGATGCTTCTGCGGGGATGATTAAAAAATCTGCTGCGCCAATTACTGTTAAACAAATTTGCGATCGCTGGGGTGGGGCATCGATAATGCAAACTTGGAAAATTTGCCTGATGGCTTCCAATCGTCGCTTGAGTAAGGTTGCACCTACTCCACTGTTAGATAAATAATCTTGTACGGTATCGAGTTGGTCATCGGCGGGGATAAGAAATAAATTGTCGTTGTCTTGAGTCGGGTAGATGCAGTCTAGGAGTGCGACTGTTTTTTTTAGAAACTCCAATAGGGTTGGTTGGTTGGGTGACAACTCGAACCCCAGATAGCCCGGATTTCTCACAAACTCGAAAAAAAGCGGGATCGGAAACTGCTAAAATGTATATATGGCAAGTATTTCAGCAGTTATAAACGATGATTCGACCCACAAGGCGATCGCTCCCAAAACAGTTCAGATTTGAACAACCAAAGTCACCACCGGTTGTAGTTAATTTCCAGGGTGGACAGGTAACATCTGATGCTGGATTAAGCTTAATTGCTGAAATAGACAGAAAACTACAAATAACATCACAGTTTGCAGAGTGTTTCCAAGATTACCGAAAACAAAATCGAATTGACCATACAGTAGAAAGCTTAATTACACAAAGGATATACGGACTGGTCATGGGGTATGAAGACTTAAATGACCATGAGGAATTACGTCATGATCCAATGTTTGCTATAGCATTACAAAAAAGAATTGGTATAGAAAATGAAGCATTTGTTTTAGCTCCGAAATTGTACATTAAATCGTCTCGAACATTGTCCTGAAGATGTAGAACAAGGAGCAGACAGTCGTTACCATAAAATTGGGCATTCTTCAGAAGCAATTGAAAGTCTATTTGTAAAAATATTTCTAGAATCTTACTCGAAAGAACCACGAAAAATTATTTTAGACTTAGATGTAACTGATGACTTAGTTCATGGAAATCAGGAGCAAGTTTTTTTCAATACCTATTATGGAGGATATTGCTATGCTCCACTTTATATTTTTTGTGGCAAACACTTATTGGCAGCAAAACTACGACCTTCAAATGTAGACCCAGCAGCAGGGGCATTGGAAGAGCTACAAAGAGTTATTAAACAAATACGTGACCAATGGAGTAATGTCCAGATTCTAGTACGTGGAGATAGTGCCTATTCACGAGATAACATAATGGAGTGGTGTGAGTCCCAAACGGGAGTTGATTACGTTTTTGGATTGGCGCAAAACAGTCGTTTAATTCAGATGACTACCACGACTAAAAACAGAGCCTCGCTTGAGTATGAGCAGAAACTATCAACAGTAGTTTCATTTTTGGAAACTGTATTTAACCCAGGTGAACAACTTCCTGAAGTTGCTTATAACTTGATTAATAACTCAATTTGGTATAAATCTTTAAACTACCAGACTCGTGAATCTTGGAGTCGTAGTCGCCGTGTTATCTGTAAAGTTGAGTCTGGAGTCAAGGGAACCAATATCCGTTTTGTTGTCACATCAATTACTACAGATAAGATGGCTCCAGGTGAACTTTATACCCAGAAATATTGTCCTAGAGGTGAGATGGAAAATCGCTTTAAAGAACAACAACTGGAACTTTTTAGCGATAGAACCAGTACACACACATTTGCGGGCAATCAGTTACGATTGTGGTTTTCTTCTATAGCTTACGCTTTGATGAATGCCTTGCGGTCAAAATGTTTGGCGAAGACAGAACTACAAAACGCCCAAGTCGGAACTATTCGGACTAAATTACTGAAATTAGGCGCAGTGATTACTGTAAGCGCACAGCGAATTTTAATTGCAATTAGTAGCTCAAGTCCTTCTAAATATATTTGGGCTGCTGCTTACAGATGCTTAAAAATGCTGCCAAATACTGCTTAATATTAGTTTTGCTGCATTTCCACTCATCTCTAATTAATGATGCTTTCAGCTTGGTTTGATCCAAGTCTACTTTTGAAATGCTTAATTTTATGAACCGAGCATTTCGGTTTCAGTAATCATAAAAATATAGTGCTAATTTTGTCTTTAATATCAAGTTTTATACTTAATTAATTTTCCTACCTAAATTTGAATTGATGGTGTATCAAAAAAAATGTCTTACATGACCTCATGTAAGACATTTTTTATTGCTTGTGAGAAATCCGGGCATCTTCATCATTTGAAGAATTATCAGTATTTTTTAGCTCTGCCAGTTGCGATCGCTCTGCTACTGCTGCATGAATCTCCTGCTCAAGAGCGCGGATAAATTCTGGTGTTTCCATCTGCCCCAAGATTTCTTTGATGTCACTTGACTTATATGGTAAATCGGGGCAGATGTCGTGCGGGTTAATTCCAATAAATGCAATTCCCACCTCGGCAGCACAGTCCTGGCAGGTCTGGAGTTTCTTTAAGCCAGTGTCGTCAGCATCGTGCAGAAAAACGATTAATCCTATGCCTGAATCTTTAACACGTTGGTATTCTGGGGTAATGGTTTTCTTGTCCCATCCACTGCCAACAAACGTAATCCCAGCAAGACCATGTGCGCGACCAACTTCTACGCATCCCTCACCTTCATGCTGGAGTAGCGCCGGGGTTCCCGTCACAGATTTAGCACAGGCTAGGGCTTCATCAATGCGGTAAGCTTTCCAGGGTTCATCCCCTTTTCTCATCTCTGGAGTGCCATCTGGAAGCCTGTGCCATTGGCGGAAGGATTTATCTTTTCCCTTCTCTTTGATGTAATCCGCCCATTCATAGCGAATTACCCATTGGGTTTGTGAGTAAGGATAGATTGTTTGTGTTGCATTCCCTGGTATTCCCAATGGTTGCTTGCAAGTTATGTTTTGAGTTTGGGGTATGTCAGTCGCCGCTTGGGTCAACATCACACAACCCAATTCACCTTTGGC